>NZ_CP046103.1:1562002-1874402 GCF_009707325.1 Pseudomonas sp. IB20 | reverse complement strand
CTGATCATCCGTAAAGAATGCGTATAGATAGCCTATTCGCCATAACGATTACGTCGCCTCTATTGAGCAACTAACCCCGCACCCTCTACCGTCACTTCCTGCCCTAATCACCCGTAGGAAGTCATCGTGGAAAGTTCAACGTTAGGCATGGTCGTCCTGTCAATGATTGCGCTCTTCGGCACCGCTGCGTTTTGCTTCGAGCACCTCGCCACCCGTGGCGAAAAGAAAAAGAAAGCCAAATAAGCTGATCAGCGAAATCAGCAGAACCCCAGACTTTCAAGGGATACCCCAGCACCGGGCTATCCCTTGTTTTCGTTCGCCCAGCCAAAACCCATCTATATACCGTCTTAATACCGCCCCCCGTAATCAGTGCCCGAGCTTGATACCCAAGCGCTTAACCTCGCCGGCTTATTCAACAAGGGGAGTTACACCGTGCTCACACTGACCTTCATTTATGTCGCCAGCGGTTTATGTGCCGTCGGGCTGTTCGCTTACTTGGGCTACGCCCTCATTCGCGCCGAAAAGTTCTAGGGAGCTCGCCATGTACGACGTGATGTTTATGGGCCTCTCCCTGGTGTTCTTTAGTGCGACTGCCATGGCCATTGTCGCCATGGGCAAGATTTGAACGGAGCCACGACATGTTAAGCACTTTGCTGGAATTTGCGCTGGTCCTGGGGTTGATGACCGCGCTCGCCGTGCTGATGGGCAAGTGGCTGACCCGGGTATTCACCGGGACCCACCACGCCCTGCCGGAACGCGGTACCTATCGCCTGCTGGGCATCAACCCGTTAGAGACCATGGGCTGGGCCCGCTATGGCTCAGCGTTGCTGCTGTCGAACGCGGCAATGATGCTGCTCGGCTATATCGTCCTGCGTTTGCAGGCGGTGATGCCCATCAACCCGCTGGGGCTGGCCGCACAAACCCCGGACCTGGCGTTCAACACCGCCGCGTCCTTTATTACCAACACCAACTGGCAGGCGTACTCGGGCGAAACCAGCCTGTCGAACTTCAGCCAGATGGCGGTCATCACCTTTCTGATGTTTGTCGGTGCCACGTCCGGCGTGGTCGCGGCGGCAGGTTTTATTCGTGGATTGAGCCGTTCGAGCTCAGCCGATATCGGCAACTTCTGGGTCGACTTCACTCGCACCCTTTACCGGGTGATGCTGCCGCTGTGCGTGGGCATGGCGCTGGTGTATGTGTGGCAAGGCATGCCGCAGACCTTCGCCTCTCAAGCCTTGGCAACGACGCTTGAGGGCGCGCAGCAACAGTTGATTGTCGGCGCAGTCGCCAGCTTTGAATCGATCAAGCATATCGGCACCAACGGCGGCGGCTTCTTCAGCATGAACGCCGCGCATCCGTTCGAAAACCCGACGCCGCTGACCAACATCCTGCACATCCTCAGCATGCTGTTGATCCCGTCGGCACTGACCTACACCTTTGGCAGCATGCTGGTGCAACGCCGTCAGGGCTGGGTGTTTTTCGGCACCTTCCTGGTGATGTTTATCGGCTTCCTGGCGCTGGTGTATGGCGCCGAGCAAACCGGCAACCCGCTGCTGACCCAGGCCGGCGCCAACCAGACGCTGTCGATCGAGCAAAGCGGCGGCAACATGGAAGGCAAGGAATTGCGCTTTGGCATCGCCGACAGCAGCCTGTTTATCGCCACCACCACCGCCGCCACTACCGGCTCGGTCAACACCATGCATGACTCGCTGACGCCCATGGGCGGCTTCGTGCCGCTGGCGCAGATGATGCTCAACTGCGTGTTCGGCGGTGACGGCGTGGGCTTTATCAACCTGATCCAGTACGCGCTACTCACCGTGTTCCTGGTGGGCATGATGATCGGCCGCAGCCCGGAATTCCTCGGCAAGAAAATCGAGGCCCGCGAGATGAAACTGGTGATGCTCTCGGTGCTCGCGCACCCCATCAGCATTCTCGGTTTCACCGCCCTCGCCGCCCTGTGGCCGGACACCCTGGCCAGCCTCAACAACCTCGGCCCCCACGGCTTCAGCGAGGTGCTCTACGCCTACACCTCGGGCACCGCCAACAACGGTTCGGCGTTTGCCGGGCTGAACGCCAACACGCCGTTTTTCAACACCACCATTGGCTTGGCGATGTTGATCGGACGCTTCTTCACCATGCTGCCGATGCTTGCCGTGGCCGGTTCCCTGGCGATGAAAAAGACCGTACCGGCCGGCGCCGGCACCATCCCCACCGCGACCCCGCTGTTCATGCTGCTGGTGGTGTTCGTGGTGCTGGTGGTCGGTGGCCTGACCTTCTTGCCGGCGCTCGCGCTCGGCCCGCTGGTGGAGCAACTGCAGTTGCTGTCCGGCCAGACGTACAACTAAGGACATGTTGATGACGACTCAATCGATATTCAAAGGGCTGCTGCGTCCGGTGCTGGTGTCGGCGGTGTTTTTCATGCTGCTGACCGGGCTGGCGTACCCCGCCTTCACCACCCTGGCCGCGCAACTGTTGCTCCCGTATCAGGCCAATGGCTCGCTGATTGAACGCGACGGGCTGGTGATCGGCTCGGCGTTGATCGGCCAACACTTCACGAAGCCTGAGTACTTCCAGGGCCGCCCGAGCATGACCCTCGGCGCCGATCCGCAAGACCCGAGCAAAAGCATTTCGCAGCCGTACAACGCCGGTTCCAGCGGCGCCAGCAATTTGGGTCCGACCAGCCAGAAACTGCTGGACCAAGTGGCGGCGCGGGCCAAGGCCTATCGCCAGGCCAACGGCCTGGCCGCCGATGCCCAGGTGCCAGTGGACGCAGTCACCGCCTCCGCATCGGGCCTCGACCCACATATCTCGGTGGTCAACGCCCGGCTGCAACTGGCCCGAGTAGCGCGCCTGCGGCACATCCCCGAAGCCGAGCTGCTGCAACTGCTCAACGACCACACCGCCGCGCGCACCCTCGGCTTGCTTGGCGAGCCACGGGTGAACGTGCTGCAACTCAACTTGGCGCTGGATGCACGTCAGCCCTCTATTGCGGTCAGTGAGTAAGAGATTGCCCTCATGAAGAATGCTCGTTTACCCCTGTTTGACCGACGCATCGTGCTCACCGCCGGCGTCGATGCGTTGAAGAAACTGCTGCCCCAGGCCCAATGGAAAAACCCGGTGATGTTCGTGGTGTACCTGGGCAGCATCCTCACCACTCTGCTGTGGTTCCAGTCCCTGGGCGGCAAGGGTGAAGCGCCCAGCGGTTTTATCCTCAGCATCACCTTGTGGTTGTGGTTCACCGTGCTGTTCGCCAACTTCGCCGAAGCCCTGGCCGAAGGTCGCAGCCGCGCCCAGGCCGCCAGCCTGCGCGGCATGAAACGCCAGACCCTGGCCAAGTTGCTGCAGCAGCCGCGCCACGGTGCGGCCTGGTTGCCGCTGGAAGCCAGCCTGCTGCGCAAAGACAACGTGGTGTTGATCGAAGCCGGCGACCTGGTGCCGCTGGACGGCGTGGTGATTGAAGGCGTGGCCTCGGTGGATGAAAGCGCAATCACTGGCGAATCGGCGCCGGTGATTCGCGAGGCCGGTGGCGACTTTTCCTCGGTCACCGGCGGTACGCGGGTGCTGTCGGATTGGCTGGTGGTGCGCATCAGCGTCAACCCCGGCGAATCGTTCCTGGACCGCATGATTTCGATGGTTGAATCGGCCAAGCGCCAGAAGACCCCCAACGAAGTCGCGCTGACGATTTTACTGGTGGGCCTGACCCTGCTGTTCCTGCTGGTGATCGCCACGCTCAGCCCTTACTCGATTTTCGCCGTGGCCATGAGCGGCAGCGGCAGCGTGATCAGCGCCACGGTGTTGGTGGCATTGCTGGTGTGCCTGATCCCCACCACTATCGGCGGCCTGCTCTCGGCCATCGGCGTGGCGGGCATGAGCCGGATGATGTCGACGAACGTCATCGCCACCTCCGGCCGTGCGGTCGAGGCGGCGGGCGATGTCGACGTGTTGCTGCTGGACAAGACCGGCACCATCACCCTGGGCAATCGCCAGGCCAGCAGCTTTTTGCCAGCACCGGGCGTGAAAGAAGCCGAGCTGGCCGATGCCGCGCAGCTCGCGTCGCTGGCGGATGAAACCCCAGAAGGCCGCAGCATCGTGGTGCTGGCCAAACAGAAATTCGACATCCGCGCGCGGGACATCAACGCCCTGGGCGCCAGCTTTGTGCACTTCACCGCGCAAACCCGCATGAGCGGCGTAGACCTGCCCGAAGGCCGGGCGATTCGCAAAGGCGCGGCGGATGCGATTCGCAGCCATATCGAAGCCTTGGGTGGGAGTTTCCCGGCGGCGTTGCAGGCCAAGGTCGATGAAGTGTCACGGCGCGGCAGCACCCCGCTGGTGGTGTGCGACGGTGCCAAAGCGTTGGGCGTGGTAGAGCTCAAGGACGTGGTCAAAGGCGGCATCAAGGAGCGCTTCGCCGAACTGCGGCGCATGGGCATCAAGACCGTGATGATCACCGGCGACAACCGCCTGACCGCCGCCGCGATTGCGGTGGAAGCCGGGGTGGATGACTTCCTCGCCGAGGCCCGCCCGGAAGACAAGCTGCAACTGATCCGCGACTACCAGGCTCAGGGCAAGCTGGTGGCCATGACCGGCGACGGCACCAACGACGCACCGGCGCTGGCCCAGGCCGACGTGGCGGTGGCGATGAACAGCGGCACCCAAGCGGCGAAAGAGGCCGGCAACATGGTCGACCTCGACAGCAACCCGACCAAGCTGATCGAAGTGGTCGAGGTCGGCAAACAGATGCTGATGACCCGTGGCGCCCTCACCACCTTCAGCGTGGCGAATGACGTGGCGAAGTACTTCGCAATTATCCCGGCGGCGTTTGTTGCCACCTACCCGCAGCTCGGCGCGTTGAACGTGATGCACCTGAGCAGCCCCAACTCGGCGATTCTCAGCGCGGTGATTTTTAACGCGCTGATCATTGTCGCGTTGATTCCGCTGGCGCTGCGCGGGGTGACCTACCGCGCGATCGGTGCGGCGGCGTTGCTTAACCGCAACTTGCTGATCTACGGCCTGGGCGGGGTGTTGGTGCCGTTCGCCGGGATCAAGTTGATCGACATGCTATTGACCGGATTAGGTCTCGGACGACACTCGCCGCCATCGCAGGCAAGCCAGCTCCCACAGTTAAATGTGTTGTATTCAACAGGAATGACATGCCCGCATTAAACGATGACCGCCCCGACCCCGACGCCCTGCTGGCCCGGGTACAGCTGGAAGAACAGGCCGCCTTGCGCGGCAAATTGCGTATCTACTTCGGCTCCAATGCCGGGGTGGGCAAGACCTGCGCCATGCTCGCGGCGGCACAACGCGAAGTCGCCCTGGGCCGTGACGTCCTTGCAGGCGTGGTGGAAACCCATGGCCGCGCCGAGACCGCCGAGCTGCTCGACGGCCTGGAACAACTGCCCCGTGCCGCCCTGTTGCACCGCGAGTTCGCCCTCAGCGAATTCGACCTCGATGCTGCCCTGCGCCGGCACCCCGCCGTGGTGTTGGTGGACGAACTGGCCCACAGCAACGTGCCCGGTTCGCGCCACCCCAAGCGCTGGCAAGACGTTGAAGAACTGCTCAGCGCCGGCATTGATGTGTGGACCACCCTCAACGTCCAGCACCTGGAAAGCCTGAATGATCTGGTCAGTGGGATCATCGGCATTCGCGTACGCGAAACGGTGCCGGATCATGTGTTCGATAACGCCCACGAAGTGGTGGTGATCGACCTGCCGCCCGATGATCTGCTGCAACGCTTGAAGGACGGCAAGGTGTACCTGGGCCCACAGGCGGAGCGCGCCTCGCGGCATTTTTTCCGCAAGGGCAACCTGTTGGCATTGCGTGAGCTGGCGCTGCGCCGCACGGCCGACCGCGTCGATACGCAAATGCGTGTGTACCGCCGTGAACGCTCGATCAGTACCTTGTGGCCGGCCCGCGAACGGCTGCTGGTTGGCGTGGCGGGCGATGCCGGCGATGAGCGTCTGGTGCGCGAAGCGGCGCGCCTGGCGCAAAAACTCGAAGCCGACTGGATCGTGGTGCACGTGGCCGCGCACCAAGGCCGCGGCGCCAGGCGCTACCTGACCGCGATGAAAACCTTGGCATTGGCCGCCGAATTCGGCGCCGACACCGCGACGCTGCCGGGCATGGACGTGGCCGAGGCGCTGGCCGCCTGCGCCCGCGAGCACAACGCCAATCGCCTGGTGCTCGGCCACCATCCGCGCCAGGCGTGGCGGTTCTGGCACCAGTCGGTCAGCGACCGGATCAGCCGGCACCATCCGCAAATCGATCAGATCGTGATTGCTCATGGGCTGTTGCCGGGCAAGCCGCCGCTCATCGAAAAAACTGCACCGGCTGCCGGTACAACGCTGGCGTATCTGTGGGCCAGCCTGGCGTGTTTCGCTGCCAGTGCCGTCGCCGCCCTGCTGCTGCAGGTGTTCGACCTGGCCAACGTGGTCATGCTGTTTTTGCTCACGGTGGTGCTGGTGGCCCTGCGTTTAGGGCGCGGCCCCGGCGTATGGGCGGCGATGCTCGCGGTGCTGTGTTTCGACTTCTTTTTCGTGCAGCCGCGCTACTCGTTCACCGTCAATGACACCCAGTATTTCTTCACCTTTGCATTGATGCTCGGCATCGCCCTGATCACCGGGCAACTCACCGCGCGCCTGCGCCACGAAGCACGCACCGCCGCCGCCCGCGAACGGCGCGCCACCTCATTGGCGCGGCTGGCCCGCGACCTGTCGGCGGCGCTGACCGTGGAGCAAATCAGTGAAGTGGCCCTGCGCACCTTCAGCGGCGTGTTCGAAGCGCGGGTCGGCCTGGCGCTGCCGGATGCCGCCGATGGCGTGCACAGCGTGAGTGCCAGCGGGTTGCCGATCGACGACAGCATCGCCCAATGGACCTACGACCATGGCCAAGCCGCCGGCCACGGCACCGACACCTTATCGGCGGCCAAGGGCTGCTACTGGCCGCTCAAAGCGCCGATGCGCGTACGCGGCGTACTGGTGCTGGAACTGGCGCAGAGTGAACGCTTGAGCGACCCGCAGGAACGCCGGCTGCTGGAAGCCTGCATGAGCCAACTGGCGATTGCACTGGAGCGCGTGCACTTCGTCGAAGTGGCGCAAAGCACGCTGGTACAGATGGAAGGCGAGAAAATGCGCAACACCTTGCTCGCGGCGATTTCCCACGACCTGCGCACACCGCTGACCACACTGATCGGCGCCGCCGACACCGCCCTGCCCCATGCCCCGCCCGGTCCGCTAACCGAATTGCTCACTGGCATTCATGAACAGGCCACCTCCATGCAGCGGCTGATCGAAAACCTGCTGGACATGGCGCGCATGCAGGAACGCGGTGTGCGCCTGAACCGCCAATGGCATTCGCTGGAAGAAATCGTCGGCAGTGCGCTGCGCCAACTGCGTGAGCCACTGGCGCGCCACCGCCTAAACACCCCACTGGACCCGCAATTGCCGCTGGTGGAAATCGACGCGCTGTTGATCGAGCGCGTGCTGGTCAACCTGCTGGACAACGCCGCCAAGTACACCCCGCCGGGCACCCGCATTACCGTCGCGGCGCGCGCCGTTGCCGACACCATCGTGCTTGAGGTCAGCGACAACGGCCCAGGCAGCGCCCCGGCCAATCTGTTCGAACCCTTCACGCGCGGCCAGCAGGAATCGTCCGTCGCCGGCATCGGCCTGGGCCTGGCGTTGGCCAAACGCATCGTTGAAGCCCATGGCGGGCGCATCGAAGCCAACCCCGGCCACGCGGGCGGCATGCACTTCATCATTATCTTACCGGCGGGCACCCCGCCGCTTATGGAAGCCCTATGAGCACTGCACGCATTTTGATTGTTGAAGACGAAGCCAATATTCGCCGCTTCGTCGGGATCTCCCTGCAAGACGAAGGCTTTCAGGTGTTTGAGGCCGACAGCGTCAAACGTGCGCTGATCCATGCCGCCAGCCGTCAACCGGACCTAGTGATCGTCGACCTCGGCCTGCCGGACGGCGATGGCAAGCAACTGATCAGCGAACTGCGTGGCTGGCTGGCCGTGCCAATTCTGGTGCTGTCGGCGCGTGATCGCGAGGAAGAAAAAGTCGCCGCCCTGGACGCCGGGGCCGATGACTACCTGACCAAGCCGTTCGGCGTGCCCGAGTTGCTCGCCCGCATCCGCGCGCAACTGCGCCGGCATGGGCAGACCGGCGCCGTGGC
Organism: Pseudomonas sp. IB20; assembly: GCF_009707325.1. Lineage (NCBI taxonomy): Bacteria > Pseudomonadati > Pseudomonadota > Gammaproteobacteria > Pseudomonadales > Pseudomonadaceae > Pseudomonas > Pseudomonas gelidaquae. The sequence goes on along the minus strand of NZ_CP046103.1, from coordinate 1,866,221 downwards.
GGCCACCAGCAAAGTCGCGTTTGGCGAGATTGAAGTCGACCTTGCAACCCATGAGGTATGGCGCCAGGGGCAGCCGGTGCACCTCACGCCCATCGAGTACCGCTTGCTCTGCGCGATGATTCGCGGCCAGAGCCGTGTACTGACGCACCGTCAATTATTACTGGAAGTGTGGGGCCTGGATTACGTGGATCGCGCGCACTATTTGCGCGTGCACATGGCGCACTTGCGGCAAAAACTAGAAGCAGATCCGGCGCAACCGCAGCATTTTATTACCGAGTTGCAGGTGGGCTACCGGTTGATGGGGGTGTGAACAGATGCTCGGCGGCAAAGTCCACAAACACGCGGATTTTTGGCGACAGATGCCGACTGGACGGCCACAGCGCCCAGAACTGGCCCTGGTCATCAGCGTGCCCGTCCAACACGGTTTCCAACTGTGCTTGAGCCAGCGCCTCACGGGCCAGAAAGTCCGGCACGTAGGCAATGCCATGGCCATCAATCGCCGCCCTGAGCATGGCTTCCATATTGTTCAAGGTCAGTGCGGTGGGCAGGCGCAACTGAGTGATCGCCGGGTTGGCAGATAAGCTCCAGTCCATGATTTTGCCGGTGGTAGCGAACCGATAACGCAGGCATTGGTGGTGTTCAAGATCACTGAGGGTTGCTGGGCGGCCATTAGCCCGCAGGTACGTTGGGGACGCACACAGTACAAACCTGAACGGCCCGAGCTTACGCGCCATCAGCGTCGAGTCGGCCAGGCCGCCGCTGCGGATCACCACGTCGAAACCCTCCTCGATAACGTCCACTAGGTGGTCGTTGAAATCCAGTTCCAACTCAATCTCCGGATAGGCTTGCCTGAATGCGAGCATATGGGGAAAGAGGAAGCGATAGCCGATGGTGGGCAGGCTGACCCGCAGCTTGCCACGCGGTGCCTGCATGGCATGGGAGAGCATGGCGCGGGCGTCCTGCAGGTCATCGAGGATTTTGCGACTGCGCTCATAGAACAGCTGGCCCTCGGCGGTGAGGCTGACTTTGCGAGTACTGCGGTGCAACAGCCGCACCTTCAGTTCGGCCTCCAGCTTGGCGACGTTTTTGCCGACCGCCGAAGCGGAAATACCCATCGCCCGGGCAGCCCCGGTAAAGCTGAGGGCTTCTGCCGTTTTGACGAAGGCGACCACACCGTTGAGATTGTCCGCCACGTCATTGCATCCTTTTAGTCCGCTATGAGCGGAATGTAAGCCTGTTTATCGATGATTACATCCTGATTAGAGTCTTTATCTCGATAGATCAACGGGACATTCCCCATGAACGCAGCAAACCACTCCACGCATGGCCGCTATGCGATCTTGGCCGCGATCTGCCTGGCGGCCCTGGTGCTGCCCATGAGTTTTACCGGAGGCGCGGTGGCCACGCCCTTTATCGGTCAAACCTTCGCAGCCCATCCCACACCGCTGGCGTGGATCACCAACGCATTCATGCTCAGTTTCGCCAGCCTGTTGATGGCCGCCGGAACCCTCGCTGACCGCTATGGGCGCAGGCGTTTGTTCTTGTGGGGAATGGCGCTGTTCAGCCTGGTTTCCCTGCTGTTGGCCGTGGCGCCGGGCATACTCTGGCTGGATATATTGCGCGGGGTGCAAGGCGTTGCAGCGGCGACAGCATTAGCCAGCGGCTGTGCGGCATTGGCCCAGGAATTTGACGGCCATGCCAGAACGCGCGCCTTCAGCCTGCTGGGCACGACCTTTGGCGCCGGCCTAGCGTTTGGCCCGCTGCTGTCGGGGTGGCTGATCGAACAATGGGGCTGGCGCGCGATTTTCCTCGCCACCGCCTTGCTGGCAGGCCTCTCGCTATTATTTGCCGCGCCCACAATGCGTGAGAGCCGCGACCCGTACGCACTGCGCCTGGATGTGGCCGGGGTGTTGACGTTTTCAGCCATGCTGGTGAGCTTGACCACGGCGGTGATCCTGTCACCGGAACAGGGTTGGAGCTCCTTCACGACCCTCTCTTTGCTGGTGGCGACGGTGGTGTTTTTACTGGCGTTTATCCTGGTTGAAAACCGCGCAAGCCAACCGATGTTGGACCTGCGGCTGTTTCGCTTTGCGCGCTTTCTTGGCGTGCAGTTACTGCCGATTGGCACCTGTTACTGCTACATCGTCTTGATTGTGCTGCTGCCGCTACGGTTTATCGGTGTGGAAGGCGCCAGTGCATTTGACGCAGGCTTGATGATGCTGGCGCTGTCGGCCCCGATGCTGGTGGTGCCGATCATTGCCGCAACGCTGACGCGCTGGCTGTCGCCCGGCGTGTTGTGTGCCATTGGCCTGCTGATCGCGGCAGCAGGTCTGTACGGGTTGAGCCGGGTCGAGGTCGGCCAGCCGCTGCAGGCTGTGGCCGCGATGCTGGTCATTGGGATGGGTACGGGGTTGCCGTGGGGTTTGATGGACGGCCTGGCAATCAGCGTGGTGCCAAAAGAACGCGCAGGCATGGCGGCAGGGATTTTCAATACAACCCGGGTCGCCAGTGAAGGTGTAGCGCTGGCGATCACCATGGCGGTGTTGAGCGCGTTGATCGCGCAGCATCTACCAGCGAGTACTGCTCAGGATGTTTTAGTGGTTGCCCAGCAGTTGGTCATGGGTGATGCCCGACACGCCAGTACGAACATTCCACTGGATGTGCTGCGCACGGCTTACATCGCCGGGTTCACTACGTTGCTGCAATTGTTGGCCGGGCTCACCTTGCTTACGGCGGTGGTGGTGTGTGTGTTCTTGGGCCGACGCGATGTCGCGCCGATGCGCGCCGTTGAGTCGCCCTGCTGAATCGCAGGCAAAAAAAAGCCCGCTCAATGAGCGGGCTTCTTGTGGTGACCTGGCGTTCAGCGTTCCAGGTTACCGAATATGGCGCAGCGGACGGGACTCGAACCCGCGACCCCCGGCGTGACAGGCCGGTATTCTAACCGACTGAACTACCGCTGCGCGTAACACTTGAAGCGAATGGTGGGTGATGACGGGATCGAACCGCCGACCCTCTGCTTGTAAGGCAGATGCTCTCCCAGCTGAGCTAATCACCCTTCGTTTCGGTGTGGGCGGCATCATACACCAAAAATCCGCAATGTCTTGATTTAAATGCAATTTATTTAAAATAATTTCTTCAGGACGACGCACACCCCGAAAAATGGGGCTTCTCGCCCTCAAACGCGAGTTTTGTGGTGACCTGGCGTTCAGCGTTCCAGGTTACCGAATATGGCGCAGCGGACGGGACTCGAACCCGCGACCCCCGGCGTGACAGGCCGGTATTCTAACCGACTGAACTACCGCTGCGCGTAACACATGAAGCGAATGGTGGGTGATGACGGGATCGAACCGCCGACCCTCTGCTTGTAAGGCAGATGCTCTCCCAGCTGAGCTAATCACCCTTCGTTTCGGTGTGGCGCGCATTCTACGGAGCGACCTTAGATCTGGCAAGCACTTTCTTAAATCTTTTTTTTCAGCCCTTCCAATGGCTTAGGCAGGGTTGGCCTCAGGCGATATCAAGAGAATAATGCCCCCCTTTGTATAAAGGAGAGACTCACCCCATGTGGTTCAAGAACCTGCTTATCTATCGCCTGACCCAAGATCTGCCTGTTGATGCCGAGGCGTTGGAAGCGGCCATGGCCACCAAACTGGCGCGCCCTTGTGCCAGCCAGGAGTTGACCACTTACGGTTTCGTCGCCCCTTTCGGTAAAGGTGAAGACGCTCCCCTGGTTCACGTCAGCGGTGACTTCCTGCTGATCGCCGCGCGCAAGGAAGAACGTATCCTGCCGGGTAGCGTGGTGCGTGACGCACTCAAAGAGAAAGTCGAAGAGATCGAAGCCGAGCAAATGCGCAAGGTCTATAAAAAGGAACGCGACCAGATCAAGGATGAAATCATCCAGGCCTTCCTGCCGCGCGCCTTTATTCGTCGCTCGTCGACCTTCGCCGCCATCGCGCCGAAACAGGGTCTGATCCTGGTCAACTCGGCCAGCCCCAAGCGCGCCGAAGACCTGCTGTCGACCCTGCGTGAAGTGATCGGCACCCTGCCGGTTCGCCCACTCACAGTAAAAACTGCGCCAACCGCGATCATGACCGACTGGGTCACGACCCAGAAGCCGGCCGATGACTTCTTCGTCCTCGACGAATGCGAGCTGCGCGACACCCATGAAGACGGCGGCATTGTGCGTTGCAAGCGCCAAGACCTGACCGGCGAAGAAATCCAGCTGCACCTGACCACCGGTAAAGTCGTGACCCAATTGTCCCTGGCCTGGCAGGACAAGTTGTCCTTCATGCTCGACGACAAAATGACCGTCAAGCGCCTGAAGTTCGAAGACCTGCTGCAAGACCAGGCAGAACAGGACGGCGGCGACGAGGCCCTGGGCCAACTGGACGCCAGCTTTACCCTGATGATGCTCACGTTCGGCGAGTTCTTGCCGGCGCTGATCGAAGCACTGGGTGGTGAAGAAACCCCACAAGGCATCTAAAGCCATGTGAAGATCAAAATGTGGGAGCCGGCGTGTGTGGGAGCTCCGAGGTGCCTGCATCGCGGGCAAGCCCAGCTCCTACGCACGCCCGCTCCCACATTTGATTGGGTTTCCAAGCAGGCATCGGCGTTACCGAACTTAACTAATAACAAGGACATCCCCCATGCGCGCACTCGCCGCCTTGAGCCGCTTCGTCGGCAATACCTTCGCCTACTGGGTGTTGATTTTCGCGGTGCTCGCCTTCCTCGAACCCGGTTGGCTCATCGGCCTCAAAGGCGCCATCGTGCCGCTGCTGGGCCTGGTGATGTTTGGCATGGGGCTGACCCTCAAACTTGAAGACTTCGCCGAGGTCGCGCGCCACCCGTGGCGCGTGGCCCTGGGCGTGGTCGCGCACTTTGTGATCATGCCGGGCGTGGCCTGGTTGCTGTGCCGGGTGTTCAACCTGCCACCGGAAATTGCCGTCGGCGTGATCCTGGTCGGTTGCTGCCCAAGTGGCACTTCGTCCAACGTAATGACCTGGCTGGCCCGCGGCGACCTGGCGCTGTCGGTGGCGATTGCCGCCGTCACCACCCTCCTCGCCCCGCTGCTGACGCCGGCACTTATCTGGCTGCTGGCCTCGGCCTGGCTGCCGGTATCGTTCATGGAGTTGTTCTGGTCGATCCTGCAAGTGGTGTTGCTGCCGATCGTGCTGGGCGTAGTCGCGCAACGCGTGCTTGGCGAGCGTGTCCGCCATGCGGTGGAGGTACTGCCCTTGGTGTCGGTGGTGAGCATCGTGATCATCGTCGCCGCCGTGGTTGCCGCCAGCCAGGCGAAGATCGCCGAGTCGGGCCTGTTGATCATGGCCGTGGTAATGCTGCACAACAGCTTCGGCTACCTGCTGGGCTACTTCACCGGTCGGCTGTTCAAGCTGCCGTTGGCGCAGCGCAAGTCGCTGGCGCTGGAAGTGGGCATGCAGAACTCCGGGTTGGGCGCTGCCTTGGCCAGTGCGCACTTTTCGCCATTGGCGGCGGTGCCGAGTGCGCTGTTCAGCGTCTGGCACAATATTTCCGGGGCGCTGCTCTCGACTTACTTCCGCCGCATGAGCGAAAAGGAAGACCGCCGCGTATTGGAAAACACGCCGCAAACTTGATCGCCTGATCAATTTTCGGCACTCTACCGAACTTCGCGGGGACGACCCCGCGACGCTGTCGAGCGCTTTCCAGGGGACGACCCCACTTTTAGAAGAGAGGTCATCATGTCCTGGATCATCCTGTTTTTTGCCGGGCTGTTTGAAGTGGGCTGGGCGGTCGGTTTGAAGTACACCGACGGCTTCAGCAAACCGCTGCCCACCGCCCTGACGATTGCCGCCATGGTCATCAGCCTCGGCCTACTGGGCCTTGCCATGAAAGAACTGCCGCTGGGCACGGCCTATGCGATCTGGACGGGCGTGGGCGCAGTGGGCACGGTGATCGCCGGGATTATCCTGTTTGGCGAATCCATGGCGCTGTTCCGGTTGGCCAGTGTGGCGTTGATAATTTGCGGGCTTATTGGGCTCAAGATCAGCGCCTAAGCCACAACCGCTATCGCAGGCAAGCCAGCTCCCACATTCGACCGCGTTCGCCTGAACACCTCGGATGTGCCGATGCTGCGATGGGGCCCGAACAGCCAGCAGAAAACTACCTGACACTCCCGCGCAACACGCCTACGCGTTCCTGCAACTGCTCAGGTGTCGCCGCCTCGGCCGTCACCGGCTCACCCGCCACCAACGTGACATGCGACCAGATCCGGTGAAAGAACCCCTTGCTCGGATCGCGGCTGAAAAAACTCCCCCACAAGCCCTGCAACGCCATCGGAATCACCGGCACCGGCGTCTCCTCCAAAATGCGCGTCACGCCACCGCGGAACTCATTCATCTCGCCGTCCCCGGTCAACTTGCCTTCTGGGAAGATGCACACCAACTCGCCTTCCTTCAGGTACTGGGCAATGCGCGTGAAGGCCTTTTCGTAGATCTGAATATCCTCGTGACGCCCGGCAATCGGAATCGCCCCGGCGGTGCGGAAGATAAAGTTAAGCACTGGCAAGCGGTAGATCTTGTAGTACATAACAAAGCGAATCGGCCGACGCACCGCGCCGCCAATCAACAAGGCATCGACAAACGACACGTGGTTGCACACCAGCAACGCCGCGCCTTCATCCGGAATCAGCTCAAGGTTGCGGTGTTCCACGCGGTACATGGAATGGCTGAGCAGCCAGATCATGAAACGCATGGTGAACTCGGGGACGATTTTGAAGATGTAGGTGTTGACTGCGATGTTGAGCAGCGACACCACCAGAAACAACTCAGGGATCGACAGCTTGGCCACGCTCAGCAGCAGGATCGACACGATGGCCGAAACCACCATGAACAACGCATTGAGAATGTTGTTGGCCGCGATCACCCGCGCGCGCTCGTTCTCGGCGGTGCGCGACTGGATCAGCGCGTACAACGGCACGATGTAGAAACCGCCGAACACGCCCAAACCCAGGATATCGAACAACACCCACCAGGCCTGGCCGTAACTGAGTACGGCCAACCAGTCGTTGGCCTGGACGTTCTGCGGGAAGCCGCCGGAGTGCCACCACAGCAACAGCCCGAACACGGTCAGGCCGAATGAACCAAACGGCACCAGGCCGATTTCGACCTTACGCCCTGAGAGCTTTTCGCAGAGCATCGAACCGAGGGCGATACCCACGGAGAACACCGTGAGAATCAGCGTCACCACGGTTTCGTCGCCGTACAACCATTCTTTGGCGTAGGCCGGGATCTGCGTGAGGTAGATCGCGCCGACAAACCAGAACCACGAGTTGCCGACGATCGAGCGCGACACCGCCGGCGTCTGCCCCAGGCCCAGGCGCAAGGTGGCCCAGGACTCGCTGAAAATGTTCCAGTTCAGGCGCAGCCCTGGCGTAGACGCCGCCGCGCGCGGAATGCTGCGGCTGGCCAGGTAACCCAGCACCGCCACGCCGACAATCGCCACGGCCACTATCGGTGCGTAATGGGTAGACGACATCATGACCCCGGCGCCAATGGTGCCGGCCAGGATCGCCAGAAACGTGCCCATCTCCACCAGGCCGTTGCCGCCCACCAGCTCATCGTCCTGCAATGCCTGGGGCATGATCGAGTACTTCACCGGGCCGAACAGCGCCGAGTGCGTGCCCATGGCAAACAGCGCCAGCAGCATCAACTCCAGGTGATTGAACAAAAAGCCCGTGGCGCCGACGGCCATGATCACGATCTCGCCGATCTTGATCGCGCGGATCAGCGCGTCCTTGTTGAATTTCTCGCCAAACTGCCCGGCCAGCGCCGAGAACAGGAAGAACGGCAGGATAAACAGCAAGGCGCACAGGTTGACCCAGATGGAGCGGTCACCGTCGATGGTCAGCTTGTAGAGAATGGCCAGGATCAGCGATTGCTTGAAGATGTTGTCGTTGAAAGCGCCCAGTAACTGGGTAATGAAAAACGGCAGGAAGCGCCGTGTGCGCAGCAAGGTGAATTGTGAGGGGTGGCTCATCGTCCGTGTTCCTGCGTGGCCTGTAGGCTATTGTTGATTTTCAGGCCACGACTTTACCTAATCCCGCTTACTTATTCCCTAGTCCTGCAATGCAAGGCGATACAAAAAGCTCACCTTTATAGGCGCCCAGCACGGTGCGCGTGGCGACGAGCAGCCACATCAGCGCCAAGGCCACCACCAATACGCAGCCAAACAGGCTGAAAAAACCCAGGTGCAGCACGCTCGCAAGCTTCAGCGTGGCCAAGGCGTAGACGCCCAAGGGGAAGGTAAAGCCCCACCAGCCGAGGTTGAACGGGATACCGGCGCGCAGGTAACGCAGGGTGATCAACACGGCGATCAGCATCCACCACAAGCCGAAGCCCCACAGGGTGATGCCGGCCACCAGGCCGAGGCCGTTGGCCATCTCGCCTACGCCTGGCAACCCATTGGCCGCGAAGATCGCCGGCGCGTCGCCGCCCAGCAACAGCATGCCGAGGGCACCGGTGCCGATAGGCCCGAGGGCCAGCCAGCTCGACGCGGCCATGTTGGCGTGGGGCAATTTGTGCAAGGCCATGCGCAGCATCAGGATGGTCAGGATGCTGAACGCCACCGGCAGCGAAAACGCCCACAGCACGTAGCTGGTCACCAGCATCACCAGTTGCGAGTGAGCATCGGCCAGGTGCGGCGCCAGCAGGCCACCGCTGGCGGCGGCGACTTCAGCGGCGACTACCGGCAACAGCCACACGGCGGTCATCTGGTCGATGCTGTGTTCTTGGCGTGTGAACATCATGAACGGGATCAGCACGCCACAGGCCAACGCCATTGCCACGTCCAGCCACCATAAGGCTTCGGCCAACGGCACCACATCGGCGCCCCAGCGCGGCAGCCCGAACAGCAGCAAGCCATTGATAATCGTCGCCAAGCCCATGGGAATGGTGCCGAAGAACATCGACACCGTGGAGTGCCCGAAGATGCGCCGCGCCTCGTGGAAAAACATCAACCAGCGCGCCGCGTACAACACGCTGAACAGCACAAACAGGCCGATGGTGAACAGCCACAGCCCTTCGGCAATCGCCTGCAGGCCGGGCAGATTGATCGGCAATTGGGCCAGCGCAAGGGCCAGCACGCCGGTGCCCATGGTCGCGGCAAACCAGTTGGGGGTGAACTGGCGTATCACTTCCCGTGGGCGGGTCAGGTGACTGAAGGGTTTGTAAGTAGTGGTATTAGAGCAAGTCATGTTGGTAATCCTCTTCCTCGCATGAGGTTGAGATCATCATAGAACCTGAACGAATATCTATATAACGGGTAATATCTCTAACTGTTATCTACTTTACCAATATAGAGACACTGACTAGGCCGCCGCCTTGGCCCGCGCCGAATCCTGCAGCAGCAAACCGGCTAAGGCACTCAGGGCCAGCACGATGAGCACGGCGCCGTAGCCATCGGTAGTGGCGATCAGGCCAAACACTCGGCTTAGGTTACCCGCCAGCAGCGCGGGCACGCAGAACGCCAAGTAGCTCAGGACATAAAACGCCGACATCAACCCCGCCCGCTCATGAGGCAATGCCAAGCTCACGATACTGCGCACACTGCCCATGAACCCGCCGCCGAAGCCCAAACCTGCGATCACACTGGCAGCAAAGAACAGCCACAGGCTGGCGCTCTGCACTGCCACTAGCAGCAACGCCACGCCCACCGCCAACAGCACCGCCGAGAGGCGCATGACCTTGTCTGCCGGGCGATCACGCAGGCTGTAGATCATCACCGCACCGCTCAAGGTCACGACCGCCACCAGGCCGCCTCCGATCAGGTGCGAGGTCGAGCCGGTGGCGGCGCGCACCAGCGAGGGCGCCAACGAGGAAAAGAACCCACCCAGTGCCCACACCGCCACATTCAGCGGCATCACCAGCCACAAGCCCCGGCGCGCTTGCGCGGGCACATGCAGGGTGGGCGCCAGCGACTTCAGGGCACCCGGAATGCGGCTGACGGTTTCCGGCAAGCGCCACACATAAAGCGCCTGCAGCAGCATCAAGCCCAGCAGCGTGAAGTAAATCAATTGGGTCGGGCGTGGGCCGTACTCCACCAGCAAGCCGCTGCCCAAGGCGCCACTGGCCATGCCCAGCAGCGGCGCGAGGCTATTGAGCATCGGGCCGCGCAGGCGGTCGGTGTCCAGCAGCGTTGCCGCCAGCACCGCGGTTGCCGTGCCGGTGGCGAAACCTTGCAGCGCTCGGGCGGCTATCAGGTAGGCGGTGCTGTCAGCGTTGATAAACAACAGCATCGACACAATATTGAGGATCAGTGCGACGAAAATCACCGGCTTGCGCCCCACATGGTCCGACAGCGAACCGACGGTCAGCAGCGCCGCCAGCAAGCTCACGGCATACACGCCAAAGATCACCGTCAGCATCGCTGCGGAGAAATGCAGGTTGTCCTGGTAAACCTGATACAGCGGCGTCGGCGCGCTGGACGCAGCGAGGAAGGTCAACATGGTGATGACCAGGAACGCCAAGCTGGAACGTTGAGAAATGACGCTAGGCATGTGCACACTCCACTAAAGCTAATATTTTGCTTTTGCGGAGTGTGCTACCAGCAAGCGCTTAAAGCAAATTCTTTGTGTTAAGGTTTTACGCATGGCGATTAAAGAAGGCCTTCGCCCGGGGGGCCGCAGTGCCCGGGTTCAAGAATCAGTGCATAACGCCGCGCGCGAACTGCTTGAAGCCCATGAGCGTTCCAGCGTTACCGTGCCGATGATTGCTGCGCGCGCGGGCGTTACGCCCTCGACCATCTACCGCCGGTGGGGCGACTTGGCTGCCCTGCTCGCCGACGTGGCGCTGGAGCGCCTGCGCCCGGACACCGAGCCCGCTAACACCGGCACCCTGCGCGGTGACTTGCGCGCATGGGGGGAGCAATACCTGGATGAAATGAGCTCTGAGCTTGGGCGCAACATGATGCGCGACGTGCAGTGCAGTCATCCCAAGGACTATTGCAGCAACATTCTCATGGGCCAGTTGCAGATTATTCTCGACCGTTACCAAAGCAGCATCGATGTGCTGCCGACGCTGGATCGGTTGCTGAATTTGATCGCGGCGCCCACGGTGTATCGCAGCCTGTTTGCCAGTGCGCCGTTGCCGGTTGAAGAACTGCATGAATTGATTGAGCTGGCACTGAAAGGCTAAGAGCCCAACACCGACACACTCAACCAATACCTATGCTGCAAAACTCCCCCATTAGTTCCGCGCACCCAATAAAAAACGGCCTCATCAAGAGGCCGTTTCTTTGCAACCGACTAACTACTTACGTACGCATCCCACGCCCGCTCACCAGCAACCGCGCGCAACCGATATACAGCACCACGGTGGCCACCAGCATAAAGGTAATCGCCACGCTGATCTTGATATCCGACACACCCAGGATGCCGTAGCGGAAGGCATTGACCATGTGCAGCACCGGGTTGGCCAGCGACACGGTCTGCCAGAACGGCGGCAACAAGGTGATGGAGTAGAACACCCCGCCCAGGTAAGTCAGCGGCGTCAGCACGAACGTCGGAATGATCGAAATATCATCGAAATTGCGCGCAAACACAGCGTTGATAAAGCCCAGCAGCGAGAAGATCGTCGCGGTCAGCACCACCACCAGAATAGTAACCCCAAGGTGATGCACTTGCAGGTGGGTAAAGAACAGTGACAGCAAAGTCACGATCACGCCGACCATCAAGCCACGCAGCACGCCGCCCAAGGTGTAGCCGATCAGAATCGTGTGCGGCGACACCGGCGACACCATCAGTTCTTCGATGGAACGCTGGAACTTACTGCCGAAGAAACTGGAGACCACGTTGCCGTAGGAGTTGGTGATCACCGACATCATGATCAGGCCCGGCACGATGTACTCCATGTAGGTGAAGCCACCCATGTCGCCGATCTGACGGCCGATCAAGTTACCGAAAATCACAAAGTACAGGACCATGGTGATCGCCGGCGGCAGCAAAGTCTGCGGCCAGATCCGGGTAAAGCGCTTCACTTCACGGTAGACAATCGTCTGCAGCGCGACAATGTTGGGTTGCAGTTCAGAACTCATACCGCCACCTTCGCCAGATTTTTCTCCACCAAGGACACGAACAACTCCTCAAGGCGATTGGTTTTATTACGCAGGCTCAGCACTTCGATGTTCTGGGCGGCCAGTTGGGTAAACAACGCAGTGATGCCCATGGCTTTGTCCACCTGGACTTCCAGGGTGTGGGCGTCGACCAGGCGGCTTGGGTAGCCAAGCAGTTGCGGCGCCACCGGCAGATTGTTTTTCACGTCGAGCAGGAAAGTTTCCACATGCAACTGGCCCAGCAAGTTACGCATGCTGGTGTTCTCGACGATGGTGCCATGGTCGATGATGCCGATGTTGCGGCACAGTTGCTCAGCCTCTTCCAGGTAATGAGTGGTGAGGATGATGGTGATGCCCTTCTCATTCAGCTCGGTGAGGAAGGTCCACATCGAGCGACGCAGCTCAATGTCGACACCGGCGGTCGGCTCGTCGAGGATCAGCAGGCGCGGTTCGTGCACCAGTGCGCGAGCGATCATCAGGCGGCGCTTCATGCCACCCGAGAGCGAACGCGAAGGCACGTCGCGCTTGTCCCACAGACCCAACTGGGTCAGGTACTGCTCGGCGCGTTCCTTGGCGATTTTTGCCGGGATGCCGTAGTAGCCGGCCTGGGTGACGATGATGTCGAAGGTCTTTTCAAACTGGTTGAAGTTGAATTCCTGGGGCACCACGCCGATGGAACGCTTGAGCGCCGCCGGGGACTTGTCCAGGTCATGACCAAAAATATTCACCGTGCCGCTGGTCTTGTTGACCAGGGTCGAGAGAATGCCGATGGTGGTGGATTTGCCAGCGCCGTTGGGGCCGAGCAAGGCGAAGAAGTCACCTTCGGCAACGTCCAGATCGATACCACTCAGGGCCTGGAAACCGTTGCCGTAGGTTTTGGTTAGCTGCCGGATGGACAGAGCGGAACTCATATCGGAATACGCACCAAAGAAGGGAATAGGAACAGTAGATGAGGGCGCAGCCCAGGTAGTTCAACGGCGGCGCATGGCAGGCATGTTGCTTGCCCGCGCCGCACAAGTACAGTCACCCGTATTAATAGTGGGTATTAAGTCAACGCGGTCATCACGGCTTTGCGGTAGGCCGGGCGCTGTTGCAAGCGTTGGTACCAGGCCTCTAAATGGGGCATCGACGGGCGTTCGATGGGCATTTCAAACCAGGCATAAATGAAGCTGCCCAGCGGGATATCGCCCATGCCGATCGCGTTGCCCGACAGATACGGCTGCACGGCCAGTGCCTGCTCGACGGTGTGGAGCACATCAATACACGCCTGACGCCCGGCGTGGATGGTGTCCCAGTTCTGTTTTTCCGCCGGGGTGCGCAGTACGCCCCAGAACACGATCTTGAACGGTTCGGCGAAGGTGGACGTGGTCCAATCCATCCACTTCTCGGCATTCGCCCGCGCTTGCAGGTCGCTTGGGTACCAGTTCGACGCCTGCTTGGCGCAGAGGTAACGCACGATGGTGTTGGATTCCCAGAGCACAAAGTCGCCGTCTTCGATCATCGGCACCCGGCCATTGGGGTTCAACGCTCGGTATTGCGGCGTGTCGACCACACCAAAAGCTCCGCCCGCATCAATTGCTTCATAGTCCAGGCCGAGCTCCTCGGCGCACCACAGTGCTTTCCTGACGTTTGATGAATTTTTACGACCCCAGACTTTCAGCATGACCGCGCCTTATCGTTGATGAACATGGCTTGATGAACGCAGCAGCATACGCCGGTTCATGCGCGGCTTAAATCGCTCTGCAGGTCCCCCAGCAGGATCGGCATGTCCTCGGCAAACAGGTGCGGGTAACACTGCTGAATATGCGCGAAGAAAAATGCCTCCGGCACGTCGGAAAACTGCCCGTGGTCCAGCACATATTCCATCGAGCGCTGGCCCTGGCGATTGAACGCATGGAACACGCTGTCGTTGAGGCCATCGAATTCCAGCGGCGGTACATCAAACAATTCGCACAGCTGGCTGTTGAACGCAGGCGTGGCTTTGACCCAACGCCCGCGCAGGTACAACTCGGTATAGCCGTGCATGGCGAACACATCGCTTTTGAGCAAAGCGATCAGGCGTGGCGTCGAGAGATGATTGCGCACATCCGCCAGGCCGATGCGCGCCGGAATGCAGCAGTGGCGGGCGCAGGCGGCGAGCAAGGTGGCCTTGGGCACGCAGTAGCTCTCACCGGCAGCCAGGGCGAAGCTGGCGCTCAGGGTGCCTGGGTCGCGGCTGAAGGTGTAGGGGTTGTAGCGAATCGCCTCACGCACGGCGTAATAAAGACTGACTGCCTGGTCACGCAAATCCGCGCTGGGACCGCGATGTTTTTCCGCGAACTCCACCACCGCAGGGTGGTCACTATCGATGAAGCGGCTGGGACGCAGGTACGTATCCATGAGCGTTATCTCCGGAGGAAGCCTTGAGTCTAACGACAGGTCTGCCCTTGCGATAACGACGATTCGGCCAAATGTCGGCGCCTGGTGATCGGTGCTTCCTGTACAACTCGTTACACGCTCATCACCGCGCTTTTTCGGATGCCGACTAAGCTCCATGGTGGTTTCGCCCCTGGTTTCACGGAGGATTGAATATGCTGTTGTTGTGGATACTGGTTCTGGTGGTCGGCATTGCCTACCTGGCACACCGCCGCACCGCGCCCCTGCCCGCCCTGGGCGTGGTCGCCGTTTACCTGCTGGCGATGGGCGCCTGGAGCCACGCACCGGGTTGGCTGCTGCTGATCTTCTGGGTGTTGATCGCCCTCGTGGCCGCGCCCCTGCTGCTGCCCGACCTGCGCCGCCAATACTTCACCAAGCCGCTGTTCAGCTGGTTCCAGAAAGTCCTGCCGCCGATGTCCGAGACCGAGCGCGACGCGATTGATGCCGGCACCGTATGGTGGGATGGCGAACTGTTCAGCGGTCGCCCCGATTGGGACAAGTTACTGGCCTACCCCAAGGCGCAACTGACCGAAGAAGAACAGGCCTTCATCGACGGCCCCACCGAAGAACTCTGCGCGATGGTCAGCGACTGGGAAATCGGCCAGGCCATGGACCTGCCGCCCGCTGCCTGGGAACACATCAAGACCCACGGCTTCTTTGCCCTGATCATTCCCAAGGAGTACGGCGGCAAGGGCTTCTCCGCCTACGCCCACTCCCAGGTTGCCATGAAGCTCGCGACCCGCAGCGGCGACCTGGCCTCCACGGTGATGGTGCCCAACTCCCTCGGCCCGGCTGAATTACTGCTGCATTACGGCACCGATGAACAACGCAACCACTACCTGCCGCGCCTGGCGCGTGGCGACGATATTCCGTGCTTCGCGCTGACGGGCCCGCTGGCCGGCTCCGACGCTGGCGCCATGCCCGACACCGGCGTGATCTGCAAAGGTGAATGGGAAGGCAAGGAAACCCTTGGCCTGCGCCTCAACTGGGAAAAACGCTACATCACGCTCGGCCCAGTCGCGACCCTGTTGGGGCTCGCGTTCAAGGCGCATGACCCGGACCACCTGCTGGGCGATAAAGAAGACTTGGGCATCAGCCTGGCGCTGATCCCCACCGACACCCCTGGCGTGGAAATCGGCCGCCGCCACCTGCCACTGGGCGCGGCGTTCATGAACGGCCCCAACTCGGGCAAAGACGTGTTCATCCCCCTGGAATTCCTCATCGGTGGCCAGGAGATGCTCGGCAAGGGCTGGATGATGCTGATGAACTGCCTGTCGGTGGGCCGCTCGATCTCCCTGCCCGCGGTGGGCACCGGCGCGGCCAAGTTCACCAGCCTGGTGACCGGCCAGTACGCCCAGGTGCGTGAGCAGTTCAACGTGCCGCTGTCGGCCTTCGAAGGTATCCAGGAAGCCCTGGCGCGTATCGGCGGCAATGCCTGGCTGATGGACAGCGCACGCATGCTCACCGCCAACGCGGTGGACCTGGGGGAAAAACCCTCGGTGCTGTCAGCGATCCTCAAGTACCACCTCACTGAGCGCGGCCGCGAGTGCATCAGCCACGCCATGGACGTACACGGTGGCAAGGGCATCATCATGGGCCCGAACAACTACCTGGGCCGTAACTGGCAAGGCGCGCCGATCTTCATCACCGTGGAAGGCGCGAACATCCTGTCGCGCAACCTGATGATCTTTGGCCAGGGCGCGATTCGCTGCCACCCGTTCGTGCTCAAGGAAATGGCCCTCGCCGGCCGTGAAGACCATGACCAGGCACTCAAGGAGTTCGACGGCTTGCTGATGCAACACATCGGTTTCGCCGTGAGCAACGCCGCCAGCACTTTGGTGCTGAACCTGGGTGTTGGCCACTTCGAGAAAGCCCCGGGCAACCGCCTGAGCCAGGGTTACTTCCGTGCGCTTAACCGTCAGGCAGCCGCATTTGCCCTGCTTGCCGACTTGAGCATGATGCTGCTGGGCGGCGAGTTGAAACGTCGCGAACGCCTGTCGGCGCGCCTGGGGGATGTGCTGAGCCACATGTACCTGGCGTCGGCAGCGCTCAAGCGCTATCACGACCTGGATTCGCCGGACCATCTGGAACCGCTGTTCGCCTGGGCCATGGAAGAAAGCCTCGGCGAATCGGAACGCGCGCTGGATGAGCTGCTGAGCAACTTCCCGAACAAGGTGCTCGGCTGCCTGCTGCGGGTGATCGTGTTCCCGTTCGGGCGTCGCCATACCGGGCCGTCCGATGCGCTGGATGCCGAAGTAGCCGCCGTCATCGGTCGCGCCAAAGGCGACCCGACCCTCGAAGAACTGCTGGCCGGCTGCTACCGTCCGCAATCGGCAGAAGACCCGGTCGGCGCCCTGCAACATGCCTACGACTTGCTCGGTGCCAGCCAACCGCTGCAGAAAAAGCTGCACGCCGCGCTGAAAAGCGGCCAAGTCAAACCGAGTGCCGGTGAGCATGCCATCGATGCCGCACTGCACGCCGGAGTGCTGCAACCGGCCGAAGCGCAAACCCTGCGCGACGCCGAAGCAGCGCGGCGCAAGGTGATCGACGTGGATGATTTCAGCAAGGAAGAGCTGACCCAGGCTGAGGGTAAAGTCCGCTGATCACCCACGCCCTATAAGCTAAGGTGATATAAATACGGGCGCGAGAGGCATATACTCTCGCGCCCGTTTTTGCTTTGAGGACTTATCTCGTGTCCAACGTCGTTGCCGATCATCTCGTCTTGCTCGACCACTTGCGCAGCATCCTGGTTGCCGTCGGCGAAGCCGAACAGGTGCCCGAGGAAAGCCATACCCTGTTCCTGGAGCGTTTCGACGAATTGCGCGCCCTGCTGCCGATCGACCCGATCGAAAGCCAGTACCTGGGCCAGGACATAATGAGTCAGGTTATCCTGCGCTACCCGCAAATCGCCCACTTGGTGCCGCGCGACCTGCTGTGGTTCTTTGGCGGTGACTGCCTGCACTTCATGCCGGATGAAGAACTGGACCTATACCAGGCCTTGGAAGAACGTCGTTTCGAAGCTGAACAGAACGACGAACCGTTTGACTGGAACCAGGAAAAACAGCTGCTGGCCATGCCGCAGGATCAAAGCAAGCACTGATCCCAGCGAACAAACGCTCTTCTATGGGAGCTGGCTTGCCTGCGATGGAGTCGCCAAGGTTTTGACTTCCAGACCGAGTCGCCTGCATCGCAGGCAAGCCAGCTCCCACATGAGCCAGCGCCTACAATCAGCGTCGACGCAACGTCGGCTCCTTCGCCATACACGCCACCAGATAATCAATAAACACGCGTAACTTCGGCGGCAGATACCGCGTCGGCGAATGCAGCAACCACGCCTCGCCATGGTAGGACGCAATAAAATCCCACGCTGGCAACACCTGCACCAACCGCCCCTGCTCCAGCGCATGCCGCGCGGTGAAATACGGCAAGCTGCCAATCCCCACATGCTGCAACACCGCGTCCAGCCTCACCCCAGTGTGGTTCGCCGCATAGCGACCGCGCACCCCGACCGTCACCGCCTTGCCGCCCTGGCGGAATTTCCAGCGTGAATCGCCCGGCGTTTCGCCGAGGTAAATACAACTGTGCTCAAGCAAATCATGCGGATGGTCCGGCGTGCCGTGCTCGGCCAGGTACTGCGGGGTGGCGCACAGCAAGTGTTCGATGGGCAACAATTGTCGGCCAACCAGACCGGGCGGCGGGCTGTCGGTGATGCGAATACTCAGGTCGACGTTGTCGTCGATCAGGTCCACATGCCGGTCCTCAAGAATCAACTGCACATCCACCTTCGGATAACGCCGCAAAAACTCAGGCATATGCGGATGCACCACAAACCGCCCGACTGCCTTGGGCACGCTGACCCGCACCAACCCTTCGGCTTCGTGGGTGAACTGGCCGCTGATTTCCATCACCGAGCGCGCCGCGTTGACCATTTCCTGGCACCGCTTGAACACCTCTTCACCTCCCTCGCTCAGGCGCAACTTGCGCGTGGTGCGTTGCAACAGGCGCGTAGCCAGTGCCTGTTCCAGGCGTGAGATGCTGCGGCTTACCGCCGAAGGCGAAACGCTGAGTTGCCGCGCCGCTTCAGAGAAGCTGCCGGTTTCCACCACTTTGACGAAAATCGCCATTTCACCCAGCAGCGGCAAAGGAAGATTGATGCTCATGACGCACAGGTCCATTGATAATTGAACGGATTATCACCCATCCGCGCACTATTTATACTGCCCGTAGAACCCTGATGCGGATGTAAACGATGACCGAGCGCCTGTTTTTTACCCACGACCACCTGACTGCCGAGCTTGAAGTGCTGGCCTGCACCCCGCACGAAGGCCTGTTTGCCGTCACCTTGCAGTCGACGATCTTCCACCCGCAGGGCGGTGGGCAACCCTTCGACACCGGTTGGCTCGGCGACAGCCAGGTGCTGCGCGTCACCCAGGAAGCCGACCGAGTGGTGCATTACGTCGACCAGCCTGTGGAGCCTGGGCCGATCATCGCGCGGGTCGATGAACAGCGCCGCGCCCTGCACACACGCCTGCATTCTGCCGGGCATCTGATTGGCAGCGCCGGGGAGAGCCTGGGCTGGATGCCGATCAAGGCCCATCACTGGCCGGGCGAGTGCAAAATCACCTTTATTCGTGGCGAAGCCGCACAAGCCATGGACGCCGAGGCGATTCAAACTCAAATCAACCAGTGGATCGCCGCGGACTACCCGCGTCACATGGTCTTGGAAGATGGCACCCGCGAAGTAGGCTTCGGTGAATTACCCGCCTACGCCTGCGGCGGCACGCATGTGCAGGCTTTGGCAGGGAGCCCGCTCGCCACAACAAGCCGCTCGCCACATTGAGCTTGTGCTCAACCAAAGAGCCCATCAAACCGCAATCGCCCCCGCCCGCCCCGGCTCCACCACAAATGACTTGAGCGTCGACACCGTGGCGTTCGGATCGCGTGGGTCAGTAATCACGCGGAAGTTCGTCAGCATCTGTTGCGCCTCCAACGCCACCGAGACATACCCGCGCTGGCGACTGTCGAAGAACTTCACATGCGGGTTGAGCGGCAGGATCTGACTGAACGCCTCAAAAGGCGGGCCATCGGAGGTCACCGAGCTGCCGACAAACTCGGTGGCAACGATGGGCGAGTCCGGGTTGTTGCCATCGGCGTGCAGGTCGGTGGTCCAGAACGAATGGATGTCGCCGCCCCAGAACACCGGATTGTTGAGCTTATGGCGCTGGATGGACGCCAGCATCCGTGAGCGATTGGCCATGTAGCCATCGGTCCAATGACCCACCTTGTGGCTGGTCAAGTCACGCTGGATCAGCGGGGCCACCAGCAAATCCTGAGCGATCACATTCCACTGCGCCTTCGATTGCGCAAAGCCCTGGTCCAACCACGCCTCCTGTTGCCAGCCGAGCAGGGTGCGGCCAAGGTCGCGCAAGCCTGCGCAGGTGTTGGAAGCGATGTGCCCCTGGTGACTGCCGTTGGCTTGGATACACGGCTGCTCCGAGCGGTACTGGCGCCCATCCAGCACATGAAAACGCGCCAGCCGGCCGTAATCCAGGCGCCGGTAAATGCGCATGTCCGGCCCCTTCGGCACACTGCTGGCGCGCAGTGGCATATGTTCGTAAAACGCCTGGTACGCCGCTGCTCGTTGCTGCAGAAATTGCGCCACCGGAATCTTCGAGTCCTGGGACCAGCGGTTGGCGTAGTCGTTCTGCACCTCGTGGTCATCCCAGGTCGCCACGCTGGGCGCTGCGGCGTGCAAGGCTTGCAGGTCCGGGTCGGTTTTATACAAGGCGTAGCGGTTGCGGTAGTCAGTGAGGCTCACGGCATTGCCGCTGCCGTGGGGGCGAATGATCTTGCCCGAGTCCGCGGCGTAGGAGCTGTCGTAAATATAGTCGCCGAGAAAAAACACCAGGTCAGGTTGCTCCGCCGCCAAGTGGCGATAGGCGCTGAAATACCCGCGCTCCCAGTGCGAGCAGGAGACAAACCCCACAGTTGCCGCCGCCATGGCGTGCAGCGGCGGCGCGGTACGTGCCTGGCCCACCGGGCTCTGCGCGCCGAGGCTATCGAACTGATACCAATACGGCCTGCCCGCCTCCAACCCCGCGACCTCGATATGCACCGAATGGGCAAAGCGCTCAGTCGCCAGCACCTCGCCGTGCTTGACGATACGCGTCATCGCCGCATCGCTGGCCACGCGCCAACGCACCGGCACTGCGCGACTCAGCCCACCACGGCCATCCGCTGCATTGAATAACGGCGCCAGGCGCGTCCAGATCACAAAGCCATCCGGCAGTGGGTCGCCGCTGGCCACGCCGAGGGTGAACGGGTAATCCACCCCGGCACTGCGCGCAAACGGGCTGAGGATTGCAAACGCGGTGGCGACTGCCAGCCCCGTCAGTACTCGACGCCGGCCCTGGTCCACCGCGTCACTCACAGTGCGCGCTCCCAGTCGTCGCGCACGGTGGCGAATACCAGCAAGTCCTCATACACGCCGTTCTTGAGAAACGCCTCGCGCATGCAGCCTTCATAACGCAGGCCGATTTTCTGCATGACCCGCGCCGATTCCTTGTTGCGACCAAAGCACTGGCTGCCGACGCGCTGTAACCCCAACTCGGTGAAGCCGAAATCCATCATCGTGCTCGCCGCTTCTGCCGCATAACCCTGGTTGCGGCAGTGCGCCGCGACCCAGTAGCCAAGGTGACCATAGTGGTGACGGGCGTTGATGCGCAGGCTGACCATGCCGATCAATTCGCCGGTTTCACGCAGGTGCATGCCCTGGCCCAACAGACCACCCGCCCGGTATTTTTCCTGCATCTGGCCAATAAACGTCTGAGCCACTTCCAAGGTGTAGGGCGACGGAATATTCGCCGTGTTATCAGCGATTGCGGGGTCGCTGACAAGGCGAAAAAGCGTCTCGGCCTGGTCCATTTCCAGTGCCCGCAAGCGTAGTCGCGGGGTCAACAATTGAGGCAATGCAGTCGGCATACGAAACGGCTCTGAAGATAAATTCCTCCAGAATGTGCGCGCTTCGTGTCAATTTCATTACGTCACAAAACTGCAAGGCAAA
The DNA here is from genome assembly GCF_009707325.1 of Pseudomonas sp. IB20. Taxonomy (NCBI): domain Bacteria; kingdom Pseudomonadati; phylum Pseudomonadota; class Gammaproteobacteria; order Pseudomonadales; family Pseudomonadaceae; genus Pseudomonas; species Pseudomonas gelidaquae. Next base: position 1,844,662 of record NZ_CP046103.1, on the reverse strand, counting down.
TCATCTGTAAGACACGTCCTAGAGCCTTTAAAACGTAAATTAAAGTTAACCATTCGGTCATTTTTAGTTGTTAGCGTGTCGCCCCTAATTCAATAACGGGGTAACGGAATGAGAACCTGGGACGAACCCAAAAAACGCAAGGCGCACATCGAACTGATCCCGATGATCGACGTGATGATGTTCCTCCTGGTGTTTTTCGTACTGGTGAGCCTGAACGTGATTCCGGCCCTTGGCATGAAGACGCAATTGCCCAGCGCCAGCAGTTCGCAGCAGCTCAAACCGCAGAACAAATTCATCCTGACCTTGGGCCTGGAAGGTCACTTGCAACTCGACGGCAAGGACCTCACGGTCGATGCCCTGGTACCGGCGCTGAAGGCGGCTGAAAAGCCGGACACCAAGTCAACGATCATCGTCAACAGTGACAAGGGCGTGGAGGTTTCACGTCTGGTGGAGGTCATGGACACCCTGCGCCTGGGTGGCTTTACCTCCGTGTCCATCGCCACGCGTAAGTCCTGAACATGTACGTCTTGTTTCGTGCGCGTCAGCTGCTGGGCAGTGTCCCGGCCCTGATCGCCCTGGTGCTGATTGCAATGGGCATCCAGTCACAGACGTTGAAGGTCGAGCCGGTGTACGACGAGTCGGCGGTCGAGTTGGCGCTGGTCGAGCCAGAGCCCGAAGTGGTTCCGACACCGGTGGTGGAGCAAGAGCCGCCGCCACCGGTGATCGAGGACGAAGAGGCCGAACCGGCCCCGCCTCCACCGCCGCCAAAGCCACTGCCAAAACCTGAACCCAAGCCCAAGCCCAAGCCGGTGCCCAAGCCCAAACCCGTCGTGGCCGCCAAGCCGACACCCACGCCTGCACCAGCGCCACCGGTGGCCGCCAAACCGGTACAAGCCGCCGCCGCCCCGACACCCGTGCCGCCCGCCCCACCGGCGGCGCCCAAGGTCGACGGCCAGGCCCTGGAAGGCGGTTACCTCAAGGGTTTGCGCAACGAGCTGGACACCTACAAGCAGTACCCCACCGGTCGCCAGGCTTCCCTCGAACGCCCCAGCGGCGAAGTGGTGGTGTGGTTGCTGGTCGATCGCCAGGGTCGCGTTCTGGACGCAGGCGTGCAAACCCAGGCCTCGAGCATGTTGCTCAACCGGGCCGCCGCCAACAGCTTGCGGCGCATCAAGCAAGTCAAGCCGTTCCCCGAGCAAGCCTTCGGGGGGCGCAATGAGCAGCGCTTCACCGCCACCTTCAACTACAGCGTGCAATAAGCACCCGACACCAGGACGACAGTGATGAGGTTCACACGTATTCATCTGGCACTTGTTGCCGCAAGCATGGGCCATGGGATGGCCATGGCAGATACAAGCGACAGTGACGTCGGCACGATTGGTGTTCAGGGCAAGGCCACCGCGGGTGGCGGCTACATGGTGCAGGAAGAAAGCATCAAGGGCCGCTCCACGATCACCAAGGAAGCGCTGGATAAACAGACCGCCACCGGTAACGCAATCGACAAGCTCAAGTACACCCCGGGCCTGAACATCTCCAGCGAGGACAACACCGGCCTGTCGGGCTTTCGCTTCACCATGCGCGGGCTCAACTCCGACCAGGTGGGGATGTCGGTGGACGGCATGCCGATCAACGACTCCGGCAACTACGCGCTGTACTCCAACCTGCTGGGCGACCCGGAAAACATCGACCAGATCTTCGTCACCCAAGGCTCATCCGAGGCCGACGGCCCGCACATCGGTTCCAGCGGCGGCAACATCGGTATCGTGACCATTCGCCCAACCAAAGAAACCGGTGCCTTCGTCAAGCAGATCGTCGGCAGCAACGCCACCCGCAAGACCTTCGCGCGGCTCAACACCGGCGAGGTCAATGGCCTGAGCAACTGGCTGTCGGTGTCCCACACCGAAGGCCAGATGTGGCGCGGTTCAGGCGCCGTGCGCGCGGACAAGGTGGAGTGGAACAGCTTCTTCGATGCCGGCAACGGCAACACTGCCAACCTGATCCTCAAGTACCACGAGCAGGACAACAACAGCTACAGCCAGCTGACCAAGGGCCAGTTCCAGCAGTACGGCCGCAAGTACGACCCCTACCCCGCCAACCCGACGGTGGGCAGTAACGGCAAGCTCAACAGCTACTACGCGCTGGCGCAGAACCCGTTCCAGACCTTTACCGGCGTGCTCAACACCCAATTCAAACTGGCCGATAACCTGGCCCTCTCGGTGATCCCGTATTACTACTGGGGCAACGGCAGCGGCGTGGGTTCTTCCAGCTATGCGCTGAACCGTGGCTCGAACCAAGGCGGCATCTTCGACCTGGGCAACTTGCCCACCGCCGCCCAGTACAACGCTGACGGTTCCTCCACCACCGGCGTCTACTATCGCCCTTCGCGCACGCAGACCTGGCGCCCGGGCATTACCACCAAGCTGAACTGGGACCTGGGCGATCACAGCCTGCAATTCGGCTACTGGTACGAACGCGCGCGCCAAAGCCAGACCCAGCCGTTCATTGCCCTAAAGAGCAGCGGCAAACCCACCGACACCTGGCCCGACGGCAACGCCGTGGTCGATGCCAACGGCAACACCGTGCAGGGCCGCGACCGTTTCACCGTCACCCCGGCGCAAAAAGTCTGGGCCCAGGACACTTGGTACATCAACCCAGACTGGACCTTGGTGGCAGGCCTGGCCTACATGAACGTCAAACGCGACGGCACCAACCACGGCAGCCTCACCGAGCAGCCGGAAAAGCGTAACCAGAGCTACAACAAGCTGCTGCCCAACGTCGGCCTCAAGTACCAGCTCGACGAGCGTGACCAGTTGTTCTACAGCCTGTCACGCAACATGCGCATACCGCAGAACTACGTGCTGTACGACAAGGGCCTGGACTCGATCAACGCCAAGCCGGAAACCAGCTGGAACCACGAACTGGGCTGGCGCTTCACCGACGAAGACATGACCGTGGCGGCCACCTTGTTCTACATGCAGTTCAAGGATCGCCAAGTCTCGTCCAAAGACATCAACGGTGACTTCGCCGACATCAACGCCGGCTCCGTCAACAACAGCGGCCTGGAACTGGAGTGGAGCGGCCTGCTGCCCAACCACTTCAACTACTACACCTCCTACACCTACACCAAGGCCGAGCAGCAGGATGACTTGACCGTCTACAACGCGGGCAAAGCCATCGTCCTGCCCACCAGCGGCAAGCAGTTCGCCAACGTGCCGAAGAACATGCTGGCGGCCAACATCGGCTACGACGACGGCCGCTTCTACGGCACCTTCGGTGGCAAATACACCAGCAAGCTGTTTGGCGACCTGACCAACGATGAAGCGATTTCCGGCCGCACCGTGTTCAACCTCGGCGCCGGTATCTACCTGCCGGTGGACAAGAAGGTGGTCAAGGACGCGACCCTGCGCCTGAACGTCGACAACCTGTTCGACAAGAAATACCTGGACGGCGTGTACACCACCAAGACCAACGCCGGCACCTACAGCGGCTTCAAGGACGGCGACCCGGCTTACATCGTTGGCCTGGACCGCACCGTAACCGTTTCCCTGGAAGCGAATTTCTAACTGCGAGGCTTTAGATCATGGACATGAACCTGCTTCACGACATCACCTTTTATGTGATGTACGCCGCCATGGCGATTGCGATTTTTATCAGCATCGAACGCGGCATTTACTTCGCCTACGTGCGCCGCCAGGCCCGCGCCTTGACCGAGGTACTGGGCGCCAACGTGCACAGCGAGCGCGACCTGCCGCAAAGCCTGACCCACCGCGACAGCCTGCCACTGAACATGGTGCTGCCGGTGCTGGCACAGAAGGCGTCCCAGGGTTCGCGCAAAGACCTGGACGATGAAATCGAAACCCAGTATCTGAAGACGCGTGCGCCACTCTCGCGCAGCCTGTGGATCATCGAAACCATCACCACTGCCGCGCCATTGCTCGGTCTGTTGGGCACCATCCTCGGCATCATCGACACCTTCAAGGCGCTGGCGTCGGCGGGCGTATCCGACCCTGGCCAGATCTCCGGTGGCATCGGTACGGCCTTGTTCGCCACGGGTTTGGGTATCGCCATCGCGTTGTTTTGCGTGGTGTTCCACAACTTCTTCCAGGACAGCCTGGAGCGCATCAACGATCAGCTGAAGATCCTGCTGATTCGCGCCGCCACCGGTGCCCGCGTGCAGGGTGAAGTACCGCACTTGGTGCCAACACCGTTGCACAGCCGCACCGCGTGACATCCGGGGCGGGCACATGATGTGCCCGCCGTTCTTTTTGCCCGATGAGACGCCTATGGCCCTTTCGATGAAGTTGCGTATCGCAGGCCTCACCGGCTTGCTCCTCAGTCCGCTGGCCCAGGCGGACTTTTCTATTCCAGGCTTTGAACTGGTGCACACCGTGCCGGTGGACACCGTGCTGGGCACTGCCGATTTGCGCCAGCCGGGGCCGGTATGGATCGAACTGTTTGACGGCGCGAAAAACAGCATTGATATCGGCCAGTTCTACGCGGCCGACCATCCCGGCTCGGTGATGGACACGGTGATTGAACACCTGGAAGCCGCCGGCAAACGCGGTGTGAAAATTCGCTTTTTGCTGGAAGAAAAAGGCATCAAATTGTCGGAGGCCTCCACCCTGGAACGCCTGCGCGCGATTCCCAACCTGACCTTTCGCGTCCTGTCGTATGGGCAACTGAGCGGCGGGATCATCCACGCCAAGTACATGCTGGTGGACGGCAAGCAGGCGTTTATCGGCAGTCAGAATTTCGACTGGCGCTCGCTGGAACATATCCACGAGACCGGGCTGCGTATCAGTGATGCAACGGTGGTCAGCCAAGTGCAGGCGATCTTCAATCAGGACTGGCAAGCCCAGGCCGCGCTCGCGGATAAACAACCCGTGCCGTTGCCTGCCCCAAGCCAGGAACCTGCACGCACCGGCAACTATCTAGTGGCCAGCCCGCAACGCTACAACCCACCGGGCGTGGGCGACTCGCAGTTGGAACTGCCGCGTCTGCTGAGTGAGGCAAAAAAAGAAGTGCGTGTGCAACTGCTCGACTACGCACCGCTGTCCTACGGCCCAGACAGAACCCGGCCGTACTACGCGGTGATCGACAACGCCGTGCGCGCCGCCGCCGCGCGCGGGGTGTCGGTCAAGTTGATGGTCTCCAACTGGAACACCGACAAACTGGAGCTGCCCTACCTCAAGAGCCTGGCGGTGTTGCCCAACGTGCAGGTGAAGATCGTCACATTGCCCGAGGCCAAGCAAGGGTTTATCCCTTACGCGCGGGTGATCCACAGCAAGACCATGGAGATCGACGGGCAAGTGGCGTGGGTCGGCACCAGCAACTGGCTGGGCGGGTACCTGGATAACTCGCGCAACCTGGAGGTGGTGATGCGCAGCGAGGCAATGGCCAAGCGCATAGGCCAATTGCATGAGCAGTTGTGGGATGGACCGTATGCCAAGGCGCTGGAGGTCATGGCGCAGTATCCGGATCCGCATCCGGGTAAGCCTTGATCTGAACTCGGTTATTGAGGCACCACAAACCCCCTGTGGGAGCGGGCTTGCCCGCGACAGTGCGTAGAAGGTGACTGACACTACGTCATCGCGGGCAAGCCCGCTCCCACAGTTGAATCTCTTCAATCCGGGCATTTGAGTAGGATATTTCCTTCGCCAGGGTCTCCCCTACCGCTCCTTCGTGATGGTAGTGTGTGGAAATGTTTCTGACAGCTTGATCAGAAACGCCCCACTCACTACCTGCAAAGGAATGCCGTCAACAATGCACTTCCCACTCAAAAAACGGGTTGCCGCCACCCTGTTCGCCGCCGCCCTCTGCGCCGTCGCTGCGCCTGCATTCGCCAACATCAGCGCCGAACAAAGCGCGACGATTATCAAGGGTTTCAGCGAAACCCCGGCCACCGATTTCCGTGGTTTCCTCGCCACCCTGGCCAAGGGCGACCTGGGCAAAACCGCCGACGTCGGCCCGGCCATCGAGGCCTTCCTTGCCAACAAAACCCTGACCGCCGACCAGCAGAACGAGATCAATCGTCTGCTGGGTATTTACACGCGGGTGAAGTATGGCAAGGCCGCCCTCGAAACCCTGCGCGAGCTGGTAGAGATCCCGACGTTTAACATCGACGGCCTGCCGCAGTACAAGAACCCGGAGTTCCTCAAGATCGCCGATAAGATTCAGGGCCTGGCAAAGGCCTTCAACCTGAACTTCCGTAACGTCGACAACCGCGTGTACGAAATTTCCCTGGAAGGCAGCGGCGATGAAGTGGTCGGTATCCACGCCCACGCCGACGTGGTGCCCGTGACGCCGGAGAACTGGGTGCTCAAAGACGGCACCAAACTCGACCCGTTCAAGGTCACGCTGATCGGCGACCGCATGTACGGCCGTGGCACCGAGGATGACAAAAACGGCATCGTCGTGGCCCTGTACGCCATGAAGGTGATCAAGGAAGAGAAGCTGCCACTGGCGCGCAACTTCAAGCTGCTGGTGGACACCACCGAGGAAACGTCGGGCGACGCGATTCCGTACTACTTCGAACATAACCCAGTGCCGCAATACAACCTGGCGCTGGACGGCGGCTACCCGGTGGTGATCGCCGAAAAAGGCTACGGCACCGTGATGGCCACCTTCCCGGTGCGCAAGGGCGAAGGCAAAGGCGCACAAATCATTTCGATGACCGGCGGCATGGCCACCAACCAGATTCCTTCGGTGTCAGTGGCCACTCTGGTCAGCGACAAACCGGCCGAATTGGCCGCCAGCCTGCAGCAAGCCGGTGCTGACTACGTCAAGCGCAATGGCGGCGACTTCGAAGTGACGGCCAAGGTGGTCGGCAAAGAGGTCAAGCTGACGGTCACCGGCGTGTCTGCTCACTCGTCCGAGCCGCAAACCGGTGTCAACCCGGTCGCACGTATGCTCGAGCTGATCCACGGCGTCGACGGCAAGATCGCCCTCAAGCACAACCACATCACCGACGCCGCGCGTTATGCCGCCGACAACTGGGGCCTGGATTACCTCGGTGGCAAGCTGGGCGTGGGATTCTCTGATGCGTTCATGGGGCCTTTGACCACGTCGCTGACCTTTGTCGGCCAGGATGACAAAGCCTTCAAACTGGCCGTGAACCTGCGTGTGCCGAAGGGCAAATCGCCGGAAAAACTCAAGGCAGAAATTGCTGACAAACTGAGCGCCTGGGATAAACAAACGAAGGTTAAGGTGAGCTTCACCTACTCGGTAGCCGAGCCGATGTACCGCAACCCTGAAGGCGAGTGGGTGAAAGCCTTGCTGGCCGTGGCCAGCGAAAACCTGGGCATGGAACACACGTTCGGTACGTCGGCCGGCGCCACCTCCGTGCATGAACTGCCCAATGGCGTGCAGTTCGGCCTGGCGCGCCCGGAAGTGAAGTACACCGGGCACACCGACGGTGAGTTCAAAACGGTCGACCAGTTCCTGCTGGACCTGCAGATCGTCACTGAAATGATGGGCCGCGTCGGCCAGTTACCGAAGCTCTGACGCCCTTTGAGCCCGCCGCAATGGCGGGCTCATCGCATCAGGATATCTTCAAAAAAACCGCCGATGGGCAACGTGGGATGACAGAGCTGGATCTCCAGACCCCCTTTCGCGGAGTGCCACTTGGCGGCCACATGATGAGTCACGTTGATGTCGTTGCTGTCAGCGCGGGCCCGGCCGGTTGCGCCACAGCGACCGGCGGCGCACAGAAGAGCACGGTACGGCTGTAGAGGCAGGCTTAGCCCGCCGCGCCCAAAAAAGGCAGCGCCAAGTACAACTTGATCACTACCGCATTGGTGATATCGATGAAGAACGCCCCCACCATCGGCACCACCAGAAAGGCAATTGGCGAGGGGCCGAAGCGTTGCGTCACCGCCTGCATGTTGGCAATCGCAGTGGGCGTGGCGCCCAGCCCAAAACCGCAGTGCCCCGCCGCCAATACCGCCGCATCGTAGTTGCTGCCCATGACCCGGAATGTCACGAAGATTGCGAACAGGGCCATCAACAACGCCTGCGCCGCCAACAAGATCACAATCGGCAACGCGAGGGCCGCCAAATCCCAGAGCTTGAGCGACATCAAGGCCATTGCCAGGAACAACGACAGGCTGACATTGCCCAGCAGCGAGACTTCACGCTCGAACACTTGGTGCCAGCCCAGTGCCGACAAGCCGTTGCGCAACACCACACCGACGAACAACACGCACACAAAGGTCGGCAACTCGAAGGCGGTGCCTTGGATAAAACCACTCAGGAAGGTGCCGACTTGCAGGCTGATCGCCAGCAGGGCCAGTGTCTCGATAAACGAGAACGCGGTGATCATGCGCTCCTGATTGGGCTGTTCAAAGCCTTTGGGCAGGCGCGGTTGCGATTGTTCAGCGCCAGGTACCTGCACACGCTTGATGAGCAGGCGCGCAACCGGGCCGCCAATCAAACCACCCAACACCAGGCCAAAAGTCGCTGACGCGATGGCCAGCTCAGACGCGGAGGCCACGCCATACTTCTCACTAAACACCGCGCCCCACGCCGCGCCAGTGCCGTGCCCGCCCGACAACGTGATCGAACCGGCGAGCAAGCCCATCAACGGGTCGAGCCCCAACGCTTTGGCCAAGGCGATGCCCATGGCGTTTTGCACCACTAAAAGCGCTGTCACGACCAGCAGGAAAACGCCCAGTACCCGGCCACCTTTCTTAAGGCTGGCAAAGTCCGCATTCAGGCCAATGGTGGCGAAAAACGCCAACATTAACGGGGCTTGCAATGAAGGGTCGAAGCGAACTTCGATACCCGCCAGTGCACGCAGCGCCACCAGCAACGCGGCAACTAATAAACCACCGGCGACCGGCTCCGGAATGCTGTAGGCGCGTAAAAAGCCGATGTGAGCCACCAGCCAGCGCCCCAGCAGCAGCACCAGGGAGGCGGCGACCAGGGTTGAATAGACATCGAGTTGCAGCATCTGGGAGTTCTCTGAAGTGAACGAGGAGAATGGGCAGGCCAGAGTAGAGACAGCGGGACAGGTAAACAGCTACCCAACAATTATTACAGACTATTCCTACGCATTTCACGCCTTCACCTGTGCGTCGCGGATAAAAAAGCAGCACAAACAAAAACGCCGATCATTGCTGATCGGCGTTTTCGTTAAATATGGAGCGGGAAACGAGACTCGAACTCGCGACCCCGACCTTGGCAAGGTCGTGCTCTACCAACTGAGCTATTCCCGCAAATGGCGTCCCCTAGGGGACTCGAACCCCTGTTACCGCCGTGAAAGGGCGGTGTCCTAGGCCACTAGACGAAGGGGACACGCTACTGAAACACATGGTGTGTATTTCAGTGCCCAGAGGCCTCATCCGAAGACTTGACCCTGGTTTCACTCAATGCCACCCGAGGGCAACACTGCTTAAAAATTGGAGCGGGAAACGAGACTCGAACTCGCGACCCCGACCTTGGCAAGGTCGTGCTCTACCAACTGAGCTATTCCCGCATATGGCGTCCCCTAGGGGACTCGAACCCCTGTTACCGCCGTGAAAGGGCGGTGTCCTAGGCCACTAGACGAAGGGGACACACGTACAACATTCACTCCCTACCGCGTTTCGCTGTGTGCTTTACGCTGTAAGTGGCGCGCATTCTATGGATGGATTGAAAGGTCGTCAACCCCCAAGGATAAATTTATTTAAATCAATGACTTCGCCGTGCTTTCCAGGCCTTTGCGGGCAGTGTGTCTGTCCAGGCTTTGACGCCTATATTCTGGCGTCCGACAAGGCGCTATAGTTCGCCCCGGCAAATGGTGGCAATGTGCATCCATGCGCTAAATGCTTACCTATATAGAAGAAACTACCTGGGCAACTGGTCGAACAGCCCTATCCGCCGGATGGCACAGTCACTACACTCCACAGCAAACCCTATAAAGAGGTCACACCGGTGACACCACTCATGATCACCCTGCTGGTAATAGCCGGGATCGTAATACTGATCGCCATTGGCTACATGAACCACGTGGTGGAAAACAACAAACTGGAAAAGCAGCGTACCGTGATCGAGCTTAACGATCGGCTGCGTCGTTGCGGTGAAATCACCGAGACATTCCCCGGCCAGTTGATGACCCCGAAGCTCAAACTGTTGTTGACCCGCCTGGAACTCAACGTCAACCAGCGCCTGTTGAACCTCAACAAGTCCAGCGCGGCGCTCAAGGCGCGTATCGCTGAATTGAACGCACTGATCGGCCAAGGCGAATCGATTCCGGTAGCCAACCCACCCGCGCCGATCCAGACCGAAGCCAAGGCCAAAGACGTGCGTTTTCTGCTTGAAGCCCTGCACGGCCAAGTCACGCGTGCCGCCCAGGACGGTTTTCTGCCGACCAACGAAGCCAAGCACTGGATCAAGGAAATTCGCCATATTCTGGTGCTGCTGCACATCGAGTTCTTCAACAACCTCGGTCAGCACGCTCTGCAACAAGGCCAGCCTGGCCAGGCGCGCCTGGCATTCGAGCGCGGCGTACAGTACTTGCGCAAACAGCCGGAGCCGGTGCTCTACAGTGCGCAATTGCAACTGCTGGAAAGCCAACTGGTCCGCGCCAACTCCACGGTGCTGACCAACAACCAGCCGGCTGACGACGAAGTCAATGAATTGACCGAAGGCCTGAAAGCCGTCGACGCCGACGCCGAATGGAAAAAGAAAGCCATCTACGACTGATCATGCTGAACGCCTTGCCACAACATGCCATCACTTTGCACCTATCCCCCCGCCCCCGACTAGCGTAAAAAAGTGGCCCTCACTCCGTGAAGTTAGAGGCCTGCTATGCCTGTTGCCGTGATTGATGGACAACCGCTGCACTATGTCGACCAGGGCACCGGCCCGGTCGTCCTGCTGGGTTCAAGTTACCTGTGGGACCGCGACATGTGGGCCCCGCAAATTGAAGCCCTGTCGCAACAGTACCGCGTAATCGTTCCCGAGCTGTGGGGCCACGGTGAGTCCGGCCCGCTGCCGGCGCAAACTCAGTCCCTGGATGACCTCGCGCGCCAAACCCTGGCGTTGCTGGATCAGCTCGACATCGCGCAAATCAACCTGGTCGGCCTGTCTGTTGGCGGCATGTGGGGCGCGCGGCTGGCGCTACTGGCACCGGAGCGCATCAACAGCCTGGTAATGATGTACACCTACCTTGGTGCCGAACCCGAGGCCACACGCCAGTACTACTTCTCGCTGTTCAAGATGATCGAAGACGCCGGCGCGATCCCTGCGCCGTTGCTGGATGTGATCGCACCGATCTTCTTCCGCCCGGGCATCGACCGCGAATCAGCGCTGTACCAAGGTTATCGCCAGGCGCTGCAAGACTTCTCCAAGGAACGCCTGTTGCACAGCATCGTGCCCTTGGGCCGCTTGATCTTCAGCCGCGCGAGCATTCTGGACCAACTGCCCCGCCTGGACGCCGACACCACCTGGGTGATGTGCGGCGAGCAGGACAAGCCTCGGCCCCCCGCTGAATCCCAGGAAATGGCCGAACTGATTGGCTGCAGCCTGACGCTGATTCCAGAAGCGGGGCATATCGCCTCGCGGGAAAACCCAGACTTCGTCAATGAAGCGCTGTTGACCTTCCTCGCCAACCACGCCTGATCGCTCCCCTGCCCTTTGGTCGCGGCGGGCACGCTGCGATCAAAGGCGGAAGTGCCCGACCATGCCCTTGAGCTCCGCGCCCAATTGCGCCAGCTGGATACTCGAGGCGGCATTGCCCTGCATGCTCAACGCCGATTGATCGGCGCTCGCCCGAATACAGGTGACGCTGCGGTTGATTTCTTCGGCCACCGAGCTTTGCTCCTCGGCTGCCGCGGCAATCTGCTGGTTCATCTGCTGGATCAATGACACCGCGGCCGCGATGCTGCCCAACGCGCTCTCGGTTTCCAGCGCATCACTGACCGCCAGCTTCACCAGTTCGCCGCTCTGCTGGATCTGCTGCACCGACGACTGTGCCGCGCTGCGCAACGTACTCACCAGCCGCTCGATTTCCTCGGTCGATTGCTGCGTGCGCTTGGCCAGCGCCCGCACCTCATCGGCCACCACCGCAAACCCTCGACCTTGCTCGCCGGCGCGGGCGGCTTCGATCGCTGCGTTGAGGGCCAGCAAGTTGGTCTGTTCGGCCACGCTCTTGATCACGCTCAGCACGGTGCCGATGTTCTGGATTTCCGCGCTGAGGCTTTCGATACTGGCGCTGGCACTGCTGCTGGAGGTCGCGAGCAATTCAATCCGCTGCAGGCTCTGACGCACCACCTGCTGGCCGCTGTCGACCTTGTCATCGGCGGTCTGCGCGGCTTGCGCGGCCTCTTCGGCGTTGCGCGCCACGTCATGCACCGTGGCGGTCATCTGGTTCATCGCCGTGGCGACCTGCTCGGTCTCTTCCTTCTGGCTGCTGACTTCGACGTTGGTCTGCTCGGTGACGCTGGAGAGTGAATGCGCCGAACTCGCCAGTTGTTCGATGCCCGCCTGCAACCCGCTGACCATCTGGCTCAGGCCGCTGCCCATCTGTTGCATCGCCTGCATCAACTGGCCGATCTCATCACGGCGGCTGACTTCCATGCGCCCGCTCAGGTCACCGGCAGCAATCTGCTGGGCCACGGTGATCACACTGCGCAGCGGCGCCACGATCAGGCGTGTGATCACCCACGCCGCGATCAAACCCACCAACAGCGCCAAGGCTGACGAGCCGATGATCAGCAGCGCGCTTTTCTTCAATTGCGCCTGCATCGACTGGTCTTCAGCGTCATACGCCTGGTTGACCCGGCTGACCACTTGGTCGGCGCGGTCGTGCAATTGCTTGTAGACGACTTTTTCCTGGGCCAGCAGCCCGGTGTACTCGCCGAGTTTTTCGCTGAACGCGGCGATATGCCCGGACACTTCGTTGAGCACGGTCTGGTAACCCGCATCCTTGACCGAGGTTTTCAGCTGCTCGACCTGAGCCAAGGCCTGGTCGGCCTGCTCAATCTTGCCCTGCTCGGCGTTGTCTGCATCAGCCTTGCGACTCTGGTCCAGGCGTACCTGCGCTTCGTTCATCGCTTGCAACATCAACCGCGACACCTGGCCGACCTGCCCCGCCTGCTCGATAAACTCGGCGCCGTCCTTGCCCTGGCTTTCCTTGAGGCCATAGGCGCCATCGTCGGCCAGGCCCGCCTGCAGCACGTCAAGGTTATTGGCCACGCTGGACACCGACCAACTGGCCATTTCCAGGGCCAGGTCCTTGGTCTGGGTCAGCTCGACAAATTCATCGAACGCCTTGCGGTACGCGGCCAGCGCCTGCTCGACTTCGCTCATGACCGGCACATTGGCGGCAGATTGGGTTTTGAGGCTGGCGGCCAGGGCGGCCAAAGCGTCGACGCTCTCGTGCAGGGCCTCGACGGCCTTGGGGTCGGCGTGCAGCGCATAGTCCTGCTCAATCAGACGCACTTTCAGCAGGCCACTGTTAAGCGAAGACATCGCCTTGAGGCCCTCAAAACGCTGGCCAACGGTTTGCAGGGACCACACGCCAATGGCCGCCACCAACGCCGTCAGCAGCAGCACCAAGGTGAAGCCCAAGCCCAGTTTTTTCGCCATACCGAGGTTGGCGAAACGTCGTTGCACGGCCGAAATCATTGCAGTTGAATCCTCTTGCAATGGCGGATGCCATCAAGCCAGGTTTCCATGTTGCGAGATTCGCAACGACGGGCTACCTGCACAAGACGCTGACGCCACAATAATGGCAAAAAGCTACATGTTCGTCGTTTTCAGAATGGTCGAGGTCGATCTGGCAGGACCCATGGCACGGAACAACGCCAACGCCCGCTGATCAGCAGCATAGGCCACATTGATACGCAGCCAGTCACTGTGTTCGCCCTTGGGGCTGAACAGCGCGCCGGGCGACAACAAAATGCACAGCCGCCGCGCGCACGCCTGCAACCGGGAGCGGTCGCCCACGCCAGGCCGAGCCCACACAAACATGCCCCCGGCGGGCACGGCAAACACCTCCCACTCCTCGTCTTCCAGCACCTGCAAGGTCGCAGCCATCTGCGTGTTCAAGCGCTTACGCAGGCGCTGCACCCACTTGCGGTAGGTGCCGTTGGTCAACAGCGTGGTGACCACCGCTTCGGCAAACCGCGAGGTGCCGATGCCTGTCAGCGTCTTGAGCGTAGCCAGTTGCGTGATAATCGCCGCACTGGCGCTGAGATACCCCACCCGCAAGGCACTGCTGAGGGTTTTGGAAAAACTCGAAATATAGATCACCCGCCCCTCATGTGGCAGCGCGGACAGTCGTGTGCAACTGGCGTGCTGCAAATCGCCGTAGACGTCCTCTTCAACAATCAGGAAGTCTTCGCTGTGCGCCAACTCCAACAGGCGCTCGGCCACTCCGCGACACAAGCTGGTGCCGGTGGGGTTGTGATACAGGCAATTGATGAACAGGCACTTGGGCCGGTGGCTTTGCAGCAGCGTTTCCAGCACCCGGATGTCCGGGCCACCCACGGTACGCGGGACCTCCAGCAGCGTGACCCCGTGGCGCTCCAACTGACGATAGAGGTTGGCATAGCCCGGGGTCTCGACCACCACCGTGTCGCCAGACTTGAGTAGCGTGCGTATCAATAGGTCCTGAGCGTGGCTGGCGCCGTGGGTGGTGAGGATGCAATCAAGACGGGTGACCACCTTCCTCTGGGTCAGCCGTTTGAGCAGTTGCTCACGTAACGCCGGCAGCCCCAGCGGTGTGCTGTAGTTGAACAGGCCGGCGGTGTCGGTTCGGCTGATTTCGCGTATGGCGTAACAAATGTCATCGCTTTCACGCCAGGTGTCCGGCAACCAGCCGCAACCCAACTTCAACTCGCCCAACGGGCCATCCACATAGGCGCCCCAGCCGAGCTCCGCACCTTCATACCAGTGGCTTTCAACGCACAGCGGCGGCTGGGCCACCACATATCCCGAGCCCTGTTTTGACACCAACAGACCCTGAGCCACCATTCGCTCGAACGCCTCGATCACATTGGATTGGCTGAGCAGGTTGTCGAGGGCCAATTGCCGGATGGATGGCAAACGTGTGCCAGGGCTCGCCCCGCTCGTGCGAATCCATTGCGCCACCGCGCTGACGATTTGCTGCACTACCGGTACAAGGGCTTGTCGATCGATGCCTAAATCCATGAGCCACTCACTTCAACTGTCTGTTATTCAACCCCAAACAGTTAAGCACAGAAGCCTGACCCCGCCGGTCGCAAACTTTTATTAAAGTATTGATTTTATTGAGTTATTTACCTGCTGATACACATTCTGACGAGGCCTTGTGCCAGCCATGGAAACGCCCCACAGCGCTCCCTACCCTTTTCGAATAAGGAGTGGCGTGGTGTCTTAGATCGCGGTTGCGCCCCCGTCCACTGCCAGCGCCTGGCCTGTGGTGAACGCGGCACCGTCGCTGCACAGGTACAGCACGGCGCTGGCGATTTCCTCGACCTTGCCAATGCGCCCGACCGGGTGCATGGCCGCGGCAAACTCGGCCTTGCGCGGGTCGGCTTCATAGGCACGGCGGAACATATCCGTGTCGATCACCGCCGGGCACACCGCATTCACACGGATTTTCTTCTTCGCGTACTCAATGGCCGCCGATTTGGTCAGGCCGATCACGGCGTGTTTGGACGCAGCATAAATGCTCATCTTCGGCGCCGCCCCCAACCCCGCCACCGAGGCGGTGTTGACGATCGCCCCGCCGCCCTGGGCCAGCAGCAGCGGCAACTGATACTTCATGCACAGCCACACACCTTTGACGTTAACCCCCATGATGGCGTCGAACTCATCCAGGCTGCCGTCGGCCAGCTTGCCCTTTTCGATCTCGATCCCAGCGTTGTTGAAGGCATAGTCCAGGCGACCATAGGCGGCAACCGTCTGTGCCATCAACTGCTGCACGTCCGCTTCCTGCGTGACATTGCAGCGTACAAACAGCGCCTCGCCCCCGGCCTGCAAGATCTGCGCAACCGTGCCCTCGCCGCCTGCCACGTCCAGGTCGGCAACCACTACTTTCAAGCCTTCTGCGGCGAACGCCAGCGCGGTGGCGCGGCCAATACCGGCGGCGGCGCCGGTTACCAGGGCGACCTGGCCGGAAAACGTCATGCTCATGGGGGATGTCCTATGCAAGAAATAGCCGTGGCGCGAGTCTAGCCAACGCCAGCACCGGTGCGTCAGCACTATCAGAAGGCCAGTGAGCGCTGCATGAATGGCAGTGATAAGGCGCCCCGCGCCACTATCAGCCAGGCCTATCGGCGGGCATTCGCGCCCCTCGCATAACCTTGCCCTCAGGCCATTGCAGGTCTATCACTTAAGGTCCATTTCCAACGAGTCCTTGCCATGACTGCCCAGACCAACCGCCAGTTCCTGCTTGCCAAACGCCCGGTCGGCGCGGCCACGCGGGAGACCTTCACCTACCAGGAAGTGCCGGTGGGCACGCCTGGAGAAGGGCAAGTGCTGGTACATAATGAATACCTGTCCCTGGACCCGGCGATGCGCGGTTGGATGAACGAGGGCAAATCCTATATTCCGCCCGTCGGCATTGGTGAAGTGATGCGTGCGCTGGGCGTGGGCAAGGTGATTGCCTCCAACAACCCAACATTTGCGGTAGGCGACTATGTGAACGGTGCGCTGGGGGTGCAGGATTATTTCCTCGGCGAGCCACGTGGCTTCTATAAGGTCGACCCGGCACTCGCACCGCTGCCGCGCTACCTGTCTGCCCTCGGCATGACCGGCATGACGGCTTACTTCGCCCTGCTCGACACCGGCGCGCCCAAGGCCGGCGAAACCGTAGTGATCTCTGGCGCCGCCGGCGCGGTGGGCAGCATTGCCGGGCAAATTGCCAAGATCAAAGGTTGCCGCGTGGTGGGCATTGCCGGCGGCGCCGACAAGTGCAAGTTCCTGGTGGATGAATTGGGCTTTGACGCGGCCATCGACTACAAAAGCGAAGACGTGCCTGCCGCCCTCAAGCGCGAATGCCCCAAAGGCGTGGACGTGTATTTCGATAACGTCGGCGGCGACATTCTCGACGCCGTGCTCAGCCGTCTCGCGTTGAAGGCGCGGGTAGTGATCTGCGGTGCGATCAGCCAGTACAACAATAAAGAAGCGGTTAAAGGCCCAGCCAATTACTTGTCATTGCTGGTCAATCGCGCGCGGATGGAGGGGTTTGTGGTGATGGACCACGCGGCGAACTTTGCCGCAGCCGGGCAGGAAATGGCCGGCTGGATGGCGCAGGGCAAGCTCAAGAGCAAGGAAGATATCGTCGAGGGTCTGGAGACGTTCCCGGAAACGTTGATGAAGCTGTTCAACGGCGAGAACTTTGGGAAGTTGGTGTTGAAGGTCAGCTGACACACCACAAGACCTAATGTGGGTACGGTCAATGTGGGAGCTGGCTTGCCTGCGATGGCATCGGCTGGTTATGCCTGACAAGTGCCATCACAGGCAAGCCAGCTCCCACACTTGACCGTGCCCACTTTCAATCACACTAATCAGGCGATCTCAGCAACCACTGCCGCCAACGCCTTCGCCGGATCCGCCGCCTGGCTGATCGGGCGACCGATAACCAAGTAATCCGAACCCGCGTCCAACGCCTGACGCGGCGTCAGAATGCGACGCTGATCGTCCTGCGCACTGCCCGCCGGGCGAATCCCCGGGGTCACCAGCTGCAACGACGGGTGCACGGCCTTCAGGGCCTGGGCTTCCAGCGCCGAACACACCAGACCATCAAGGCCAGCCTTCTGCGCCAAGGCCGCCAAGCGCAATACCTGCTCCTGAGGCTCGATATCCAAGCCGATGCCGGCCAAGTCTTCACGCTCCATGCTGGTCAGCACGGTCACACCAATCAGCAGCGGCTTCGGCCCGCTACGCTGTTCCAGCACTTCACGGCAGGCGCTCATCATGCGCAGGCCGCCGGAGCAGTGCACATTGACCATCCACACGCCCATTTCCGCAGCGGCTTTAACCGCCATCGCAGTGGTATTGGGGATGTCGTGGAATTTCAGGTCGAGGAATACTTCGAAACCTTTGTCACGCAGGGTGCCGACGATTTCGGCGGCGCAGCTGGTGAACAGTTCCTTGCCAACCTTGACCCGGCAAAGCGTGGGATCCAACTGGTCAGCTAGCTTCAGTGCGGCGTCACGAGTGGGGTAATCCAGGGCGACGATGATAGGAGTCTGGCAGACGGACATTGGAATAGGCTCTCAGGCAAGTCGAAATCGGCGCGGATTGTAGCGCAAGCGGCGCCGTTGCGGGATCCGATGATCGGTAAATACTGACCAACCGCGCTACGGCGACCATTTTAACCAAATGTGTCAAGGCTGATACATTCACGACATGCCCCCAACACGACCCGCCGCTAGCCTCGCGCACATGACCGCCCGCCCAGCACTTCCAGCCATGGAGCTGGGCGCCTATGCTGACAGCAACAACCAGGCAGATGATCGCACTATGCATACCCCTACCGTCTCTGTAAATGAAGAGCAAAACGGCGCGGTGATCGCCGAAGACAAGCGCTGGAGCACCCGTGCGCTGATCGTCGATGACGATGTACCGATTCGTGAATTGCTGATCGATTACCTGGCCCGCTTCAATATTCTCGCCATCGGCGTCACCGACGGCACCGCCATGCGCCAAGCCATGCAAGCCGAAACCTTTGATGTGGTGGTGCTCGACCTGATGTTGCCGGGCGAAGACGGCCTGTCACTGTGCCGCTGGCTGCGCGGCGAATCGGACATCCCGATCCTGATGCTCACCGCGCGCTGCGAACCCACCGACCGCATCATCGGCCTGGAACTGGGCGCCGATGACTACATGTCCAAACCCTTCGAACCGCGCGAGCTGGTGGCCCGCATCCAGACCATCCTGCGCCGGGTGCGCGATGACCGCACCGAGCAACGCGCCAATATTCGCTTCGACAATTGGCGCCTCAACAGCGTACTGCGCCAACTGGTGGCCGACGACGGCCTGGTAGTGCCGCTGTCCAACGCCGAGTTTCGTTTATTGTGGGTGTTTATCGAACGACCACGCCGCGTGCTGAGCCGCGAACAGCTGCTGGACGCTGCACGTGGCCGCTCTATCGAGGCGTTTGATCGCAGCATCGACTTGCTGGTGTCGCGCCTGCGCCAAAAGCTGGGGGATGACCCCAAAGCTCCGCAACTGATCAAAACTGTGCGGGGCGAAGGCTACCTGTTCGACGCGCGGGATATCGGCTGATGCGTGCCACCTTCAATACGCTGTTTGGCAGGCTGTTCGGCGTATTGCTGGTGGCCATTGTGCTGGCCCACGTGCTGGCATTCTTCTGGTTTCACCACTACGGCCCGCCACCGCCGCCGCCCCAGGAAACCTTCGTCGAGCAGCCGGACGGCACGATGAAGCCGCTGCCCAAGCATCATCGCCCCTGGTTCGGCGGCCCCGTGGTGCCGCTGACCTTTCAGTTTATCTCGCTGATTATCGCGGCCTGGTACGGTGCCAAACTGCTGAGCCGGCCGATCCAGCGCCTGAGCGCGGCGGCCGAACGCTTGAGCCTCGACCTCGACAGCCCGCCGCTCAGCGAGTCCGGGCCTCGCGAGGCGCGGCAGGCGGCGTCGACGTTCAACCTGATGCAAAAACGCATTCGCGAGCAAGTCAGCCAACGCGCACGCATGCTCGGCGCGGTCTCCCATGACCTGCGCACGCCGCTGTCACGCCTCAAGCTGCGCCTGGAGCAGATCGAAGACACCAAGCTGCAAGGCCAGATGCGCCAGGACTTGGATGACATGATCGGCATGCTCGATTCCACCCTGAGCTACCTGCACGAACAACGCACCAGCGAAACCCGGCACTGGCTAGACGTGCAGGCGCTGGTCGAATCCCTCAGCGAAAACGCCCAGGACCAAGGCTGCGATGTGCAGTTCGCCGGCAATTGCGCGCCCTTGCAGGTGCAGCCGATGGCGTTGCGCTCATGCCTCAACAACCTGATCGACAACGCCTTGCGCTACGCCGGTACCGCGCGAATAGAACTGGCGGACAGCCGCGAGGCCCTGGTCATCCGAGTGATCGACCACGGCCCGGGGATTGCCACGGATAAGCGTGAGGCGGTGTTCGAGCCATTCTTTCGCCTGGAAGGTTCACGCAACCGCAACTCGGGCGGCGTCGGCCTGGGCATGACGATTTCCAAGGAAGCGGTGGAACGCCTCGGCGGCCGCCTGAACCTGGAAGAAACCCCAGGCGGCGGCTTGACCGCCGTGATGTGGTTGCCGAGGGCTTGGTTTGGTTGCCGAGGGCTTAGAGGGGTTTGTCTTCGCGACGGGCCTGAGCCTGGGTTTCACTCCAATCCGTCAGCAGGCTGTAGGCCACCGCGAGTAAGGTCGGGCCGATAAACAGGCCGATAAACCCAAAGGCGATCAACCCGCCAAACACGCCCAACAGTACAATCACCAGCGGCAAGTTGCCGCCGCGGCTGATCAGGTAAGGCTTGAGCACGTTGTCCACGCCGCTAATGATGAACGTGCCCCACACGCCGAGGAATACCGCGTGGCTGTAGTCGCCCTTCCATGCCAGCCAGGCCGTGGCCGGGATCCACACCAGCGGCGGGCCCATGGGGATCAGGCTGAGCAGGAAGGTGACGATGCCCAGCACCAGCGCGCCCGGCACTCCGGCGATCAGGAAACCGATCAGCGCCAGCAGCGCCTGGGCCGCAGCCGTACCGATCACGCCGTTAACCACGCGTTGCACGGTGCCGGCCACCAATTCGATGTAGTAGCCAGCACGGTCGCCAATCAGGCGTTCCAGCAAGCGATGCACAAAGGTCGCCAGGCGCGGCCCGTCCCGGTAGAAGAAAAACACGAACACCAGGCTCAGGGTCAGTTCGAGAATGCCGCCGCCGATCTGCGCACTGCGCGCCAGCAGCCAATTACCGACCTGCCCCAGGTACGGTTTAATGCTGACCATCAGCGCCGCGCCCTGTTGGTCGATGCTGTCCCAAGTAGCCACCAGGCGCTCACCGACAAACGGGATCGACCCCAGCCAGGTCGGCGCGGCAGGCAAGCCGTCGACCTGGATATCCTTGATCAGGCCCACGGCGTCGCGCACATGGTCGGCCAAGTTGAAGCCCAGCCACACCAGCGGCACCGCCACCAGCAACATCCAGCCTAACGTCAAAATGCCCGCCGCCAGGGATTCCCGGCCGCCCAGCCAGCGGGTCAGTAAACGCATCAGCGGCCAACTGGCAAACGCCAGCACCGCGCCCCAGAACAGCGCCGACCAGAACGGCGCCATGACCCAGAAGCTGGCACCAAACAGCACCAGCAGCAGGATTTGCACCAGTAGGCGATCGTTATTGAGCATCGGGTATCTCGAGAAGAAGGCTGTAGGAAGAGAGCTTAGGCGAACGGCGCGGGTCCGTTCGCCCTGTAACGGTCAGCGTATCAGATGCAGGTGCAAACCCTTAGCGTCACCGGTGCCGGTTTCCAGGCGCGCGGCGCGCACACCGCTGTCGATCAGGCCCTGGCGCCAGGCTTCGGCGCTCGCCCCGGTCAAACTGATGCGCAAGGTAGCGTCGAGGTTCAGGCCACGGGAAATAAGGGTCAGCCAGGTGGCGTCAGGTTCGGCGCCGAGTGCCGGGAAGTCCAGTTCACCCGTGCTTTTCAACTCACGCAGCAGGGTGGCCGAGGTGGGCAGCACGTCTCCCAGCGGCGCACTGGCGTCGAGTTGTTCAACATGCAGATAGGCGCGACGGTTGCCGCGCGTGATGCCGTACAGCGCTACCAGAGAGTTATCCTGGGGGGCCGCGAGGCGTAACAGCAGGTATTCCTGCTGACCATCGGCGCCGACCAGCTTGGCGTTGCCGAACACTTCATTGGCCCACAGGCTGCTTTCACCGCAATCACGGGCCTGGCACCAGAACAATAACTGCGCGCCTTTGGCCTGCAACGCTTCGCGGGTCGCGGTAAACGCGGCGCTAGAGGTGTGCTCGGCGGGCAGTTCATAGGTAATGGCGGTGGCTTGGCCGCGCGCCGTGGCCTGGCCTTCGTAGCGCAGTTGGCCGCTGATTTTGCGGATCGCGCCCATCGGGTAGATGCGTTCCTTTTCTTCGGCAGGGCGGTAATCGACGATTTGCGCATCGACCTGGCGGGACACGGCCGGTAAATCCAGGCTTCCCGGCACGTCGGCGGCGAACACCAAAGGGCTGAAACAGCACAGCCCGAGGGCACGGATACATCCTTTACGCAGGCTCATCGCAGGGTTGAGCCATGGCCATTAGAGGTCGCAGCAGTGTTCATATCGTACATGGTTGACTCCCTTTCAATCCGCCCAGCCTCGGCAGTTGCCCACGCCAAGTCAAGGCGCGTGGAAGAACCGATTGAAACAGTCTGCAACAAGGATCGCGCCGGGCTCATCATTAAGGTGTAAATGATGGCCGCCCGGCAGTGTGTCCACCGTAAAAGGTAGCTGGGAAAGCAATTCGGAATGTTTCACCAGCATGCCGTCAGCCGCGACCACCAATTGTGTAGGGCAACCCACACGCCGCACGAAAGCCATCGCCTGTTCATCGGTCAGGCGCATCGGCGATGCCAAGGTCAGGCGACTGTCCGTACGCCAAGTGTAGCCACCCGGCACCGGCATCAAGCCGCGCTGGGCCAGCAGTTCAGCGGCTTCGCGGCTGACCGCCACCACGCCTTTCATGCGCGCTTCAACCGCCCGATCCAGCGTGTGGTAGACCGGTTTGCGCTTGTCCTGCAGGCTCAACTGCGCCTGCAACGCCATGCCCAGCCGCTCGGCGGCGTTCTCGCCTGGGGCGGTCGGCGGGATCACACCGTCGATCAATCCCAGGTGCGTGACCCGTTCCGGTAAGGCACCGGCCAGTACCATGGAAACGATGGCGCCGAGGGAATGGCCAAGTAATGCAAAACGTTTCCAACCCAGTTGTTCGGCAACTTGCAGCACATCAAAGACGTAATCCCAGAGGGAATAACCGGCGCCTAAAGGGCGATGCGCCGAATGCCCATGGCCGGCCATGTCCAGCGCAACGATGCGCAAACCGCGCAGTTTCGGCGCCAACCGCGCAAAGCTGTTGGCGTTGTCCAGCCAGCCATGCAGGGCGATCACCGGCAGACCGTCTTCGGGGCCAAACAGATGCGCCGCCAACTCGATATGCGGCAGGCTCAGGCGAACCTCTTCGACCGGTGTGCTCATGCGCAACGGCGCTCGCGCGCTTCCCAACGCGAGAACAGGTTCTTGATCAACGTCGCGGTGTCCTGAGGGCGCTCAAGCGGGAACATATGGCCGCCAGGCATAGTGAGCATCTCGCCCATGGGCAGGCGGTCGACGCCGCTGGCATGGTGACGCATCACCACCCGACTTTGACGGCCACGGACGACAGCCAGCGGCACCTTCAACTGGCGAACCTGGCCCGGGCTAGTGTGGGGCACGCCCCGGTAGATGCTGATTTCGGTGGCCGGATCAAAGCGCAGGCGCAGGCGATCACCCACCTGCTGCAGGCCATGTTGCAGGTAAGCATCAAAGCATTCCGGGTCGAAGCCGCGAAACAACGTCTTGCCGGCGAAGTAACTGCGCGCGGCATCCAGGTCGGTGAACTCTTCACGGCGGCCCAAGGTGCGCCCGGCCGGGGTCAGGCGGTCGATAAAACCGAAGCGCTTGGCGGCACGGATAACCCAGCGATCGGCGCGGGTCAGCACCGGCGAATCGAGCATCACCACACCCCGGTACAACTGCGGGCAGCGCATGGCCGCGTGCAAATGCAATACGCCACCCAGGGAATGGCCCACGCCCCACACCGGTTCCGGCTGCAGTTCCAGATGGTGGATCAGCTCGTCCACCAGGTTCTGCCAGTTGTCGTCCACCGGAAACCTGGGGTCGTGACCGTGCTGCGGCAGGTGAGCCACTGCATATTCGGGGGCCAGGGCGGCAAACAACTTGCCGTAGGTGGCCGAAGGGAAGCCATTGGCGTGAGCGAAAAACACATGCTGCGACATACCGGACTCATCTACAAAAACAGAAGTTGATTGTCACCATGCCTGGCCGTTACAGCAATGACTGTAACCGCCAGGAATGATGACACTCACGCCACGCCTATCGCGCCGGCGGGTTCTCGCCCAAAGGCACCACGGCCATGGTCAGGCGCGATACGCAGCTGGCTTTGCCATCGTCGCTGGTCAAGCGAATGTCCCACACCTGGGTCGTGCGGCCGATATGGATCGCCCGCGCCACCGCCGTGACCCGCCCGCTGCGCACACCGCGCAGGTGGTTGGCGTTGACCTCCAGGCCCACGCAATAGAACTTGCTGGCATCAATACACAGGTAAGCGGCCATGGAGCCGACGCTCTCGGCCAGCACCACCGACGCGCCGCCGTGCAGCAGGCCGTAGGGTTGATGGGTGCGATGGTCGACCACCATGCTGGCGGTCAGGGATTGGTCGTCGAAGCTTTCGAAACGGATATCCAGCAGCTCACCAATGGTGTTTTTCTGGATCGCGTTGAGTTGCTCGATATTCGGTTGGGTGCGCCACAGGCTCATGCGATTGTCCTTGTTAGTTTTATTACGGCCCTAATCCTGCCACAGAATGGATTCGCTGCGCGCGCTCCAACGCTGGAATTGGGCACCGTAGGTCGACTCGATCACCGTGCGTTTGATCTTCAGGGTCGGCGTCAGAAAGCCGTTTTCCACCGCCCAACTGTCTTTTACCACCACCAGTTGGCGCAAGCGCTCATGCTTATCCAGCGCCTGGTTGACCTGTTCCAGCCAGCGTTCGAGGCTGCTGCGCAACGCGTGTCGGTCTTGAGGCCCGGCGGATAAAACGCACAAGCCGATCGGCGCACTCAGGCCATCGCCGACCACGCATACTTGCTCGATGCGTGCATGTTCGGCCAGGCGATTTTCAATCGGCGCCGGGGCCACGTATTTGCCCTTGCTGGTCTTGAAGATTTCCTTGAGCCGTCCGGTCAGGCGCAGGCGGCCGTCGGCATCCTGCTCGCCCTTGTCGCCGGTGCGCAGGAAACCATCGTCGGTGAGGGTTTCGGCGGTTTTCTGCGGGTCTTTGAAGTAACCGAGCATGGTCGCGCCGCTGCGCACTTGCACTTCACCCGATGCGTCGATGCGCACTTCAACCCCAGGGCACGGCAGGCCGATCCAGCCGAGCGTCTGCTGGCCGGGGCGACAGACGTGGGAATAGCCGCAGCTTTCGGTCATGCCGTACACCTCCAGCACGTCCAGCCCCAGGCGCTGATACCAGCGCAGCAAGGCCTCGGGCACAGGCGCCGCACCGGACAGCGCAATGCGCAGCGCATCCAGCCCCAAACCCGCGAGGATTTTATGGCCGACGCGTTTGCCGATAAACGGCAGGCCCAACAGGGTGTCGAGGCGCTTTTGCGGGATCTTGCTGTAGACGCCCATCTGGAACTTGGTCCAGATTCGCGGCACGCCGAACAGCGCCGTCGGTCTCGCCCTCTGCAAATCGGTTAGAAAGGTGTCGAGGCTCTCGGCAAAAAACACGGTTTGCCCAGTGTAGATCGACGCCAGCTCCACAAACATCCGCTCCGCCACATGGCACAGCGGCAGGTAAGACAGCAGGCGGTCGCCCTCCCCCAGGCCAAACAACTCAGTGCCACGGGTGGCAGCAAAGCCCAAGGCGCCGAAGGTTTGCATCACGCCTTTGGGCAAGCCGGTGGTGCCGGAGGTATAGACGATGGTGGCCAGGCTGGAGGCGGCAGGTTCGGGGCTGTCCTGGATCGGCGAGCAGGCTTGCAGATCGGCCCAGCGGTAATCGAAGTCACCGGCCGGGCACAGCGGCAGGCTGATGGTCGGCAACCCGTTCGGGATACCCGGCGCCATGTCCGGCCAGTCATCCAGCTTGCCGATCAGCGCCAGCGCCGCCTCGGAATGGGTCAGCACATGGGCGACGGAGTCGGCGGTGAGGTTGGGGTAGAGCGGCACCGACACATGCCCGGCCATCCAGATCGCCAGGTCTGCGATGATCCAGTGCGCGCAGTTTTTCGAGATCAGCGCAATGTGTGAGCCTGCCGGCAGCTCACGGGCACGCAGCCACTGCGCGGCGCAGCGGGCCTGGTGGCCGACCTCGCCCCAGGTGAGGGTCTGCACTTCGCCGCCGCCGGTGGGCTGCACCAGAAAGGGCTTGCGCGGGTGTCGCGCTTCACGTTCGAAGAAGACCTGCAACGGCAAACGAAAAGCGACAGGCATGGGACGCGCTCCTTTGTGATCCGATGATAGCCAACCAAGCACTTGCTTGGTTGACTATATAGCACACACGACTCCAACCCTACGGGTTCTTCACACTCACCAAGCTCATCAACCCCGCCAGCGGAAAATCCCCTTCAAGCTCCGCCAGGCTGGCGGTATACATCGGTTGCGGCTGCCGCAGATGGCCATGCTGCAAAAAGCTGATCAGGCTGCCAACCAAGGGCTGGTGGCTGACCAGCAGCACATTGTCATCAGTGTCGAGTTTTTCCAGCACCTGCACCGGGTTGCTGTCCGGCGTCAGCCACGCCACGGTGCGAATGTCCGGCTCAAAACCCAACACATCACGCACCAGGTGCGCAGTTTGCTGCGCACGCACATACGGGCTGGCGAAGATGGCACTGATCGGCAACCCGATCAACTGCGCGGCACTGCGCAACACTTCGCTGCGGCCATGCTCAGTGAGGTTGCGCTCGGCGTCGGTGCGCGCATGCCCTTCGGCTTCACCGTGACGCAAAACCCACAGCTTCACAGTTTTGGCTCTTCATCACGCACCGGGTGCGGCGCCGGCGGCACGCTGTGGGCAGCCTCACCTTCGGGTGCGCGCGGCGTCGGCCAATCGGCGAACGGCCAAGGTTTTTGCTCGGTGTGGAAGCTACCGAAACGGCCGATCTGCGCAAGAAACTGGCTGAGACTGTCACCAAAGTTCATCAGGCCCAGGTTCGGCGCGCCGTAGATCAGGCGATACACCAACTGCACCACCACCAGCGCGCCAAGCAGGAACTGCGCGACTTGCCACACCAGGGCAAACACCAGCATCCACAGGACACGCAGGAGAATGGACTCGTATTTAGGGGCCGCTTTCGGATCGTTCATGGCGCGTTCCTCAGTTGAAACCACTGGTGGAAATAAAGTCGACATCGGTTTTCGGTTCGGCGCGCATCAGCAACTCGATGACCTGATTCAAGGTGCGCCCTTCAAACAGAATCGCATGCAGCCCGGCGACCAGCGGCATGTACACACCGACTTCCTGGGCCTTGGCCTTCAACACTTTAAGGGTGTTGACGCCCTCGGCAACTTCGCCCAGGCGCGTCACCGCGTCTTCCAGGCTCAGGCCCTGGCCCAGGGCGAAACCCACCTGATAGTTGCGGCTTTTGGGCGACGAGCAGGTCACGATCAAGTCGCCAACGCCCGCTAGCCCCAGGAAAGTCATCGGGTTAGCGCCCTGGTTCACCGCAAAGCGGGTCATCTCCGCCAAGGCGCGGGTGATCAGCATGCTCTTGGTGTTTTCACCCATGCCCAAGGCCACGGCCATGCCGGCGATGATCGCGTAGACGTTTTTCAACGCCCCGCCCAGTTCGACGCCAAAGCGATCGCTGCTGGCGTAGACGCGGAAGGTGCGGCCATGCAGCACCGCCTGGACGCGCTCACACAATTCTTCATCTTCACTGGCGACCACGGTAGCCGTCAGCGCGTGCTCGGCGACTTCTCGCGCCAGGTTCGGCCCGGACAGCACGCCAATGCGCGCCTGGGGGGCGATCTCTTCGAGGATTTCGCTCATCAGCTTAAAGGTGTGCGCCTCGATGCCTTTGGTCAGGCTGACCAGCAGCTTGCCCGCCAGGCGTTCGGCATGGGGTGCCAGCACCGAACGCAAGGCGCTGGAAGGCAGCGCGACGAAGCACAGGTCACACTCATTGAGCGTAGCCAGCAAGTCTGTGACCGGTTCCACAGCCGCATGGATCTTGATGCCTTTAAGGTAACGGGGGTTTTCACGGTGAACGCGGATGGCCTCGGCCTGCTCGGGGTCGCGCATCCATTGGCGCACCGCGTGGCCGTTTTCGGCCAGCAGGTTTGCCACGGCGGTACCAAAACTTCCGCCTCCCAGGACCGCAATAGGGCGCTGCTCAGTCATATGCAATCCGTTAATCCATACCAGTGGCGATGCCAGCATTATACGGGGCGACCCGCTTGCGGCCAGCCCCCATGACAATTCACACGCTTGTCGGAAAATGCCAGGTTTGTGTGAAGTAATTGCAAGGGCGACGACTGGCAAATGGCCCCACCTCAGTTAACATGGGCGGCTATCCGCAATTATCAAGGCTGTACCGTGTATCTGGGCCCTCCTCCTCGCTCATCTGTGTTGTTGATGCTGCTTTGCAGCGCGTCTGCATTGGCCGATGACCTGTTCCTCGACAGTCAGCCGCTGCCCCAGGTACTGACGGCCACACGCCTCAAGCAATCGGCGGCCGCCGTGCCCGGCAGCATGACCGTGATCGACAGCGAGCTGATCAAGGCCAGCGGCGCGCGAGACATCGCCGAGTTGCTGCGGCTGGTGCCGGGAATGATGGTCGGCTATACCACCGGCAACCAGGCAGCGGTGAACTACCACGGCACCAGTGCCAGCGATGCGCGGCGCATGCAGGTGTTGATCGACGGGCGCTCGGTGTACCGCGCAGGCCTGGCCACAGTGGACTGGAGTGATATCCCAGTGGCCATGGAAGACATCGAACGTATCGAGGTGTTTCGCGGCCCCAACACCGTCAGCTATGGCGCCAATGCGTTGATGGCGGTGGTCAATATCCTCACACGCTCACCGTCCAACAGCCACGGCTCGCGGGTCAAAGTGGTGCGTGGCGAACGCGGCATCAACGATTTCTACGCCAGCCAGGGCATGGGCTGGGAAACCGGTGACTTGCGCCTGTCGATGTCCGGGCAACAGGACGATGGTTTTGACAGCGATAAGGTCGGTGCCGACCGTCGGGACGGCCGCCGCCTCAGCCGTTTCAGCTTGGCCGTGAGCCAGACCCTGAACGCGCAGCAGAGCATCGATGTGCAACTCGACGCCAAAGAAGGCAGCAATCAGCGCCCTTATACCTACACCCCGGTATTCGCCGGGATTACCGAAGGTGGCACCAATTCCGACGTGACGGCCAAGGACTATGCCGGCTCCGTGCGCTGGAACGTCGAGTTCAACCCCGAACACAGCCTGTATATCCAGGGCTCGGCCCAGCAATGGGACCGCCAACAGATCTGGAAAGCCTGTGACGCCAAGGTGTCGTTCAGCCCGGAACTGACCCAGCTGTGGCAGCTCAACCCCAACTATGCCGAGCAGTTGGCCCGGCATATGAACACCTACACGCCCGGCAATCCGCCGCCAGGCAGTAGCGCCGAGCGGGCGCTGGCCGAGCAAGTGCTGCAGCAATGGGGTGGCGACGGCAAAAACCCTGTCTGCGGCAATATCGACCAAAGCACTCGCGAGAGTCGCTACGACCTCGAGATCCAGGACACTCTCAGCCTGTCCGACAGCCTGCGCCTGGTCAGCGGCATGAATTACCGTTATGACCGCGCCGACTCCGACACCTACTTCAACGGCACCCTCGACGACACCACCTGGCGCCTGTTCGGCCACCTGGAATGGCGCGCCAGCGAACACTGGCTGCTGCAAGGCGGCGCGATGTACGAAGACACCCACTTGAGCGGCAACTCGCTGACGCCGCGGGTGGCGGTCAATTACCTGATCAACCCGCGCCACGGCCTGCGCGCGGTGTATTCCGAGGCGATTCGCTCGCCGGACATGTTCGAGAACAACGTCAACTGGAGCTATCGCGTCACCAATCTCAGCTCGCCGACCTACGGACAAAACTCCGGGCAATATTTTGTGGTAACACGCGGGCCCGGGAACCTCGATAAAGAGTTGATGCGTTCGCGCGAGCTGGGCTACAACGGCTTCTTTGCCGACCTTGGGCTGAATGTCGACGTGAAACTGTTCTACGACGAAATCACCGACATGATCAGCTCGCCGCTGCGCAACAACCAATACATTGCCAGCAATGCCAACAGCTCGCGGTTTACCGGCGCCGAATCACAGTTCGACTGGCGTATGAGCAACGCCGACCGCCTGCGGCTGACCTATGCTTACGTCGACGCCACCGCCAGCAACCCCAAGGACAAAGCGCAAACTGCACGCAACAGCGGCTCGGCCGGCTGGTTGCGCGAATGGGGCCACGGCTGGTCGAGCGCGCTGTTCTACTATGGCGACGACGCACTCAACCACTATCGCTTCGAACGGGTCGACCTGCGGGTGGCCAAGCGCATTGCCCTGGGCAAAGCCAACGTGGAGCTGGCCGGTATGTTGCAACAACGCCTGGATAACCAGCCGACCACTTGGGCCGACAACAACTACGACAGTCGCCACGTCCTCTACTTCAGCGCGGAGTTAGAGTTCTGACATGGGCGATCAGTCACGGATGACCCTCCTTTATGTTGCACGGCTGTGGCGGCGCGGC
Organism: Pseudomonas sp. IB20; assembly: GCF_009707325.1. Taxonomy (NCBI): domain Bacteria; kingdom Pseudomonadati; phylum Pseudomonadota; class Gammaproteobacteria; order Pseudomonadales; family Pseudomonadaceae; genus Pseudomonas; species Pseudomonas gelidaquae. The sequence continues at coordinate 1,814,198 of NZ_CP046103.1, read as the reverse complement.
GTGCTGTTGGCGTGCCTGCTGCTGACTGCGCCGGCCTGGAGCGCCGACATTCTGCTGACCGCCGCCGAAGACGGTGCCGGTATGCAAGCCTTTACCCAGGCCCTTGCCCAGCAGCGCCCCGAAGACCATGTGACCTTCACCCCGCTCAAAGACCTGCCGCCCCCCAGTGAGTTGCCTACCAACACCCGTCTGATCCTGCTCGACCTGCCGGGTCTCGATTGGCGCCTGCAGGATGCCCAGGGCCCGCCGACCTTGGTGCTGCGCATCAGCCGCCTGCAAGCCCGGCAGCGCCTGGGCAACGCTCACCCAGCAAAAATCAGCCTGTTGTGGAGCGATCCCCCTCTTGAGCGTCAACTGAAACTGATCGCCGATATCCTGCCCCAAGCCCAACGCATCGGCGTGCTCTACGGCGTCGACAGTGAGTTCCTGCTGCAGGAGTTGCGCCAGTACGCAGCGCCTATGGGGCTGGAGATTGTGCCGCAGCGCTGGGACAACATTAATGACAGCCGCCCGCTGCAAAACCTGCTCAAGAGCAGTGACGTGCTGCTCGGCCTCGATGACCCGCGGCTCTACAACCCGAAAACCGTGAAGAACCTGTTGCTCAGCAGTTACGCCCAACAACTGCCGCTGGTGGGGCCCAACGCCGGGTTCGTCAAGGCCGGCAGCCTGGCCAGCACTTACAGCGACCAGGCCGACTGGCTCAATGTACTCGGCCGACTGTTAGACCACCCGCCGGCCAGTTGGCCGCGCACGTTGTACCCGGAACACTTCAAAGTCGTGGGCAACCCGCAAGTCGCACGCTCACTGGGGATCGAACAGGTTGACGAAGTCGCCGTCGCCGCCCGATTGGCCGAAGGAGAAAAACGTCCATGACCTTGCGTCGTCGTTGGGACATCAACACCCGCACCCAGCTCATCACCCTGGGCCCGGCGCTGTTGCTGACCTTGCTGTTGATCAGCTTTTTCACCTTCGTGCGAATCCAGGACCTGCGCCAGGAACTGGACCACACCGGCCAACTGATCGCCAACCAATTGGCCCCCGCCACCGAGTACGGCGTGATTTCCGGCAACAACGACGTGCTCGAGAGCCTGCTGCGCGCAACATTGGCCACGCCCCATGTGCGCTTTCTGGAGATTCAGGACAGCACCGAGCAAGTCCTGGTGTACGTCGAACAGCCGTCGGAAAATCACGACCGCTCACTGTCGATGAAAGTCTACCAAGCCCCCATTCGCTTGCAGCATATCCAACTGGGTAACGACTTTTTCCAGGACAACCTCAACGAACCCAAGGCGCCGCACGCGGATTACCTGGGCCGGGTGATTGTCGGCATGTCCAATGACGCGTTCAGTCAGCGCCAACAGGAGATCCTGTTCAAGGCCGGCATCCTCGCCTTGTTCGCCCTGCTATTTACCTTCCTGCTCGCACGGCGCCTGGCCGCCAGCCTGTCGCAGCCGATCAGCGCCATGGGCCATGCGGTGAAGGCCATCCAGCAAGGTGATTACAAAACGCCATTGCCGATTGTCGACGACTCGGAACTGGGTGACCTGTCGCGGCATATCAATAACCTCGCCGAGGGCCTCAACCAGGCCAGCCGTGAGCAGCACCAGGCCATGGCCCAGTTGATCCAGACGCGCGAGGAAGCCGAACGGGCGAACAATGCCAAGTCGGACTTCCTGGCGATGATGAGCCACGAGTTGCGCACACCCATGAACGGCGTGCTGGGCATGTTGCAACTGCTGGAAACCACCGAGATGACCGAGGAGCAGACCGAGTACGCGGCGCTGGCCAGCGAGTCCACCGAGCATTTGCTCAAGGTGATCAACGACATCCTCGACTTCTCACGCATCGAACGCGCCGCACTGGAGCTGGAACATATCCCGTTCAACCTCGCGGACCTGATCAGCAGTTGCGCCCAGGCCTTCCAGCACAACGCCCAGCAACGCGGGCTGGCGCTGGAGCTGCCGATTCCGCAGGGCATGGACGCCCTGCGCGTACAGGGCGACCCCACGCGTATCCGGCAGATCCTGGTGAACCTGATCGGTAACGCGCTGAAGTTCACCGAACACGGCACGGTGACTGTCGAGCCTCACTGGCAAACCCTCGACCACGAGTTGGTGTGGTTCACCTGCACCGTGCGCGACAGCGGCATCGGGATTTCCGCCGAGCGCTTGGAACTGATGTTCGACGCGTTCCAGCAGGCCGACAGTTCCATTTCAAGACGTTACGGCGGCACCGGGCTGGGCTTGCCGATCGCACGCACCCTGGCCGAACGCATGGGCGGCACGCTGCGCGCCCAAAGTGAGGAAGGCCGAGGCTCGGTGTTTACCTTGGAAATTCCACTGGCCATCGATCAGCAAAGCCTGCCGACGATTGCCCCGCACGCCGAAGGCAAGAGCAGCGCCGGCGATGGCCGCCACGTGCTGCTGGTAGAAGACAACCCGGTCAACCGCACCGTGGTCGAAGCCATGCTACGCAGCCTGGGCTTTGAAGTGAGCCTGGCCACCGACGGCGCCGAGGCCATCCGAAGTGCCGAGAGCCTGATTTTTACCGCGATCCTGATGGATTGCCGCCTGCCGTTAATCGACGGCTACGAGGCCACAAGGCAAATTCGCCAACTGCCCGGCTGCGCCGATCTGCCTATTATTGCCTTGACCGCCAATGCGTTGCAGGGCGATCGCGAAGCCTGCATGGCAGCCGGAATGAACGATTACCTGGCCAAGCCGTTCAAACGCACGGATTTGCAGCAAATCCTGCAACGCTGGGTGCAATAGCGCTGGGCCATCAACCAACTGCGACTGGCGTGAAAGACGAAAGTGCGGCAGTCTTAGGCACCCGAACGGGCCCATAAACAGGCCCGGTTTAAAATTTCAGTGAACAAGTGTACATTCAGTACCTTATCGCTGTGACTTTCACTACAACGCAATAGTCTATGTGTAGGCTGCCGACATGAGGCATGAACGCTTCATTCGGTTCGGGAAGATTTGCCCTACCCTGCCGCATGGGATTATTGAGGAGCTCGCATGACCAAACAAAACGCCTTTACTCGGGAAGACCTGCTGCGCTGCAGTCGCGGTGAGCTGTTCGGCCCAGGTAACGCGCAACTGCCCGCCCCTAACATGCTGATGGTGGATCGCATCACCCATATCAGCGAAGAAGGTGGCAAGTACGGCAAAGGTGAATTGGTCGCCGAGCTGGATATCACCCCTGACCTGTGGTTCTTCGCCTGCCATTTCGAAGGCGACCCTGTCATGCCGGGCTGCCTGGGCCTTGACGCCATGTGGCAACTGGTTGGCTTCTACCTGGGCTGGCAAGGTCTGCCAGGCCGCGGTCGCGCCCTGGGTTCAGGCGAAGTGAAGTTCTTTGGCCAGGTCTTGCCAACCGCCAAGAAAGTCACTTACAACATTCAAATCAAGCGCGTCCTCAAGGGCAAGCTGAACCTCGCTATCGCCGACGGTTCGGTGACTGTCGACGGTCGCGAGATCTATACTGCCGAAGGCCTTCGGGTCGGCGTATTCACTTCCACTGACAACTTTTAAGGGTTATCCGCATGCGCCGCGTCGTTATCACTGGTCTGGGCATTGTTTCTTGCCTGGGCAATGACAAAGAGACCGTCACCGCTAACCTGCGTGCAAGTCGCCCTGGCATCCGCTTCAACCCGGAATATGCCGAAATGGGTCTGCGTAGCCAGGTTTCCGGCTCCATCGACCTGCCCCTCGAAGAACTGATCGATCGCAAGATCTATCGCTTCGTCGGCCACGCTGCCGCCTACGCCTACCTGGCCATGAAAGACGCCATCGCCGACTCCGGCCTGAGCGAAGACCAGGTTTCGAACGTACGCACCGGCCTGATCGCCGGCTCCGGCGGCGCATCGACCCTCAACCAGATGGAAGCGCTGGACATCCTGCGCGAAAAAGGCGTGAAGCGCGTTGGCCCGTACCGTGTCACACGGACCATGGGCAGCACCGTTTCGGCCTGCCTGGCCACGCCGTTCCAGATCAAGGGCGTGAACTACTCGATCTCCTCGGCGTGCGCCACCAGTGCTCACTGCATCGGTACTGCCGTTGAGCAGATCCAGTTGGGTAAGCAGGACATCGTGTTTGCCGGCGGCGGTGAAGAAGAGCATTGGAGCCAATCGTTCCTGTTCGACGCCATGGGCGCGCTGTCCACCCAGTACAACGAAACCCCGGAGAAGGCCTCCCGCGCCTACGACGCCAAGCGTGACGGTTTCGTCATCGCCGGCGGTGGCGGCATGGTGGTGGTCGAGGAGCTGGAACACGCTCTGGCCCGTGGTGCGAAGATCTACGCGGAAATCGTCGGTTACGGCGCGACTTCCGACGGCTACGACATGGTTGCCCCAAGCGGCGAAGGCGCCATCCGTTGCATGCAGATGGCGATGTCCACCGTGGATACCCCAATCGACTACCTGAACACCCACGGCACCTCGACTCCGGTCGGCGACGCCAAGGAAATGGAAGGTGTGCGTGCGGTATTCGGCGACAAAGCCCCGGCCATCAGCTCCACCAAGAGCCTGTCCGGTCACTCCCTGGGCGCCGCCGGCGTTCACGAAGCGATCTACTGCCTGCTGATGATGGAAGGCAACTTCATGGCCGGTTCGGCCAATATCGAAGAGATCGACCCGGTCGTTGCCGATATGCCGATCCTGACCAAGACCGTTGAAAACGTCAAAATCGACACCGTGATGAGCAACAGCTTCGGCTTCGGTGGCACTAACGCTACCTTGGTGCTGAAACGCTGGCAGGGCAAGTAAGCCCCGCAGGTTGATCACATGAAAAAGCCCCGACTGGTTCGGGGCTTTTTTATGGGGGGTCGGATTTGACACCGAGTCGCCCTCATCGCAGAGACTACACATCTTTTTAGGGTTGAATGCTTTGGTTGTCGCGGGGGGGCGCTGGGTACATATCCGTTATTTGGGTAACGGCTGCTATGGGTTCCGCTCTTACAGCGGGTCACTTTTGTAAAGACACAAAAGTAACCAAAAAGTCTTCGCCCCACCACTCGGTGCCTCGCTTAGGCTCGGCATGCCCTCACTCGGCTTGATCGTTGGCCCAGCGCGGCTAACCCGGTGTCCTGCCGGGTTACCCAAGTATTCACGCCTGCGTTCGGCCAGCGTGGTTTAACGGGGCGCCTCAGATCAAAAGCAAGATCAAGATCAAAAGCAGATCAAGAGCCGAGTGACTTGAACTGCGTCGTGTATTTGCTCATGAAAAGCCTCAGGAGTTGGACGAGTGTCCAACTTCTGGGGCGCACTTCACACCGCTTCGCGAGCAAGCCCGCTCCCACATTGGGATCTCATTACATCAGTAGATAGGGTGTGCTTGCTTCTGCCTGCTTTTGCTTCACCACTCAGGTCGGCTACTAGGCCGCCGTGCTCTTGCTTTTGATCTTGATCTTGATCTGAGGCGCCCCGTTAACCACGATGGCCGAACGCAGGCTTGAATCCGTGGGTAACCCGGCAGGACGCCGGGTTAGCCGCGCTGGGCCAAGGATGGCCCATCGCGGCGGCCCACGGATTCAAGCCGGAGTGAGGGCATGCCGAGCCTAGGCGAGGCACCGAGTGGTGGGGCAAGAGCCCTTTTGGTTACTTTTGGGGCTCTTTTCCAAAAGTGACCCGCCGTAAGGGCGGAACCCTAAGCAGCCGTTACCGCAGCAACGGATATGTACTCAATCTACCTAAACCATCCAGGCTAAAAGCAACACAAAAAGTTGCGTAGATACCCATGGCATCGCAGGCAAGCCAGCTCCCACATTGCACAATGGGGCTGGCTTGCCTGCGATGGCGTCAACTCGCTTGCACGCCCTACACCGAAAACCGCGCCACCATGGTATTCAGGTCCACCGCCAACCGCGACAATTCCTGGCTCGCCGCACTGGTCTGGTTCGCCCCGGTCGAGGACTGGTGCGCCAAATCGCGAATATTCATCAAATTGCGATCCACCTCCCGCGCCACCGCCGCCTGCTGTTCCGACGCACTGGCAATCACCAGGTTGCGCTCGTTGATCAGCGCAAACGCCGAGGCAATCTCCTCCAGCGCCGTGCCCGCCGACTTGGCGATATCCAGCGTGGAACGCGCCCGCGTATTGCTCTGCTGCATCGAACTGACGGCTTGATCGGTGCCCTGCTGAATCCCGCTGATCATCTGCTCGATTTCCTGGGTCGACTGCTGCGTGCGATGGGCCAAGGCCCGCACTTCATCCGCCACCACCGCAAACCCACGTCCGGCATCCCCAGCGCGTGCCGCTTCAATCGCCGCATTCAGCGCCAGCAGGTTAGTCTGCTCGGCTATCGAGCGAATCACATCCAGCACTTTGCTGATGCCATACACCTTCTGCGCCAGCGCCTCGACCTGGGTCGCATTGGCCGTCACATCCGTGGCCAACGCCTCGATCGACGCCACCGTCTGGTGCACTTGCTCACGCCCACGCTGGGCAATGCGGTCAGATTCGCGGGACGCCTGTGACGTTGCCACCGCATTACTCGCCACCTCCTCCACCGCCGCCGTCATCTGGTTAACCGCCGTGGCCGCCTGCTCGATTTCCTGATTCTGCTGGTGCAGGCCACGGGTAGCGTCCTCAGTCACGCAACTGAGTTCTTCGGACGCCGAGGCCAATTGGTTCGAGGATTCGGCAATGCGCCGGATGGTGTCACGCAGGTTCTCCTGCATGCCTTTGAGCGCCTGTTGCAAACGCGCCGGCTCATCGTTGCCGGTCACACTGATCTCACCGGTCAGGTCGCCACCGGCAACGCCCTGGGCAACTTTCAGCGACTGCGCCAGCGGCAGTACGATGCTGCGGGTCAGCCACACCGCCAACCCGACGGTGATCAACGCAGTCAGTACGATCATGACGATCACCCACGTACGCGACTGAGTAAACACACTTTGCGCCAGGCTGGCGGCCTGATTGGCACTGGCCTTGTTCAAGGCGACCAGGTCATGCAGCGTCCTGGACATCGCATCGGCGAGTTGATTCATCTCGCCGTTGACGATCTTGATTGCATCCTCCAGCTGATTAGCCTTGGAGAACCCCATGACCAGGTCCTGACGCTGCAGGTATTGCTGCTCTTCGGCCTTGAAGCGATCAAACAGCGTGCGCTCTTCGGGCAGCACGATCAGCCCTTCATAGAGCGTCTTCGCGTGATGCAGGCCATTCTTGAGGTCGGTGAGTTTCTGCTCGTTCTGCGCGAGCGCCTGCGAGTCACGGTTGACCAGCAAACGCAGGGTCAGCGCGCGAATCCGCAGCAGGTCCTGGTTCATCTCCCCCACCGCCATCACGCTGGGCAGCCAGTTATTTTCTACCTGATCCGACTGATGGCGCATATTAGCCATTTGCAAAAGGGCGAAGCCGCCCAAGGCGAACACCATCAACGCCAGCACGCCAAAGCCCAAGCCGGCACGGGGGGCGATATTCAGACTGCGGATACTACTCATTGCCGGGATTCCTTCCAAATGCGCTGCATCCACCTGCAGCGGGGCATCCTGAAAGGTATCGGCCCCTGCTCACATTTGCGTAAGACGAAAAGGCGATATCAATGTGCCTGCTCATCGCGAGTGGATTTCGGCAGAGTCGCCAGGAAGTTATCGCGTGCCATCTTGCGGGCTATCGCTTCGGGCAGTGCATCGAGAAACGGATCAAAGCGATGCATTTCCTTACCGAGCTTGTTGAAGCGCCCTACAACGTCCGAACCCACCATAAAGCGCTCCGGGAAACGCTCTACCAGCTTTAACCACTCAGGCCTTGGCTTACCCGCGTCATCGAGCAAGTACGGCGTGAGCATGCTCCAGGACAGGTCGATGTACAGGTTGGGATACGCCTCCAACAGGCGGCTCAAGGTCGGCAGGAGAAAGTCCATCTGCACCTGATGGCGGTGGATCTCCTTGCTGGTACCGGCGTGGGCCCAGATAAAGCGGGTGTGTGGGTGGTTGCGCAGCGATTCTTCCACCTCCGGCAGGTACAGCGGGTTGCGCTCGCGTTTGGAGGTGATATTGGAATGCAGCAGCACCGGCAGGTCGTTTTCGGCGGCAAGGTGATAGATGCGCTTCATGGCTTCGTTGTTGGCACGTGGGGTATCGCCGGCGGTCAAGGCGGTCAAGGCGGTCAGGTCGTCATGGCGCGTGAACACTTCGCCGATGCCCTGCCACAACCCAGGATTGAGATTGAGCATGCGCTGGATATGCGCGGCAGAGTTCTTGTCGTTAGGGTTGAAACCGGACAGAAACGGATGGAAATGCTGACGCTGCTCAGGTGTGAGCTTGTTCAGCGCAGCCGCGACGATCACATCGGTGGCGCTGTACCAATAGGCGTCGGCATCGTCACCGGCGTAGTAACGCGGGCGCTTGGGTTCATCTTCGTGCCATTTTTTGGCCACGGGAATGCCGGAAATCATCACGTGTTCGATGCGAGCGTCGGCCATGGCCTTGAGCAACTTATCCACGCCCGCCGTTTCCTGAAAGAAATCCACGTAATGCAGGTGCGCGTCGCTGTAGGCATAGTCGCGGGCTTGCGCAGCAAGGCTACTGGCGGCGAGTAACAGGGCCAGACTCAGGCGATTCCAGGGCACGGTAAACCTCGATATAGGCTAATACGGGTAGACCTTGCGGCATGTGCCGGGGTTCATCAGCCAAAAAAACGCGGAACACCTAAGTGCCAGCATGCTCTATAACTGCATGACCTTCATCCCGCCAACCTGTGAGGTTCACCATGCCTGTTACCGTCAACACCCTGAACCACGATAACTTTCGCCACAGCGTGAATATCAACAACCACGAACTGTTCACTGACCTGCCCAAGAGCCTGGGCGGCGACGACTCGGCGCCCTCCCCGCACGACTATTTCGATGCCGCCCTGGCATCGTGCAAAGCCTTGACCGTCAAGCTCTACGCCCAGAAAAAAAGCATCCCGCTGACCGGCGTGACCGTGGAAGTCACCCACGACAGTACCGAGGAGCAAAAAGGCAAGTACAAGCTCAGCGTCAAGCTGACCCTCAAAGGCGTGCTCACTGACGAGCAGCGCGACGAGCTGCACCGCGTGGCAGATCGCTGCCCGGTGCACAAGCTGATGACCACGGCTGAGGTCACTATCGAGACGAAATTGTCGGAAGGCGCCTTCAGCCAATAGCGCCAACGCCCTGTCGAGCGGGTTATGCTCACTGCCATCTAACCCGCTGAGACAGGGACGCACCATGACCACCCTCACCGTGATTCGCCCACGCGCCGAAGAGGTTGAAGGCCAGCCGATCCTGCGCCCGCTGCCCTCGCGCGAATGCCGCAGCGTCGGGCCTTTTGTGTTTTTCGACCATATGTTGCTCACCCGCTATACAGCCGGCACCGGCATGAACATCCGCCAGCATCCGCATATCGGGCTGTCCACGCTGACCTATCTGTTTGAGGGCGCACTGCAACATAAGGACAGCCTCGGCTCGGACCAGGTGGTGCACGCCGGTGACGTCAGCTGGATGACCGCCGGCAGTGCCATCGCCCACGTCGAACGAACGCCCGAGGCGCTCAAGGCCGCAGGTTTCAGCCTGCATGGCCTGCAAGTATGGCTGGCCTCGCCTAAGGATCACGAGACCGGGCCAGGGCATTACAGCCATCACTCGGCGGCGAGTTTGCCGGTCAGCGACAATTTGGGCGTGCAGATCCGCCTGATCGCAGGCTCTGGTTTCTGCCTCAAATCGCCGGTGCCAGTGCTGTCGCCAACACTGTATGCCGAAGTGCGGATGCAGACGGCCACGACCCTGCTGATCCCGGATGAGCACGAGGAACGCGCGGTGTATGTGCTGGAGGGTGAAGCGCAGTTGGATGGCGAGGCGTTGGAGGTGCATAGCCTGGCGGTATTGCCTGCGGGGCAGGAAATGACGCTGTTTGCTGAAAGCGATTGCCATCTGGTGGTGTTTGGCGGCGCGCCGCTGGATGGGCCACGGCGGATCAATTGGAACTTCGTGGCGAGCGACGCGGCCATGATCGAACAAGCGCGGCAGCGTTGGGCGGCTGGGGATTGGCCGACGGTGCCGGGCGAAACTGAAAGGATTGAGTTGCCTGTGAAATAGCTTTGGATGATCGTTCCCACGCTCTGCGTAAGAGCGGAGCGTCTAGCCAGGCATTCCCACGCGGAGCGTGGGAACGATCACATGGTCAGCCCTTGAACACTTCATCCAGCAAGTTATGCATCGACTGGAACGCCCGCGCAGCGGTCTTCGCGTCGTACATCATCTTGCCCGGCACATTGGCGTGCGGGTCGGTGAAGGAATGCACCGCACCGCCGTAGCTCAGCAACTGCCAATCCACACCGGCTGCGTTCATTTCATCTTCAAACGCCGGCAGCTGTTCTTTGGGCACCAATGGGTCGGACGCGCCGTGCAGCACCAACACCGAGCCCTTGACGTTCTTCGCGCCAACCGGGTTCTGCGTGTCGATAGTGCCGTGGAACGATACGGCAGCCTTCAAGGGCGCGCCGGTACGCGCAAGCTCCAGCGAGCAGAAACCGCCAAAGCAGAAGCCGAAGGTCGCCAGCTTGGAGGCGTCCACGGCCGCTTCGGTTTGGCTTTGCAGTTGCTCAAACGCTGCCTGCATACGCTTTATCAGTACCGGGTTGTCATTCTTCAACGGCATCATCGCCGCGCCCGCTTCATCGCCATTTGAGGGGCGTACGGTTTGCCCGTACAGGTCGGCGATCAGCACCACGTAGCCCTTGGCGGCAACGCTTTTGGCGATGTCTTCGGCACCCGCACTCACACCCATCCAGTTCGGCGCCATCAGCAGGCCCGGCAGCGGGCCTTTGTGGCTGGCATCGAAGGCCAGGCGACTTTCATAAGACTGGCCATCAATCTGATAGACCACGGAACGTACTGTGACTTGGCTCATCATTTACTCCAGTTGGGATGCGTTAAACAAAAAAAACCCGCCGAAGCGGGTTTTTCTACAACGGTGTTAAACCGACAGTTCAACCAACAGCTTGTTCAGTCGGCGCACGTAAGCGGCCGGGTCTTTCAAGCTGTCCCCAGCGGCCAGGGCCGCCTGATCGAAGAGGATGTGCGACAGGTCGCCAAAACGCTCTTCGCTTTGCTCGCCGTCAAGTTTCTCGATCAGCGGGTGAGCCGGGTTGAATTCGAAGATCGGCTTGGAATCCGGAACCTTCTGACCGCTGGCTTCGAGGATCTGACGCATCTGCATGCCCAAGTCCTGCTCGCCGATGGCCAGAATCGCAGGGGAGTCGGTCAGACGGTGCGAAACCCGCACTTCGCTGACCGCATCGCCCAAGGCTGTCTTGATCCGCTCAACCAGACCTTCTTTGGCCTTGGCGACTTCTTCGGCTTCTTTCTTCTCTTCTTCGGAGTCCAGGTTACCCAGGTCCAGGTCACCACGGGCTACGTCGACGAAGGTCTTGCCGTCGAACTCGCTGAGGTAGCTCATCAGCCACTCATCGATACGGTCCGTCAGCAGCAGCACTTCGATGCCTTTCTTGCGGAAGACTTCCAGGTGCGGGCTGTCTTTGACGGCTTCGTATTTCTCGCCGGTCAGGTAGTAGATCTTGTCCTGACCTTCCTTAGCGCGGGCCAGGTACTCGGCCAAGGAGACGATTTGCTCCGCATCGCTGCCTTGAGTCGAGGCAAACCGCAGCAAGCCGGCGATTTTTTCCTTGTTGGCAAAGTCTTCCGCCGGGCCTTCTTTCATGACCTGACCGAAGTTTTTCCAGAAACCCTTGTATTGCTCAGGCTCGTTCTTCGCCAGTTTTTCCAGCATGTCGAGCACGCGCTTGGTCAGCGCCGACTTCATGGAGTCGATGATCGGGTCTTTCTGCAGGATTTCCCGCGACACGTTCAGCGACAGGTCGTTGGAGTCGACCACGCCTTTGATGAAGCGCAGGTACAGCGGCAGGAAGGACTCCGCCTGATCCATCACGAACACACGCTGCACATACAGCTTCAGGCCTTTAGGCGCTTCACGCTGGTACAGGTCGAACGGAGCACGCGCCGGTACGTAGAGCAGCGAGCTGTATTCCAGCTTGCCTTCGACCTTGTTGTGGCTCCAGCTCAGCGGGTTTTCGTAATCGTGAGCGATGTGCTTGTAGAACTCCTGGTATTCCTCATCCTTCACCTCGGTGCGAGGGCGCGTCCACAGGGCGCTGGCGCGGTTGACCACTTCCCATTCCAGGGCAGGCTGCTCTTCGCCTTCAGGGGCTGCTTGTTCTTTCGGCAGCTCGATCGGCAGTGCAATGTGGTCGGAGTACTTCTTGATGATGTTGCGCAGACGCCAGCCATCGGCGAATTCATCTTCAGCGGATTTGAGGTGCAGCACGATGCGGGTGCCACGGTCAGCCTTATCGATGGTGGCGATTTCGAACTCGCCTTCACCTTTGGACGACCAGTGCACGCCTTCGCTGGCGTCGAGGCCGGCGCGACGGCTGAATACTTCTACCTTGTCGGCGACGATGAAGGCCGAGTAGAAGCCCACACCGAATTGACCGATCAGGTGCGAATCTTTCTTCTGGTCGCCCGACAGGTTCTTCATGAAATCGGCGGTGCCGGATTTGGCGATGGTACCCAGGTGGGTGATCGCGTCTTCACGGCTCATGCCGATGCCGTTATCTTCGAGGGTGACGGTTTTGGCGTCTTTATCGAAGCTCACACGGATTTTCAGCTCGGCGCCACCTTCCAGCAACTCAGGCTTGGAGAGGGCTTCGAAACGTAATTTATCGACAGCGTCAGAGGCGTTCGAGATCAATTCGCGAAGGAATATTTCCTTGTTGGAATACAGCGAATGGATCATGAGGTGCAGCAGTTGCTTCACCTCGGTCTGGAAGCCCAGGGTTTCCTTTTGAGTTTCCACACTCATGGTCATCAAACTCCAATTGGATGGCAGTGGCCGCGCCCTTGAGGGTTGGCGGCGGGTTGTCATCAAAGTTGGGGGCTAAGACCAGGATTTCAAGGGCGCGCCGATTCCTCAATTTTGAAATGTGCACGGGCGGTGGCAATCGGTTCGGCCGGGGTGCTTTGCCAGGCGGTGATCGCCACATTGGCAACCCGGCGGCCTTGGCGCCACACCTGGCATTTGGCGTAAGTGTCGCGGAACTGCCCGGCGCGCAGGTAATCCAGGGAAAAGTCGATGATTTTCGGCAGGCCCGGCGCACCGGTAAATACCAGCAAATGTAACGCCGCCGACAGCTCCATGAAGCCGGCAATCACCCCTCCGTGCAGCGCCGGCAATATCGGGTTACCAATGTTGTCCTTGTTGGCCGGCAGGCGGAACAGCAATTCATCGCCCAAACGCGTGCATTCGATGCCGATCAGCTTGGCGTAGGGCACAAGGTTGAGCAGAGCCTCGTAGTCACCGCGCTCATGGGCCTGTTCGAGACGGGTTTTGAATCGATGTGTCATGCCTGCTCTCCCTTGATCGTGCTGCCCAATCCTTGTGCGCCCTTAAGGCGCTTGCCCATGCGCATGAACGTGCCTACCACATGGGCAATGGGCTGTTGCGGGTCATCCTGATAGGCGAAACCACGGGTGAAAATCACGTCGGTGGTGACCCGGTAGCACTGCGCAAAGCCATACACCGGTTTGTGCGGTTCGGCGGGATGCATGTAGTCGATACGCAGGTCCAGGGTCGGGCATACCTCGAACTCGGGCAATACGCACAACGTGGCCATGCCGCAGGCGGTGTCCATCAAAGAGGTCAGCGCGCCACCGTGAATCACGCCGGTTTGCGGGTCGCCGACGATAGAGGGCGCGTAAGGCAGCAGCAGCGTGATGCCCTCCAAGCCTGCGGCATGAACGGTAATGCCCAGCACCTGACAATGGCGCAGAGCCGAAACAAAGCGCGTGGCGCGCTCCTGCAAGGGATTTTCGGTCATGTGTACAGACTCTTATTAGTGTTGACGGGTGGAGTATGGGATGACGGGTGAAAGTTCCTTGAGGGCCGTGTTTTATATATCTTTGAAACAAAAGGAACTAATGCTGACTGCCCAAGCTCGAAAGGCCAGTAGATATCTTCAATAAGGAGAAACACCCAATGCGCAAGACTTTAGCTATTTCCATGATGCTCGCCGCTGCCCTCGGCCTCGCTGCCTGCGATAAAAAATCCGAAGACAAAGCCCAAGATGCAGCTTCGCATTCTGAGCAAGCTCAGAAAGACATGGCCAAAGCTCAGGATAAAGTGAACGACGCTGCGAAAGAAAACGCCGATGCTGCCAAAGCTCAGGCTGAATCGAACGCTGCCGCCGCGAAAGAAGCAGCACCTGCCACACCAGCAGAACCTGCCAAGCAATAATCGCCTGGCTATTGCTGCAAAAAAGCCCGCTTATATAGCGGGCTTTTCTTTGTCTGCTGTTTTATCCGTGGCAAAAAAGTTGGACTAACCTTGCGGCCCGAGTGAAGACACCGTTTCTTTAGCCACTTCCGATACCGGCATGTCGGTCGGGGTATATACCATCACTTGCAATACGTCGGAATGAAACTCTCGGCGATACAGCACCACTACGACGCCGCTGCTCATCAACATGAACAACCACGGGCTGACAAACCAAGCCAGCATGGTCATGCCGAAGTAATAAGCACGCAGCCCAAAGTTGAATTGGTTGGCCGCCATGGAAATCACCCGCGCCGCCCGCAGGGCAAATGCCTTGCGCTCCTGCTCCGACACATGGCGCTCACCGATCATCGGCGCCGACCCCACCAGCACCGCCGCAAAGTTGTATTGGCGCATGCACCAGCTGAACGTGAAGAAGGCGTAGACGAACACCAGCGCCAGGCACAGCAGTTTGATTTCCGACATGCCCTGAGAGGCTTGCTGCACCATGGGTATGTCCGCCAGCAACGACACCGCCCGCTCGGAAGCGCCCAGTACGGTGAGAATACCGGCGAGGATGATCAGCGTGCTGGAGGCGAAAAACGAGGCGTTGCGCTCCAGGTTGCCGACCACGCTGGCGTCGGCAATACGGTTATCGCGCAGCAGCATGCGGCGCATCCAGTCTTCACGATACAGGTGCAGCACGCTGGCCAGGCACGCGGTGTCACGGGCTTTCCAGGTGGCGTAACGGGTGTAACCGCCCCAGCACAGGACGAACCACAGCGCGGCAAGCAGGTGTATCTGGTTGGTTTCGACGAACGACATGCGGGTCCTTAGACACAGTGGATGGGGACGAACGTGGTTCAACATGTGGAGGCTGGCTTGCCTGCGACGGCGTCTGTGCAGTCACTACCGCGCCGTCTGGTCCGCCGCTGTCGCAGGCAAGCCTGACCCCACATTGACCGAACTCCAACTTTAGAGGGTTGTAGTCATACACGCATAAAAAATGCCCCGTATCGATTGATACGGGGCATTTCGGTACAGCCCAGAAGCTACGTTAAGCGATGGCTTCGCTACGCTTGCCGAGCATACGGTCAACCAACACGGCAACGGCCAACGTCATCACCGACGGTACCAGCCACGCCAGGCCTTGCTCGCTCAGCGGCAGGTGCGCCAGTTGGGTCGGCATCCAATCCGCCAGGCCCGCGCCCTTGAGTGCATCGATGCAGCCAAAGATGAACGACACCAGCATCACCGGACCAACGATACGGCCCTGCTCCAGCCAGAAGTCTTTGCAGAAGCTCAGCGCCACCAACACGATGCACGGCGGGTAGATCGCCGTGAGCACCGGGATCGAGAAGGCAATCAGCTTGGTCAGGCCCAGGTTGGACACGAACAACGAGAACAGCGCCAGGATTACGACCAGTGTCTTGTAGGACAGCGGCAGGATTTTGCTGAAGTACTCGGCACAGGCGCAGGTCAGGCCCACGGCGGTTACCAGGCACGCCAGGGAGATCAGCACGGCGAGGAAGCCGCTGCCCAGGGAGCCGAAGGTGTGTTGCACGTAAGCGTGCAGCACGGCGGCGCCGTTACCGGCACCGGCGGCCACGGCATGGCTGCCAGAACCCAGACGGAAGAGGCTGATGTACACCAGCGCCAGGCCCACGCCGGCAATCAGCCCAGCAATGATCGCGTAACGGGTGATCAACTGTGGCGATTCAACACCACGGGAACGGATAGCATTGACGATGACGATACCGAACACCAGCGCGCCCAGGGTATCCATGGTCAGGTAGCCATTGATAAAGCCTTGGGAAAACGGTGCGGCGACGTATTCCGGCGTGGCAACGCCGATGTCACCGGCCGGCAAGGCAAACGCGGCGATACCGAGGATCGCCAAGGCGATGATTTTCAGCGGTGCCAGGAAGCGACCGACGGTGTCCAGCAGGCGGCCCGGGTACAGAGAAACAAAGAACACCACCAGAAAATACACCGAGCTGTAGAGGAACAGCGCCAGCGGGCTTTCGCCGGTCAGCGGCGCCAGGCCCACTTCAAACGAAACGGTCGCGGTACGCGGGGTGGCGAATAGCGGCCCTACCGCCAAGTACGCCGCCGCCGCGAGCAGGCCGCCGGCGATCTTGCCGATCGGGCTGCTCAGCGCGTCCATACCGCCGCCGACCTTGGCCAGGGCGATCACAGTGACCACCGGCAGACCGACCGCGGTGATCAGGAAGCCCAGCGCCGCCATCCAGACATGAGGCCCGGACTGCAAACCAACGATAGGCGGAAAGATGATGTTGCCGGCGCCCACGAACAGGGCAAAAGTCATAAAGCCTAACGCCAGGACATCCTGGCTTTTCAACACTTTCATTTGAGGAAATACCACACTACTGAATCGGAATTTAGAGAGGGATTCCCTATGGATGAGGGAACTGCTGCCGGTCCTTATGGGGACCGACCGGTCTAGCGCGCGGCTTCCTTTTGAGATGCGGGCGCATAAAGAGGCGGCTAGCCTAACGAATTTGGGCGACAAACGCACTGTTGCGGGGCGAACTGTCCGATAAGCGACATCCAAATGTCGCATTTTCATACTTAAATTTGGCAATACAGACCCATGTGGGAGCTGGCTTGCCTGCGATGCGGGCGACTCGGTCCATCAGGCAAACCGCGTCGATGCTATCGCAGGTAAGCCAACTCCCACAGGTGGACGGGGCATCCAATCTGATGAGAATACCCAGAATGCACAAAGGCCACCCGAAGGTGGCCTTTGCTTGGTAAAGCGTCAGCTAAGCGCGAGGCTTACTTGACAGCCCAACCGGTCAGCTCGGACAAAGCCTTGCCGATGTCTGCCAGCGAACGCACGGTTTTAACGCCTGCGTCTTCAAGGGCAGCAAACTTCTCGTCTGCAGTGCCTTTGCCGCCAGAGATGATTGCGCCAGCATGGCCCATGCGCTTGCCCGCAGGGGCAGTCACACCAGCGATGTAGGAAACAACTGGCTTGGTCACGTGGGCCTTGATGTAGGCAGCCGCTTCTTCTTCAGCCGAACCGCCGATCTCACCGATCATTACGATCGCTTCGGTCTTCGGGTCTTCCTGGAACAGCTTCAGGATGTCGATGAAGTTGGAGCCTGGGATCGGGTCACCGCCGATGCCGACGCAAGTCGACTGACCGAAACCGGCGTCAGTAGTTTGCTTAACAGCTTCGTAAGTCAGGGTGCCGGAACGCGAAACGATACCGACTTTACCTGGCAAGTGAATGTGACCTGGCATGATGCCGATCTTGCATTCGCCTGGGGTGATCACGCCTGGGCAGTTAGGGCCGATCAGGGTAACACCCAGCTCGTCGCACTTAACTTTAGCGTCCAGCATGTCCAGGGTAGGAATGCCTTCGGTGATGCAAACGATCAGCTTGATGCCGCCGAATGCTGCTTCCAGGATGGAGTCCTTGCAGAAAGGAGCTGGAACGTAGATCACGCTGGCAGTGGCGCCAGTGGTTTCTACTGCTTCTTTCACGGTGTTGAACACTGGCAGGCCCAGGTGCTCGGTGCCGCCTTTGCCCGGAGTAACGCCACCCACCATCTTGGTGCCGTATTCGATGGCTTGCTGGGTGTGGAAACTACCTTGCGAACCGGTAATACCCTGGCAGATAACTTTGGTGTCTTTATTGATCAGGACGCTCATTATTTGCCCTCCGCAGCTTTGACAACTTGTTGAGCAGCGTCGGTCAGGCTGGTAGCCGCGATGATGTTCAAACCGCTTTCTGCCAGTACTTTAGCGCCCAGTTCAGCGTTGTTACCTTCAAGGCGAACAACAACCGGGATTTTAACGCCGACTTCTTTCACTGCACCGATGATGCCTTCGGCAATCATGTCGCAACGAACGATGCCGCCGAAGATGTTAACCAATACTGCAGCGACGTTGGAGTCGGACAGGATGATTTTGAAGGCTTCGGTTACGCGTTCTTTGGTAGCACCACCGCCCACGTCGAGGAAGTTGGCTGGTTTGCCGCCATGCAGGTTGACGATGTCCATGGTACCCATGGCCAGGCCAGCACCGTTGACCATGCAACCGATGTTACCTTCCAGGGCTACGTAGTTCAGCTCGAACTTGGCAGCGTGCGCTTCGCGCGGATCGTCTTGCGACGGATCGTGGAAAGTCTTCAGCTTAGGCTGACGGTACATGGCGTTGGCGTCGATGTTGATCTTGGCATCGAGGCAATGCAGATCGCCGTCAGCCTTGATCACCAGCGGGTTCACTTCCAGCAGGGCCAGATCGTGATCCTTGAACAGTTTGGCCAGACCTACGAAGATCTTGGCGAACTGGGTAACTTGCTTGCCTTCCAGGCCCAGCTGGAAAGCCAGCTCGCGACCCTGGAATGGCTGAGCGCCAACCAGTGGATCGATGGTGGCTTTCAGAATTTTTTCTGGGGTTTCGTGAGCGATCTTCTCGATGTCCACGCCACCTTCGGTGGAAGCCATGAACACGATGCGACGGCTCGAACGGTCAACGACAGCGCCCAGGTACAGCTCTTTAGCGATATCAGTGCACGATTCAACCAGGATCTTGGTGACTGGTTGGCCATTGGCATCAGTCTGGTAAGTCACCAGACGCTTGCCCAGCCACTGCTGTGCGAAGGCCTTGGCGTCTTCTTTGCTGCGAACCAGCTTAACGCCGCCCGCTTTACCGCGACCACCAGCGTGGACCTGGGCTTTGACAACCCACTCGGTACCACCGATTTTGTCGCAAGCTTCTGCTGCTGCTTCCGGGGTGTCTACTGCGTAACCCTTGGATACTGGCAGGCCGTATTCAGCGAACAGCTGCTTACCCTGATACTCGTGAAGATTCATGCTTTTTACCGTCTTCGTTAGGTACTGCGCATTCGGCGCTGCGCTCATTATGAGTGCCGCGCCACCTGTGACTGCTGCTTGCACAACTTCCAAGGCTTAACGCCCGTAAAGCTGCGCAAGACTGCGTCCAGCGGACATTCCGCGGTGAGTCTTGCGCGCAAGGCTCACGACGGGCAACCGCCGTGGTTTCTTATTATCTCGCTTAGCGCTTCTTCTTGTTGGCGATGTGGATGGCGCCGCCATTCACTGCCAACGCTGCTTCATGCAACGCTTCGGACAGGGTCGGATGGGAGAAGACCATCATGCCCAGGTCTTCGGCACTGGTGCCGAATTCCATGCCGATCGCGCCTTGCTGAACCAGTTCTGCTGCGCTTGGACCAATCACGTGGACGCCCAATACGCGGTCAGTCTTGGCATCAGCGATGACTTTGACGAAACCACCGGTGTCGTTGGCTGCCATGGCACGGCCAGAAGCAGCAAACGGGAAGGTGCCGACGTTAACTTCAACGCCTTCAGCTTTCAACTGCTGTTCGTTCTTACCGACCCATGCAATTTCCGGGTGTGTGTAGATAACAGACGGGATCAGGTCGTAGTTCATCTGGGTTTTGTGACCCTTGATGCGCTCGACAACCATGATGCCTTCTTCGGAAGCTTTGTGCGCCAGCATCATGCCGCGAACCACGTCGCCGATGGCGTACACGCCTGGAACGGTGGTAGCGCAGTGATCGTCAACGTGGATGAAACCACGCTCGTCGATATTCACGCCACTGTCGGAAGCCAGCAGGTCGGTGGTCACTGGACGGCGACCCACGGCTACGATCAGCTTGTCGAAGGTGATGGTCTGCTCGCCTTCTTTATTGGTGTAGGTCACCACGACTTCTTCGCCGTTGACCTTGGAACCGGTAACACGGGCGCCCAGCTTGATGTCCAGACCTTGTTTGGTCAGGGTTTTCAACGCTTCTTTGGACACCGCGGTGTCGGCAGCCAGCAGGAACGTGTCCAGGGCTTCCAGAACGGTCACTTCGGAACCCAGGCGGGCCCATACCGAACCCAGTTCCAGACCGATTACGCCAGCGCCGATCACGCCCAGACGCTTAGGAACGGATTGGAATTCCAGGGCACCGGTCGAATCAACGATCACGTTCTGGTCAACTGGAGCAGGCGGAATGTCGATTGGGCGCGAGCCTGGCGCCAGGATCACGTTCTCGGCTTCGATGACTTCTACCGAACCGTCAGGCTTGGTGATTTCAATTTTCTTGCCGGCCAGCAGCTTGCCGTGACCTTGCAGAGAAGTAACGCCGTTGGCCTTGAACAAGGTGGCAACGCCGGAAGTCAGGCCTTTAACGATGTTGGCTTTACGGCCGACCATTGCTGGCACGTCCATGGTCACGCCAGCATGGTTGATGCCGTGGATCGCGAAACCGCTTTGGGCTTCGTGGAATTTCCAGGAGCTGTCCAGCAGCGCCTTGGAAGGAATGCAACCGACGTTCAGGCAAGTACCGCCCAGCGCCAGTTTGCCTTCCTTGTCGGTGTATTTTTCGATGCAAGCAGTCGAGAGGCCCAGTTGTGCGGCCTTGATCGCGGCAACGTAGCCGCCAGGACCAGCACCAATCACTACAACGTCAAATTTCTGCGACATGAAAATAGTTCCTCTATTTAGCAGCAAGCTTTCAAGCCGCAAGCCCCAAGCCCAGCTGCCTTATCCGGCAGCCTGTCACTTGAGGCCTGCAGCTGCTTCTATCAGATATCCAGCAGCAGACGAGCCGGGTCTTCCAGCAGGTTCTTGATGGTCACCAGGAAAGTCACGGCTTCTTTACCATCGATCAGGCGGTGATCGTAAGACAGTGCCAAGTACATCATTGGGCGGATCACGACTTGGCCGTTGATGGCCATTGGACGCTGGATGATGTTGTGCATGCCCAGGATCGCAGCTTGCGGCGGGTTGACGATCGGGGTCGACATCATCGAACCGAAGGTACCACCGTTGGTGATGGTGAAGGTACCGCCGGTCATCTCGTCGATGGTCAGCTTGCCGTCACGGGCTTTTTTGCCGAAGCCAGCGATGCCGCCTTCGATTTCAGCCAGGCTCATCAGCTCGGCGTTACGCAGAACCGGAACCACCAGGCCACGGTCGCTGGACACGGCAACGCCGACGTCTGCATAGCCGTGGTAAACGATGTCGCTGCCGTCGATGGAAGCGTTGACTGCCGGGAAGCGCTTCAGCGCTTCGGTGGCCGCTTTCACGAAGAACGACATGAAGCCCAGGCGCACGCCGTTGTGGGACTTCTCGAACAGGTCTTTGTACTTCGAACGCAGGGCCATGACTTCGGTCATGTCGACTTCGTTGAAGGTGGTCAGCATCGCCATGTTCGACTGTGCTTCAACCAGGCGCTTGGCCACGGTGGCACGTACCCGAGTCATCGGTACGCGCTTCTCGGTGCGGTCGCCAGCGGCGAACACAGGCGCAGCGGCAGCCGGGGCAGCAGCCTTGGCAGGTGCGGCAGCTGGAGCGTTTTTCTTGGCTTCAACCGCGGCAACCACGTCTTCCTTGGTCACACGGCCGTCTTTGCCGGTGCCCTTGATGGACGCCAGGTTGATGCCGTTTTCTTCAGCCAGTTGACGAGCAGCCGGTGCGGCGATTGGGTCTTCGCCACCAGCAGCCGGAGCGGCAGCTGGAGCAGAAGCCGCGGCCGGTGCAGCAGCGGCGGCGGCGGCAGGAGCAGCGGCAGCGCTGCCCTCTTCGATCGAGCCCAGAACCTGGTTCGACAGAACGGTAGCGCCTTCTTCGGCAACGATTGCGCCCAGCACGCCGTCAGCTTCAGCCAACACTTCGAGCACGACTTTGTCGGTTTCGATGTCGACGATCAGGTCGTCACGCTTGACGGCCTCGCCTGGTTTCTTGTGCCAGGTGGCAACGGTGCCATCGGCAACCGATTCCGGGAATGACGGGGCTTTGATTTCGATAGCCATTATCTGTGGGTCCTTAAAATTCGGTTTCAGTCAGCGCGAAGGCGTTAAACAGTGAAAGCATCTTGCAGCAGTTTTTCCTGCTGCTCGGCGTGCATCGACGCATAACCACACGCAGGTGCAGCAGAAGCATCACGACCGGCGTACTCAAGGCCAAGGCCTGTCTTGTGGTTACCGACG
Organism: Pseudomonas sp. IB20; assembly: GCF_009707325.1. Lineage (NCBI taxonomy): Bacteria > Pseudomonadati > Pseudomonadota > Gammaproteobacteria > Pseudomonadales > Pseudomonadaceae > Pseudomonas > Pseudomonas gelidaquae. The sequence continues at coordinate 1,791,905 of NZ_CP046103.1, read as the reverse complement.
CTGCGACGCAAATGATGCTGGCTGCTGTACCACGCGCCCTGGTTCATCGGTTCTTCCTGGCACCACACCGCGTTGGTGAGGCTGGTGTAAGGCGCGATGGCCTCCATCAGGTCGTCTTCCGGGAACGGGTAAAGCTGCTCGATCCGCACGATGGCGATGTCTTCGCGGCCTTCGGCACGGCGTTTTTCCAGCAAATCGTAGTAAACCTTGCCGCTGCACAGGATCAGGCGAGTGACCTTGGCCGCGTCCAGGGTGTCGATTTCTGAAATAACGGTCTGGAACGAACCGTCGGCCAGATCTTCCAGGGTCGAGATGGCCAATTTGTGACGCAACAACGATTTCGGAGTCAGCACTACCAGCGGCTTGCGCAGCGGGCGGATCACCTGACGACGCAACAGGTGGTAGATCTGGGCCGGGGTAGTCGGCACGCACACCTGGATGTTGTGCTCAGCGCACAACTGCAGGTAACGCTCCAGACGGGCCGAGGAGTGCTCCGGACCCTGACCTTCATAACCGTGTGGCAGCAGCATGGTCAGACCGCACAAACGGCCCCACTTGTGCTCGCCGCTGGTGATGAACTGGTCGATAACCACCTGGGCACCGTTGGCGAAGTCGCCGAACTGGGCTTCCCAGATCACCAGCGCCTGAGGCGTGGTGGTCGAGTAACCGTATTCGAACGCCAGTACGGCTTCTTCGGACAGGAACGAATCGTACAGGTCGAAACGTGGCTGGCCTTCATACAGGTTCTGCAACGGGATGTAGGTGCCCGCGTCTTTCTGGTTGTGCAATACCGCGTGACGGTGCGAGAACGTACCACGGCCGATGTCCTGGCCGGTCATGCGGATCGGGTGACCTTCGAACGCCAGGGTCGCGTACGCCATGGTTTCGGCGTAACCCCAGTTGATCGGCAGGCCGCCGGCTTGCATCTTCTGACGGTCTTCGTAGATCTTCGAAACCTGGCGCTGCACCACGAAGCCTTCTGGAATTTCCAGCAGCTTGGCGGACAGTTCCTGCAGGGTTTTGAGGTCGAACGAGGTGTCGTGACGCGCCGTCCAGGCGTGGCCCAGGTACGGGCGCCAGTCCACGAACAGCTCTTTGTTCGGCTCTTTAACCAGGCTTTTTACAACATGCAGACCGTTGTCCAGCGCGTTGCGGTACTCATCGACTTTCGCCTGAACACGCGCATCGTCAACCACACCGGCCTTGGTCAGGCTTTCGGCGTACAGCTCACGAGTGGTGCGCTGCTTGGTGATCTGCTGGTACATCAACGGCTGGGTGCCGCTCGGCTCATCCGCTTCGTTGTGACCGCGACGGCGGTAGCAAACCAGGTCGATGACCACGTCACGCTTGAACTGCATGCGGTAGTCGATGGCGAGCTGGGTCACGAACAACACGGCTTCCGGATCATCACCATTCACATGGAGGATCGGCGCCTGGATCATCTTGGCAACGTCGGTCGCGTACTCGGTAGAGCGTGCGTCCAGCGGGTTGCTGATGGTGAAACCCACCTGGTTGTTGATGACGATGTGAACCGTACCGCCGGTCTTGAAGCCGCGAGTCTGCGACATCTGGAACGTTTCCAGGACCACACCCTGACCGGCGAATGCCGCGTCACCGTGGATGGAAATCGGCAGGACTTTTTCACCGGTGGAATCGTTACGGCGATCCTGGCGAGCACGCACCGAACCCTCGACCACTGGAGAAACGATTTCCAGGTGGGATGGGTTAAAGGCCATGGCCAGGTGAACTTCACCGCCGGTGGTCATCACGTTGGACGAGAAGCCCTGGTGGTATTTAACGTCACCGGAACCCAGCTCGACTTTCTTCTTGCCTTCGAACTCGTCGAACAGCTCGCGCGGGTTCTTGCCGAAGGTGTTGACCAACACGTTCAGGCGACCACGGTGAGCCATGCCGATCACGATTTCCTTGGTGCCGTAGGAACCGGAACGCTGGATCAGTTCGTCGAGCATTGGAATCAGGCTTTCGCCGCCTTCCAGGCCGAAACGCTTGGTGCCCGGGTATTTGGTACCCAGGTATTTCTCGAGGCCTTCGGCTGCGGTCACGCGCTCCAGCAGGTGGCTGCGCACATCGTCGGACAATACCGGACGGCCACGCACACCTTCCAGACGATGCTGGAACCAGTGGCGCTGCTCAGAATCGGTGATGTGCGTGAATTCAGCGCCGATGGTGCGGCAATATGTCTGCTGCAACGCTTCGTGAATTTCGCGTAGGCTCGCTTCCTCTTTGCCGATGAACAGGTCGCCGGCACGGAAGGTCGTATCAAGATCGGCATTGGTCAAGCCGTAATGATTGATCGACAGGTCTGCAGGTGCAGGACGCTGCCAGAGCCCCAGCGGGTCAAGCTGGGCCGCCTGGTGGCCACGCATACGGTAGGCCTGGATCAGTCGCAATACTTCAACTTGCTTCTTCTCGTGCTCACTGCTCACGCTCCCGGCGGAAACCGGCTGAGCGCGGCGCTGGTTCTTTGCCAGCAGCACAAACTGATCGCGAATTGTTGCGTGCGATACATCGGTGGCAGCGTTGCCGTCTGAAGACAACGTCTGAAATTTGGTGCGCCATTCTTCTGGCACAGCGTTAGGGTCGTGCAGGTAGAGCTCATAAAGCTCTTCCACATAGGCAGCGTTACCACCTGAAAGATAGCCGCTGTTCCACATGCGCTGCATCACGCTTTCTTGCATGCTTGGTCACCCTCGATTTGGGGACACCACCGGCGAAAACACCGAGTTTGCTTGCAAAAGGCCAAGTGCAGCGACCAAAACAAGCCACTTAGGATCACGCTGATAGTTCGGGTACCAACCCGAATGCCCCTGCTTGTCTCATTTCTTCAAAATAAGAGCCGCGGCTTTGTAAGTCGCTGCTCAAGTTAAAACTACGGCGCCGGTTGAAGCCTGCGCCGTAGCATTTACGGGCACAACGGTCCTGCTTTGCTACAACGTCGCTTACACGCCGCTTTGCAGCAGCATGTTACGGATGTGACCAATGGCCTTAGTCGGGTTCAGGCCTTTGGGACATACGTTGACGCAGTTCATGATCCCACGGCAGCGGAATACGCTGAACGGGTCATCCAGTGAAGCCAGGCGCTCGGACGTCTTGGTGTCACGGCTGTCTGCCAGGAAGCGGTACGCTTGCAGCAGGGCAGCTGGACCCAGGAACTTGTCCGGGTTCCACCAGAAGGACGGGCACGAAGTCGAGCAGCAAGCGCACAGGATGCACTCGTACAGACCGTCGAGCTTTTCACGCTCTTCAGGGGACTGCAGACGCTCGATGGCCGGAGCCGGCGTGTCGTTCTGCAGGAACGGCTTAACTTTCTCGTATTGCTTGTAGAAGATGCTCATATCGACGACCAGGTCACGGATAACCGGCAAACCTGGCAGAGGACGAACGATCAGCTTGTTGCCTTTAACCACGGCGGACAGCGGCGTGATGCACGCCAGGCCGTTTTTGCCGTTGATGTTCATGCCGTCGGAACCGCACACACCTTCACGGCAAGAGCGACGATAAGAAAAACCTTCGTCCTGCTCTTTGATCAGTGCCAATACATCCAGCACCATCAGGTCTTTACCACCGGTATCGACCTGAAATTCCTGCATGAACGGCGCAGCGTCCTGATCAGGGTTGTAGCGGTAAACACTGACTTTCAACATGGCAGCCACCCTTAGTAAGTCCGAATCTTCGGTTCAAAGGTCGGAACTGTCTTCGGCGAGAAGTTCACGGCACGCTTGGTTACGCGCTTGTCACCCGGGAAGTACAGGGTGTGGCACAACCAGTTTTCGTCGTCGCGATCTTCAAAGTCTTCACGAGCGTGAGCACCACGGGATTCTTTACGAACCTCGGCGGCGATCGCAGTCGCTTCAGCCACTTCCAACAGGTTTTGCAGCTCAAGGGCTTCAATACGAGCGGTGTTGAACGCCTGGCTCTTATCGTTGATCTTGACGTTGGCGATGCGCGTACGCAGGTCAGCCAACTGGGCAATACCCTTCTGCATGTATTCGCCGGTACGGAATACACCGAAGTAGTTCTGCATGCAGTTTTGCAGCTCGCGACGCAGGGTTGCTACGTCTTCGCCATCAGTGCGCTCGTTCAGAGCGTTCAGACGCGCCAGGGCAGCTTCGATATTGGCGTCGGTAGCGTCATCGTATTCGATGCCGTCGGTCAGTGCCTTCTCGAGGTGCAGGCCGGCCGCGCGGCCGAATACCACCAGGTCGAGCAGCGAGTTACCGCCCAGGCGGTTGGCGCCGTGAACCGATACGCAGGCCACTTCGCCTACCGCGAACAGACCATGAATGATCTCGTCCACGCCTTCGGCGTTCTGGGTGATCGCCTGGCCATGAATGTTGGTCGGCACGCCGCCCATCATATAGTGGCAAGTTGGAACAACCGGAACCGGAGCAACCACCGGGTCAACGTGAGCAAAGGTCTTGGACAGCTCACAGATACCTGGCAGGCGGCTGTGCAGGACTTCTTCGCCCAGGTGATCGAGCTTCAGCAGTACGTGGTCGCCGTTCGGGCCACAGCCGTTGCCGGCGATGATTTCTTTAACCATCGAACGGGCCACAACGTCACGACCGGCAAGGTCTTTCGCGTTCGGAGCATAACGCTCCATGAAACGCTCGCCGTGCTTGTTGATCAGGTAACCACCTTCACCACGGCAACCTTCTGTAACCAGTACACCGGCACCGGCGATACCGGTCGGGTGGAACTGCCACATTTCGATGTCTTGTACCGGAACGCCTGCACGCAGGGCCATGCCGACGCCGTCACCGGTGTTGATCAGGGCATTGGTGGTCGATGCGTAGATACGACCTGCACCGCCGGTCGCCAGAACAGTAGCCTTGGCGCGGATGTAGGTGGTTTCACCGGTTTCGATGCAGATCGCGATCACACCGACGAACTCGCCTTGTGCGTTCTTGACCAGGTCAACCGCGTAGTACTCGTTCAGGAACGTGGTGCCGGCTTTCAGGTTGCCCTGATAAAGCGTGTGCAGCAGCGCGTGACCGGTACGGTCGGACGCAGCGCAAGTACGCGCAGCCTGGCCGCCCTTACCGTAATCCTTCGACTGGCCGCCGAATGGACGCTGGTAGATACGACCTTGCTCGGTACGCGAGAACGGCAGACCCATGTGGTCCAGCTCGAACACAGCGGCCGGGCCTTCTTGACACATGTATTCGATAGCGTCCTGGTCACCGATGTAGTCGGAACCTTTGACGGTATCGTACATGTGCCAGCGCCAGTCATCGTTCGGGTCAGCGGACGCGATGGCGCAGGTGATGCCACCCTGGGCCGATACGGTGTGGGAACGCGTTGGGAACACCTTGGTGATCACGGCAGTCTTGTGACCGCCCTGGGCCAGCTGCAGCGCAGCGCGCATGCCAGCACCGCCGCCACCAATAATGATGGCGTCGAAGGAAATAGTTGGAATGTTAGCCATGACTCAGATACCCCAAAGAATCTGCACACCCCAGACGAAGTAAGCGAACATCGCGACGCCGCATACTGCCTGGAAGAGGAAACGGACTGCAGTCGCGGACTTGCCCAGCGCCATCGGCGTCAGGTAGTCGGTCGCGATCGTCCACATGCCGACCCAGGCGTGTGCGCCCAGGGCTACAAGTGCCAGCAGACTGAAGATTCGCATCGCATTGTGGGAAAACAGGCCGTGCCATTGTTCATAGCCAATGCCCGGGTTTGCGACGAGGTATCCGATCAGGAAAATGAAATAAGCCGCGAGAACGACCGCAGACACACGCTGCGCCATCCAGTCATAGAGGCCCGAACGCGAAAGGTTCGTAACGCTGGTTACCATATCCAAACTCCTGCCAGAACGATCAGCACCACGGAAATGGCGATGATGATTTTCGAGCCCAGGCGGCCGCCTTCCAGCGTCTCACCGATGCCCATATCCATGATCAAGTGGCGCACGCCGGCTACCAGATGATAAAGCAGAGCGGACAGGAGGCCCCATGCTACGAACTTGGCCAGCGGGCTGGTCAAGCATGCCTTCACCTCGGCGTAACCTTCCTCGGAACCCAGGGATTTGCTCAATGCATAAAGCATGATGCCCAAGCCCAGGAACAGGATGATGCCGGAAACACGGTGCAGGAACGACGTAACGCCGGTGATGGGGAGTTTGATGGTCCTTAGGTCTAGGTTTACAGGTCGTTGGCTATTCACGGCTTTTTTCACACTTAAGAGCCCCTAACAATCAGGGCAAAGTTGTCGGGGAGTGCACTGGTCAGGTAAGCACCACCCAGGGAGTGCGACCCCCAATGAAAGCAAGCCCAAAAGCCCTTGGCGGTCGGTGGCCGAGTATAGACAGTTAGGCTACTAATGACAACGCGCACACCTCACCCTAATAGCTGATTGCGCTGGCGGTATAAAAGGCGTAAATGGCAGTCAATTTCGACGAAAAAGTACGGTTAAAGCCTTCTGGAGCAAGACTTTAGGCAAATTGACATCTGAATTTATCTCACTATAGTGGTGCGGGCCCTGCGTGGGGGGTCTGTCTGATGATTTGAAGCATAAATAGGAGGCCACATGGCTGACAAAAAAGCGCAGTTGATCATCGAGGGCGCAGCCCCCGTCGAGCTGCCCATTTTAACCGGCACCGTTGGTCCCGATGTTATCGACGTACGGGGCCTGACGGCCACGGGCCGTTTCACTTTCGACCCAGGCTTCATGTCGACCGCCTCTTGCGAGTCGAAGATCACCTATATCGACGGCGACAATGGCATTCTGCTGCACCGGGGCTACCCGATCGAGCAACTGGCTGAGAAGTCGGACTACCTGGAAACCTGCTACCTGCTGCTAAATGGCGAATTGCCAACGCCTGCGCAAAAAGCCCAGTTCGTCAGCACTGTAAAGAACCACACCATGGTTCACGAGCAGTTGAAGACCTTCTTCAACGGCTTCCGTCGCGACGCCCACCCGATGGCCGTCATGTGCGGCGTGGTCGGCGCCCTGTCGGCCTTCTATCACGACTCCCTGGACATCAATAACCCGCAGCATCGCGAAATTTCCGCGATCCGCCTGGTTGCCAAGATGCCGACCCTGGCCGCAATGGTTTACAAGTACTCCATGGGCCAACCCATGATGTACCCGCGCAACGACCTGACGTACGCGGAAAACTTCCTGCACATGATGTTCAACACCCCGTGCGAGATCAAACCGATCAGCCCGGTGCTGGCCAAGGCAATGGACCGGATCTTCATCCTCCACGCCGACCACGAGCAAAACGCCTCCACCTCTACCGTACGTCTGGCAGGCTCTTCGGGTGCCAACCCGTTCGCCTGTATCGCCGCCGGTATCGCCGCACTGTGGGGCCCTGCCCACGGCGGTGCGAACGAAGCCGTATTGACCATGCTCGATGAAATCGGCGATGTCTCGAACATCGACACGTTCATCGCCAAGGCCAAGGACAAGAACGATCCGTTTAAGCTGATGGGCTTCGGTCACCGGGTTTACAAAAACCGCGACCCACGCGCTACCGTCATGAAGCAGACCTGCGACGAAGTACTGAAAGAACTGGGCATCAACAACGATCCGCAACTCGAACTGGCCATGCGCCTGGAAGAGATCGCCCTGACCGACCCGTACTTCATCGAACGCTCGCTGTACCCGAACGTCGACTTCTACTCGGGGATCATCCTCAAGGCGATCGGCATTCCAACCAGCATGTTCACCGTGATCTTCGCCCTGGCGCGGACCGTGGGCTGGATCTCCCACTGGAAAGAAATGCTCTCCAGCCCGTACAAGATTGGCCGCCCGCGCCAGCTGTACACCGGCTACGAGTCGCGTGACATCACCAAGCTGGAAGATCGCAAGTAAGCCATCAACCGCTTAGTTGCACTGAAAACGGCCTCCCTAGTGGAGGCCGTTTTTGTTTGTGTCGCCTGTGCAGTCGCCCTCGCGCGCACAATGGCCCAGCAACCCCATAACCACAGGCAAAAAAAATGCCCCGGCCTTTCGACCGGGGCATTTCTTTATCCAGCGACAACCCTTAGTGGTTAACCGCCCCACTCGCCCCCAGGCCAGTCTGCGAACGCACAAACTGCGGGAAATACAGCGCACGTTCTTTCTCTGCCCCCGCCGACTTGTCGGTGATGGAGAAGAACCAGATACCGACGAACGCAATGATCATCGAGAACAGCGCTGGGTATTCGTACGGGAAGATGGCTTTTTCGTGGTGCAGGATCGACACCCAGATGGTCGGGCCGAGGATCATCAGGCCGACGGCACTGATCAAGCCCAGCCAGCCGCCAATCATGGCGCCACGGGTGGTGAGGTTTTTCCAGTACATCGAAAGCAGCAGCACCGGGAAGTTACAGCTGGCGGCAATGGAGAACGCCAGGCCGACCATGAACGCAATGTTCTGGCTTTCGAACAGGATACCCAGGCCGATTGCCAGCACCGCCAGGGCGATGGTGGTGATCTTCGACACGCGAATCTCATCCTTCTCGTTGGCCTTGCCTTTCTTGATCACGCTGGCATACAGGTCGTGGGACACCGCCGAAGCACCGGCCAGGGTCAAACCGGCAACCACCGCGAGGATGGTGGCAAACGCCACGGCCGAGATGAAGCCCAGGAAGATACTGCCACCCACCGCATTGGCCAGGTGCACCGCCGCCATGTTGTTACCGCCGAGCAAGGCGCCTGCAGCATCCTTGAACGCCGGGTTGGTGCTGACCAGCAGGATCGCGCCAAAGCCGATGATAAAGGTCAGGATGTAGAAGTAGCCGATGAAGCCAGTGGCATACAGCACGCTCTTACGCGCTTCCTTGGCGTCGCTGACGGTGAAGAAGCGCATCAGGATGTGTGGCAGGCCCGCGGTACCGAACATCAGCGCCAGGCCTAAGGAGAATGCCGAGATCGGATCTTTCACCAGGCCGCCCGGGCTCATGATCGCTTCACCTTTAGGGTGAACCTTGATCGCCTCAGAGAACAGCATGTTGAAGTCGAAGTTGACGTGCTTCATCACCATCAGCGCCATGAACGAGGCACCGGACAGCAACAGCACCGCCTTGATGATCTGCACCCAGGTGGTGGCCAGCATGCCGCCGAACAACACATACATGCACATCAGGATGCCCACCAGGATCACCGCCACATGGTAATCGAGGCCGAACAGCAGCTGGATCAGCTTGCCCGCGCCGACCATCTGCGCGATCAAGTAGAACGCCACCACCACCAGCGAGCCACAGGCCGACAGGCTGCGGATCTGGGTTTGCCCCAAGCGATAGGACGCTACGTCAGCAAAGGTGTACTTGCCCAGGTTACGCAGGCGCTCGGCGATCAGGAACAGAATGATCGGCCAGCCCACCAGGAAGCCGATCGAGTAGATCAGGCCGTCGTAACCGGAGGTGAACACCAGCGCGGAAATGCCCAGAAAGGACGCCGCCGACATATAGTCGCCCGCAATCGCCAGGCCGTTCTGGAAACCGGTGATCTTGCCGCCGGCTGCATAGTAGTCGGCCGCCGACTTGTTGCGTTTGGACGCCCAGTAGGTGATGCACAACGTCGCGCCGACAAACGCCACGAACATCAGGATCGCTGCAATATTCAGCGGTTGTTTGTGCACTTCACCGGTCAATGCATCCGCCGCCCAAACAGCTGGAGCAAACAGCGAAACGCCGGATACAGCCAATAGACGACGGATCATTGCGCAGCCTCCTTGAGAATCGCATTGTTCAGGTCGTCGAATTCGCCGTTGGCGCGTCGCACATAGATAGCGGTGAGGACAAAGGCCGAGATAATCAGCCCGACCCCGATGGGGATGCCCCAGGTGATGGATGAGCCGGGGCTGAGTTTGGCCCCCAGAATGTGTGGCCCGTAGGCGATCAACAGGATGAATCCGGAGTACAGCCCTAGCATGATCGCCGAGAGAATCCAGGCGAACCTTTCCCTTTTTCTCACCAGCTCCTTGAAACGCGGGCTGTTTTGAATCGAGAGGTAAATGCTGTCGTTCATTGTTTTTATCCTCGCAGCACAGCTTTTTTATTATTGGAACGTATCCACTGTATGCGGCTGCAGAACAGGTTCCAGACGACCTTAGTATTAGAACGACATTAGGGTTCGCGCCAACTTTGAACTGATTAAAGTGACAGCCTTTACCCCAGAAACGACAAAACCCGCCGGACGAGAACGCCAGGCGGGCTTGCAAGGTGCTATTTAGACGCTTCGGGTGTTATTTACCGATCCACTCAGCCACACGCTCAGGGTGCTTGGCAACCCAGTCCTTGGCCGCTGCTTCAGGCTTGGCGCCCTCTTGAATCGCGAGCATGACTTCGCCGATTTCATCCTTGGAGGCCCACTGGAATTTCTTCAGGAAAGCGGCAACTTCCGGCGCTTTCTTCTCCAGGCCCTTGCTGCCGATGCTGTTGACGGTTTCAGCAGCACCATAAATCCCTTTTGGATCGTCCAGGAAACGCAGTTTCCACTTGGCGAACATCCAATGCGGCACCCAACCGGTCACCGCAATGGAATCCTGCTTGTCTTCGGCACGGGTCAGCTCGGCGATCATCGCGGCGCCCGAGCTGGCTTGCAGCTTGTAGTCCAGGCCATAGGCCTTGATGGCTTCGTCGGTCTTGAGCATCACGCCTGAGCCTGCGTCAATGCCGACGATCTTGTTCTTAAAGGTGGTGTCGGTCTTGAGGTCTTCGATGGACTTGGCCTTGACGTACTCCGGCACGATCAGGCCAATTTTTGCATCCTTGAAGTTGGGGCCGTAGTCGACCACCTTGTCCTTGTTCTTGGCCCAGTACTCACCGTGGGTCACGGGCAGCCAGGCAGAGAGCATGGCGTCGAGCTTGCCGGTGGCCACGCCCTGCCACATGATCCCGGTGGCGACGGCTTGCAGTTTCACGTCATAGCCGAGCTTTTCCTTGATCACTTCTGCCGCCACGTGAGTGGTGGCAACGCTGTCGGACCAGCCGTCTACATAGCCGATGCTCAGGGTTTTGCTGTCGGCGCTGGCCAGTGTGGAGCCCATCGCAACTACCAGAGTGGCAGCTGCGCCCAAGAGTCGTCGCATCTTCATAGTACTTCCCCGAAAGTGCTGCGCCCGGCGGATGCCGAGCGACGTCAACCTGTTGTTATGTGGTGCACCGCGCCCCCTTCACGCGCATCGATCCGACGGCGGCGACATCAGTGGAGTGCTGACGCTTCGATCATCAACCTGACGGGGCCTTGGACCTGCTCTGACTGCGACCTCAGGTAAGCAGGAAACGACATCACATCGCCAGCAGGACGATTTGTAGGACATCGCAACAAAATCCCGCCCGAACTTTGCATGTCTAAATTATGCAGCCCCACTGGGACGGGCTAATTCCGGGTAAGATGCGCGCCTTTGCTCCTCCAGATAAGCCGACCATGCCCGCGACTGCCCGCTTCCCTGCCCTGCCCTATTTCTTCGCCTTAATCCTCGGCGTGCTCGCCCTTGTCGGCTATTGGTACGGCCTCGGCCGGCCAGTGGTGTTGCCGGACGTGGCCAGCGCCAGCCACAAAATGCAATGTGCCTCCTACACGCCGTTCGACAAAGACCAATCGCCGTTCGATCAGCCGTTCACGCTGCGCCCCGAGCGCATGGACGCCGACCTGGCGCTGCTGGCCACCCGCTTCGAGTGCATCCGCACCTACTCCATGACCGGCTTGGAAGCCCTGCCGGGCATGGCGCGCAAGCACGGGCTGAAGGTGATGGCCGGCGCCTGGGTCAGCAGTGACCCGGTGGCCACCGAAACAGAAGTCGACGAGTTGATCGCGGCGGCCAACGCCAACCCCGATGTGATCACCTCGGTCATCGTCGGCAACGAAGCCCTGCTGCGCAAGGAAGTCACCGCCAAGCAGTTGGTGACGCTGATCCATAAAGTCAAAAGCCAGATAAAGCAGCCAGTCACCTATGCCGACGTGTGGGAGTTCTGGCTGCAACACCCGCAAATCGCCCCGGCGGTAGACTTCCTGACCATTCACCTGCTGCCGTACTGGGAAGATGACCCATCGGGGATCGACCAGGCGCTCAAACACGTAGGTGATGTACGCCAGACCTTCGGCCACAAGTTCGCGCCCAAAGACGTGCTGATCGGCGAGACCGGCTGGCCCAGTGAAGGCCGCCAGCGTGAAACCGCGGTGCCTAGCCGGGTCAACGAGGCCAAGTTCATGCGCGGCTTTGTGGCGATGGCCGAGGCCAATGGCTGGCGCTACAACCTGATCGAAGCCTTTGACCAACCGTGGAAACGCGCCAGTGAAGGCGCCGTCGGCGGTTATTGGGGGCTGTTTGATGCCGATCGCCAGGACAAGGGCATCCTTGCCGGGCCGGTGACCAATGTGCCGTACTGGCCGCTATGGCTGGGCGTGGGCGGGATTATCCTGCTGGGCACCCTGGCACTCGGCGGGCGCGTTCGCAGTACTCGCGCCGCACTCATGCTGCCATTGCTCGGCGCCGTGGCAGCCTGCTCCATCGGCACCTGGGCCGAACTGACCCGCGTGACCGCGCGCTTCAACGATGAATGGGTGTGGGCAGGCTTGCTGGTGGTGTTGAACCTGCTGGTGTTGGCCCATGCCGCGCTGATACTGAGCGCCCGCGAAGGTTGGCGCGAGCAGGCCTTCAACTGGCTGGAGCGACGCGCGGGCTGGCTGCTGGCAATCGCCGGGTTCGCCGGTGCGGTGATGATGTTGGCGCTGGTGTTTGACCCGCGTTATCGCAGCTTCCCAAGTGCGGCACTGGTGCTGCCGGCCTTGGTTTACCTGATTCGCCCGGTGACTGGGCCGCGTCGGGAGATTGCGCTGCTGGCCTTTATCATCGGTGCCGGCATCGCGCCGCAACTGTATCGCGAAGGGTTGCTGAACCAGCAGGCGTGGGGTTGGGCGGTGGTCAGCGTGCTGATGGTTGTAGCGTTGTGGCGTTGCTTGCGGGTGCGCAAGGCTTAAGACCGCTATCGCAGCGTTGCGACGACTCGGCAAGCCAACTCCCACATTTGATTGTGTTCACACCGTCAAAATGTTGGAGCGGGCTTGCCCGCGATGAGGCCCTATCAGGCAGCCCGAGGCTTCCTGACCAACCGCAGCCCCGCAATCACCACCGCAAACACCGCAATTAGTCCGAGTACACACATCTACCTGATGTACTGAGCTCAAAATGTGGGAGCGGGCTTGCTCGCGAATGCGGTGGGCCATTCACCAGATACATCAACTGACACACCGCCATCGGGAGCAAGTCGAACCGTCGCACCGCCCCTCCCACAATTCAACCCAGTCCAGTTTCCAGGATCAGGTCGGCTGTCAGGCCGCCGTGCTGTAGATCTTGATCTTGATTTTGATCTTAGGCGCCCCGTTAAACCACGCTGGCCGAACGCAGGTATTACGGAGCGGGTAAACCGGCAGGACGCCGGTTTAGCCGCGACGGGGCAGGGACGGCCCGTCGCGGCGGCCCGCGGAGTAATGCCGGAGAGAGGGCACACCGAGCCGGAGGCGAGGTGCCGAGTGGTGGGGCAAGAGCCCTTTTGGTTACTTTTGGGGCTCTTTTCCAAAAGTGACCCGCGTAAGGCGGAACCCATTCAGCCTACCCAAACAACGGATATACTCGGCAAGCCAACTCCCACATTTGATTGTGTTCACACCGTCAAAATGTTGGAGCGGGCTTGCCCGCGATGAGGCCCTATCAGGCAGCCCGAGGCTTCCTGACCAACCGCAGCCCCGCAATCACCACCGCAAACACCGCAAACGTAGTGTTGTACAACGCCAGCGCGGGAAACCCGAACACCAGCCCCAGTACCGCTAACCCCCATCCCAAACGGCCCGGCACAAAGAACGCCAGCACCGACGCAACCAGCGCCGCCCAGCCCAGCACCTTGAAGTGGATCATCAGCCCCAAGTTCGAACGCAGCTGGCATTCCCAACGGCTGGCCTCATCGGCGCAGATGCCAACCCACTGGCCATCCTCCATAAAACCGTAACGTGCGCCATAACTGGCGGCCAGCCATAACGGCAAGGCAATAAGCAGCAAAATCAACGGCAGACGGCGGGACATGGAGCACTCCGATAGGCAAAAACGGCGCTCAGCTTAATGCGCCTGCGGCCGTTAGCAAGGCGCATACACACAATTAGTGTCCATCAACGCGTGGCAAAGTGTATCTTCTGGCTACTATTACCCCGATTCCGACGTTTTTTTCCGACTTTTCGTGCCGAACGCTGGCACTTCGGTGGCAACGCGGTGGTCATAGCCTGCGAACTTCATTCAGCACCTTTCCTCTTAGGGATTAAGTCATGCTCCGTTCCTTGCGCTGCGCTGCCTTTCTGGGCAGCCTATTTTTGAGTGCGTCAGCACTGGCCGTCGATATCGACCAGGCCAGCTATGGCTACCCTTTGACCAACCCGTTCGAAGCGACCATCGCCACCACGCCGCCTGACCTGCGGCCTAAACTGCCGAGCGACGACGAGATCAACCAGTCCGACTACACGCTGAACATGCGCCCCGAGCGCGAGTTCAGCCTGCCGGACAACTTCTGGGCGGTGAAGAAACTCACCTACCGCATCGCCAAGCAAGACCGCGCCGCGCCGCTGATCTTCCTGATCGCAGGCACCGGTGCGCGGTTTGACAGCAGCATCAACGAATACCTGAAAAAGCTCTATTACCAGGCCGGCTACCACGTGGTGCAGCTGTCGTCGCCGACCAGCTTCGACTTCATCAGCGCCGCCTCGCGCTTCGCCACGCCGGGTATCACCCAGGAAGACGCCGAAGACATGTACCGCGTCATGCAGGCCGTGCGCGCGCAAAACGCCTCGCTGCCGGTGACCGACTTTTACCTCACCGGCTACAGCCTGGGTGCCCTGGATGCGGCGTTTGTCAGCAAGCTCGACGAAACCCGTCGCAGCTTCAACTTCAAGAAAGTGCTGCTGCTCAACCCGCCAGTCAACCTCTACACCTCGATCACCAACCTCGACAAGCTGGTACAGACCGAGGTCAAGGGCATCAACAACACCACCACCTTCTATGAGCTGGTGTTGAGCAAACTGACCCGTTACTTCCAGCAAAAGGGCTACATCGACCTCAATGACGCCCTGCTCTACGACTTCCAGAACTCCAAGCAGCACCTGACCAACGAACAGATGGCGATGCTGATCGGCACCTCATTCCGCTTCTCGGCGGCCGACATTGCCTTCACCTCGGACCTGATCAACCGTCGCGGCCTGATCATCCCGCCTAAATACCCGATCACCGAAGGCACCAGCCTCACGCCGTTCCTCAAGCGTGCGCTGCAATGCGACTTCGACTGCTACCTCACCGAACAAGTGATCCCGATGTGGCGCGCGCGCTCCGACGGCGGCAGCCTGCTGCAACTGGTTGACCAAGTGAGCCTGTATGCGCTCAAGGACTACCTGCACAGCAGCCCGAAAATCGCGGTCATGCACAACGCCGACGACGTGATCCTCGGCCCGGGCGACCTCGGCTTCCTGCGTAAAACCTTCGGCGATCGCTTGACCGTCTACCCGCTGGGCGGCCACTGCGGCAACCTCAATTACCGCGTCAACGCCGACGCCATGCTGGAGTTCTTCCGTGGCTAAATATCTTCTGCTGCTCGCCGCCCTGATGTGCGCGGGCGTCGCCAATGCCGACAACAGCAAGGCGCACGAACCGGTCAAGGTCGACTCTGACGGCTTCAAGGAGCCGCTGACCAAGCTCAAGTTCAACCCGGGCCTGGACCAGCGCGAGTTCGAGCGCTCATCGCTGACCGCGCTCAACGTGTACGACCCGCTGGAATCGTGGAACCGCCGCGTGTACCACTTCAACTACCGCTTCGACCAATGGGTGTTCCTGCCAGTGGTTGACGGCTACCGCTACGTCACACCGAGCTTCCTGCGCACCGGCGTCAGCAACTTCTTCAACAACCTGGGCGACGTGCCCAACCTGATGAACAGCCTGCTGCAACTCAAGGGCCATCGCTCCCTGGAAACCACCGGGCGCCTGCTGCTCAACACCACCATCGGCATCGCCGGCCTGTGGGACCCGGCCACCGCCATGGGCCTGCCGCGCCAGAGCGAAGACTTCGGCCAGACCCTGGGCTTCTACGGCGTACCCGGCGGCGCCTACGTTATGCTGCCGATCTTCGGCCCCTCGAACCTGCGCGACACCGCCGGCCTGATCGTCGACTACGGCGCCGAAACCCAGATCAACTTCCTCAACGTGTCCAAAGTCAGCGAAAACCACCCGGAAATCTGGGCCTTGCGCGCCGTCGACAAGCGCTACCAGACCAGCTTCCGCTACGGTCAGATGAACTCGCCGTTTGAGTATGAAAAGGTGCGCTACATCTATACCGAATCGCGCAAGTTGCAGATCGCCGAGTAAACGCCCACAAAAAAGGCCATTCGATTGAATGGCCTTTTTTATTGCGCTGATTTTACTCACTTCAGTAAGCAACTGCAGCACCGCCGCCCGGGCCATCTCGCGATCCTGCTCGGCCAGCGACAATGGCTGTTCGAGCGCTTCCAGTAACGCAGCGCTGGGCGCATCCAGCAACGACGCATTTGGCTTGCTCGGCCCACCTCGCTTGAGCGCCGCCGCCAACTGCCGTAAATACCCATCGCGTTCAATCGCCAGCAAGCCTTGGCTGTTCGATAGGCTTGCGCGCAGTTCCAGCAATTCATCGCCCAGGTCCAGCCCCAACAAGCCGTTGTCCCAATGGTGGCGGCGGTCGGCGGGCAAGGCTTCGCTGTAGCGCGACAGGCGAATCAAGCGATCGGCCATACGCCCGCCAAACCAGCTCTCGGCCTGCTCCAAAGGGCGCGATGTCAGCTGCGCCAGGTCAAACAACGAAGCCTTGAACATCCGCCGATAGTGGTGCTCGCCAGGGTTGAGCTGGATCAGCCGAAACACCACCACCGCAATCCCGACGCCCACTAGGGTCGCGATGGCCTTGTTCAGAAAGGCGGCGATGTCGTAGGTCATCAGGTTGCTCGGCCCGATGTTATTGACGAAGAAGATGCAGAACGCCGAAGCGGTGGCCGCAAGCTTCACCCGGCTCATGCACAGCGAAGCGAAAAACAGCGGCACACCCAACGCCAGGCAGAGCAACGGAAAACCATCAAACCCAGGCAGCAAAGCAAAACGTACAACGCCGGCCACCGGGATCGACAGCGCGATGCCCTTGAGAAAATTCAGGCTGGCGGCCGAAGGGTTTTCCCGCGCGGCAAACAGGCTCAGTACCACACCGCTGATCGACACCGCACCCAACCCCGACGGCCAGGCGGTAAACACCCAGAACGCCGCGACGGCCAAAAACGCCAATGCACTGCGTAACCCACCCAGCACGCCCTGCTCGATATCCCGATGCCAGGACATGGCCCCCGGCGCGCCGGGCGGCACCCTGCCCGCCTCAACGGCCGCCAGGGTCAGCTCGCCCAGGTTCACCCACCGCAGAACCTGGGCCAATTGCATCAGGCAAAAGTGCGCCTCTGGGCTCAAATCTGGGTCATCCAGCGCCAGCATGAGGCGACGGGACAATTCAGGCAGCGCCTCATGCCGCTCTTGCTGCAACGTCGCGGCCACCTCATCCACCCAAGGCGCAATGAGCGTCGTGTCAGGCAGCATCATCCGTTGACGGGCCACGCCTCGCGCTGCGCGCAGCAGGCCAAGCAGATCCCGACTGAGCACCCGCAACGCCTGGGAGCGGCGCCGCCCCTTGGGGCCTTCAAACCAGGCATGGTCGCGCTGGGCGTCCACCGCGACCAAGCGGCCCAGTGCCTCCAGCAAGCCCTTGCGCTGATCCGCACCCAGCAGCTCCGAGGCCGCTGCGCGCATTCCCGCCTGCCAGGCGCCACGACCTTGAACCGCGAGGGTCTGCTCAACCCGGCGCGGCCATAAGATCGTGCTGGCGATCGTGGCGCAGAGGATCCCCTGGCTGATCTCCTGGCAGCGCGCCACTGCCTCATCGAACACGCCCAGCGGCGCGGCGGTCGCGGGCAAGGCAATAATGGCCGTGGTGTAGCCGGCCAGCACAAAGCCATAAGAGGCATGATTGCGCAGCAACGACGCCCCCGTGGTGCAAAACGCCAACCACAACGCCATGCACAGCAGGAACAGCAATGGCGCCTGACCGAATATGCCAATCATCGCGATGGAAGCCACGGCGCCCACAAACGTGCCCAGCAACCGATAAGCGCCCTTGGCCAGGACCATGCCGCTGGTGGACTGGCCGACGATAAACACCGTGGTCAGCGCCCATTGCGGCTGCTGCAAGTCAAAGCAAAAGGCCAGGTACAACGCGACCCCGCCAGCGATCATGTTGCGCAAGGCAAACAGCAGATCGGTACGCGAGGGCGCCAGGGTGGCTTGCCAGAAGTCAGGCAGTTGAAACGCGGGAAGCTTCATTCAGCGAACACTTAGATAGCAAGCTAATGATTAGCATCGTATCTATATTCGCAGCGAATGCCAATCTAGCGTTTCACCGCACTCCACAGCTTGCCCACCAGCGAAACCACCGCCAGCACCACTGCCCCGGCGATAATCCCAGCCACCGCATTGAGCAGCGTCGGCATCAACCACGCCATCGCGCCGACACTCTGGCTTACCGTCTCAATCCAGTGGTGCACCACCGGCACGCCATGGGTGAGAATCCCGCCGCCGACCCAACCGACAGGCCGCCATCGCAGGCAAGCCAGCTCCCACAGTTGGATTACGATGTCTCAGCTAATCAGGGTGCCTGCCTGCCGCCGCCCAGGCTCTGAATCAGCGCGACACGGCCTTGGCTAACTGCCTTGGGTGTCGCGCAAGTTTTGCTCAGCTTGCAGCAACACCCACTGCTGAGCACGCAACTGCGCCTCCTGACTCCCAAACAGCTGCTGATTGCGCTGGTACACCTGCTGGAAAGCATCCGCCTGGGTTTGCAGATGATTGATCGCCGACAAATTGTCCTCAACATTCTGCAACGCACTCAGCACCGTGCCCCGATAATTCGCCGCGATCTGGTCATAACTCGCCTCAGCCTGCTTGGCCGCCGCCTCCCGCGCACCGCCATCAACAGTCGTCTCCAACGCCGGGCCCAACGTCCAAATGCGGTTCGGCAACGAAAACAACCCACCCAGCGCGATGGACAGCGAGATCACGATCACCACCAGCAATATCGCCAGCCCCAGCTCGTACTGCACATCGGTAAACGAGGCGCGGATGCGCCATCAACAGTCGTCTCCAACGCCGGGCCCAACGTCCAAATGCGGTTCGGCAACGAAAACAACCCACCCAGCGCGATGGACAGCGAGATCACGATCACCACCAGCAATATCGCCAGCCCCAGCTCGTACTGCACATCGGTAAACGAGGCGCGGATGGTCTGGGTGCGGTCGGTGAGCACCGCCACGTTCAAGGTGCCCGGCAGGCTCGCGCGTAACGTGGGCAGCCGTTGCTGCACGCGGTCGAGCACTTTGATCACGTTAGCACCGGGCTGGTACTGGCCTGCCTTTGTGGGCGCCGCCAAAGAAGTGCATGCCCAGGCCAATCGACAGCGCGACCAGCAACGTTCAAGGTGCCCGGCAGGCTCGCGCGTAACGTGGGCAGCCGTTGCTGCACGCGGTCGAGCACTTTGATCACGTTAGCACCGGGCTGGTACTGGCCTGCCTTTGTGGGCGCCGCCAAAGAAGTGCATGCCCAGGCCAATCGACAGCGCGACCAGCAACAACGCGCCTATGACTCAGGCGAACGTACGTGGCCTGCTTTTCTCCACGGTTTCTCACTCGAACGCCCAATACTGGACTGAACGGCGACCGTATTGGCCGCGTCGCTGATCCGAACTCTAGCAGCGCGCCCAGCCGATGCCGGTACTACCATGAATACGTTCAGCATCCACACAGAAAAAGTCAGCTGCAACGCCCGGCGTGCAAGGCTGCGCCTGCATTCTTGAGCGCTGCGTCAAGCCGGTGCTACCATGCGCAACCGCCTGTCTTGGCAAGGAAACTGCTGGTCTATGAGCACCATCCGCGAGCGCAATAAAGAAATGATCCTGCGGGCGGCGAGCGAGGAGTTTGCCGACAAGGGCTTCGCCGCGACCAAAACCAGCGACATCGCCGCCAAGGCCGGGCTGCCCAAGCCCAACGTTTACTACTACTTCAAGTCCAAGGACAACCTCTATCGCGAGGTGCTCGAGAGTATTATCGAGCCGATCCTGGCGGCGTCCACGCCGTTCAATCCCGACGGTGAGCCGGCGGTGGTGCTGAGCAATTACATCCGCTCGAAAATCCGCATCTCCCGCGACCTGCCGTTTGCCTCCAAAGTATTCGCCAGCGAAATCATGCACGGCGCGCCGCACCTGAGCAGCCAGCAGGTCGAGCAACTGAACGCCCAGGCCAAGCACAACATCGACTGCATCCAGAGCTGGGTGGACCGTGGCCTGATCGCGGCCATTGACCCCAATCACCTGATGTTCAGCATCTGGGCGGCGACGCAGACGTATGCCGATTTTGATTGGCAGATATCGGCGGTAACCGGGAAAGCCAAGCTGGATGAGGCGGATTATGAAGCAGCGGCGCAGACGATTATTCGGTTGGTGTTGAAGGGGTGTGAGCCGGACTGATAGACCGTGGTGTGGCCATCGCAGGCAAGCCAGCTCCCACATTGGAATCTATGCCAGACACACTATGTATGAACACCGCAAAACCAATGTGGGAGCGGGCTTGCCCGCGATAGCGCCCTCCCAGACACATCCTGCCAAAAGCCTGCTAATCAACCCCAGCTTTCCACACCTAGCCTCTCAGAACACCATCTGAAGAGAGGCCATGGAATGCCTGATCTCCCCGCATCAAAACGACTGCGCATCGGTCGTTACAACGAATCCAACCGTATCTACTTGCTGACCAGCAACACCCTTGATCGCGAGCCCATTTTCCAGGACTTCAAGCTAGGCCGACTGGTGGTACAACAATTTCGAATCGCCCAGAACCAAGGCCTGGCGACATCCTTGGCATGGGTGGTCATGCCTGACCATTTCCACTGGCTTATCTCTCTGGAGAAAGGCTCCCTTTGCGACCTGATGCGCCAAGTAAAATCCAAAAGTACTCGAATCATTAATGGTGTTGCCGGTCGCCAAGGCCGTCTTTGGCAACCTGGCTTTCACGATCATGCCGTGCGCCGTGAGGGGCATAGCTCGCTACATTGTGGCCAACCCATTGAGAGCAGGCCTGGTGAAGAAGTTTGGCGACTACCCCTTATGGGATGCGATCTGGCTTTGACTGTAGACCGAGTCGCCGCCATCGCGGGCAAGCCCGCTCCCACAGGGTTAGTGGTGTGCACACCGACCAATGTGGGAGCGGGCTTGCCCGCGATAGCAATCTACCTGTCACCGAAGGCTAGGCAGACACCCCTGCATCCGCCAACAACCCCACCCCCTCAATCGCCGTAATCGCACACTGTTCATCAATATCCGACGTATCCCCACTGATCCCAATCGCCCCCAGCACCGCACCCGCCTGATCCCGAATCAATACCCCGCCCGGCGCCGGCACCACGCTGCCCTGCCCCAGGCTGTTCAACGCCGCGATAAACGCCGGGCGCTGCTGGGCGTCCAGTGCCAGCAAACGTGAGCCCTTGCCCAGGGCAATCGCGCCCCAGGCCTTGCCGATGGCGATTTGCGGGCGTAGCAGGCTGGCGCCGTCTTCGCGTTGCAGGGTGACCAAGTGCCCGCCGCTGTCGAGCACTGCAATGGTCAGCGGTGCGGCTGAAATGGTTCGGCCTGCGTGAAGGGCCTGGCTGGCCAGTTGGGTGGCGAGTTTCAAGGTTAAAGCGCTCATGGTGCCGTCCTTCTTTTGTTATTGAGAAAGCGGTGGAGGTCTGTTTGATCAGATGCCCAATCGAACAAATAGAACACAATGACATTTGTTTTTGTAAACAATATTTTCGCACAAACGCTCCATACGTCGAAAAAAGCGCTTCCGACGAACGTAAAGGCGCATTTATAAAATGCATTGACCTGCGCCGCTCGCCGTGAATACACTTTGACCAGACACCACTTGTATACAATTACAAAACGCAAGAGGCACCAAAACCATGAGCAAAATGAGAGCAATCGAAGCCGCCGTCCTGGTGATGCGCCGTGAAGGTGTGGACACCGCCTTCGGTATCCCAGGCGCCGCCATCAACCCGCTGTATTCGGCCTTGCAGAAGGTCGGTGGCATCGATCACGTCCTTGCTCGCCACGTTGAAGGCGCCTCGCACATGGCCGAGGGCTACACCCGCACCAAGGCCGGCAATATCGGCGTGTGCATTGGCACCTCGGGCCCGGCGGGCACTGACATGGTCACCGGCCTGTACAGCGCCTCGGCCGACTCGATCCCGATTCTGTGCATCACCGGCCAAGCCCCGCGTGCACGGATGCACAAAGAGGACTTCCAAGCCGTCGACATCACCAGCATCGTCAAGCCGGTGACCAAGTGGGCGACCACTGTGCTGGAGCCTGGCCAAGTGCCGTATGCCTTCCAGAAAGCTTTCTATGAAATGCGCTCCGGCCGCCCTGGCCCGGTGCTGATCGACCTGCCGTTCGACGTGCAGATGGCCGAGATCGAATTCGACATCGACGCCTACCAACCGCTGCCGCTGGCCAAGCCATTGGCCACGCGCATCCAGGTCGAGAAAGCCCTGGCGCTGCTGGACCAAGCCGAACGCCCCTTGCTGGTGAGCGGCGGCGGCGTGATCAACGCCGACGCCAGCGAGCTGCTGGTGGAGTTCGCCGAATTGACCGGCATCCCGGTGATCCCGACCCTGATGGGCTGGGGCACGATCCCGGACGATCACCCGCAGATGGTGGGCATGGTCGGCCTGCAAACCTCGCACCGTTATGGCAACGCGACGATGCTCAAATCGGACGTGGTGCTGGGCATCGGCAACCGTTGGGCCAACCGCCACACCGGTTCGGTGGAGGTGTACACCGAGGGGCGCAAATTCATTCACGTCGACATTGAGCCGACGCAGATTGGCCGCGTGTTCACCCCGGACCTGGGCATCGTTTCCGACGCAGGGTCTGCGCTGACGATGTTCATTGAAGTGGCCCGCGAGTGGAAAGCCGCAGGCAAGCTCAAGGACCGCAGCGCCTGGCTGCATGACTGCCAGCAACGCAAGGCCACCTTGCACCGCAAGACCCACTTCGACAACGTGCCGGTCAAGCCGCAACGCGTGTACGAAGAGATGAACCAGGTGTTCGGCAAAGACACCTGCTACGTCAGCACCATCGGCCTGTCGCAGATTGCCGGCGCGCAGTTCCTGCACGTCTACAAGCCACGCCACTGGATCAACTGCGGCCAAGCCGGCCCGTTGGGATGGACCATTCCGGCGGCGCTCGGGGTGGTCAAGGCTGACCCAAGCCGCAAAGTCGTGGCGCTTTCGGGCGACTATGACTTCCAGTTCATGATCGAAGAATTGGCCGTGGGCGCGCAATTCAAGCTGCCGTATATCCACGTGGTGGTGAACAACTCCTACCTGGGTTTGATCCGCCAGGCCCAGCGCGGGTTTGAAATGGACTACTGCGTGCAGCTGTCTTTCGACAATCTCAACGCCCCGGAACTCAACGGTTATGGCGTCGACCACGTCGCCGTCGCCGAAGGCCTGGGTTGCAAGGCCCTGCGCGTATTCGAACCGGACCAGATTGCGCCGGCGTTGCGCAAGGCCAAGGAAATGATCGAAGAGTTCAAGGTGCCAGTGATTGTTGAGATTATTCTGGAGCGCGTGACCAATATTTCCATGGGCACCGAGATCAACGCCGTCAACGAATTCGAAGATTTGGCCCTGGTCGGCAACGATGCGCCGACTGCCATTTCCCTGCTCGATTAAGGAGAACCTTATGCCGCGTTTTGCCGCCAACCTGTCGATGCTGTTTACCGAACAGGACTTTCTCGCCCGTTTCAAAGCGGCTGCCGATGCCGGCTTCCAGGGTGTCGAGTACCTGTTCCCGTACGAATTCAGCTCCGCCCAAATCAAGGCGCAACTGGACGCCAACGGCCTGACCCAAGTGCTGTTCAACCTGCCGGCCGGCGACTGGGCCAAGGGCGAACGCGGCCTGGCGTGCCACCCGGACCGAGTCGAGGAATTCCGTGCTGGGGTCAAGCTGGCCATCGCCTACGCCCAGGTGCTGGGCAATACCCAGATCAATTGCTTGGCGGGCATCCGGCCGCAAGGCGTTGACGACGAAACCGTGAAAAAAACCTTTGTCGCCAACCTCAAGTACGCCGCCGACAAGCTGCAAGCCGCGGGCATCAAGCTGGTGATGGAGATGATCAACACCCGTGACATCCCCGGCTTTTACCTCAACAACACCGCCCAGGCCCTGGCGATTCGCGAGCAAGTGGGCAGCGCCAACCTGTTCCTACAATACGACATCTATCACATGCAAATCATGGAAGGCGACCTGGCCCGGACCCTGGCTGCGCACCTGGGTGAGATCAACCACATCCAACTGGCCGACAACCCGGGGCGTAACGAGCCCGGAACCGGGGAGATCAACTACCGCTTCCTGTTCGAGCATTTGGACCGAATTGGTTACGCGGGTTGGGTTGGTTGTGAGTACAAGCCGTTGACCACCACTGAAGCGGGTTTGGGCTGGCTCAAAACCCACAACGCGATCTAACAGACACACCACAGAACAATGTGGGAGCTGGCTTGCCTGCGATGGCGGTGTATCAGGCGATCAATCTGTAACGGATCGAGCGCTATCGCAGGCAAGCCAGCTCCCACAGTAGATCTTCGGTGTTTGGCAGACCCGAGACAGGCCTGCCCATCTAATAAAAAGAGGATTTTGATCATGGCTAAAATCGGATTTATCGGCACCGGCATCATGGGCCAACCCATGGCCGCCAACCTGCAAAAGGCCGGCCACCAACTGTTCCTGTCCGAGCACCACGGCAAGGCCCCGGCCGAGCTGATCGACGCCGGCGCCGTGGCCCTGGCCAACCCGCAGCAAGTGGCCCAGGAAGCCGAGTTCATCATCGTGATGGTGCCGGACACCCCGCAGGTCGATGACGTGCTGTTCCGCGCCGATGGCGTTGCGGCCGGTTTGTCGCCGAACAAGGTGGTGATCGACATGAGTTCGATCTCGCCCACCGCCACCAAAGCCTTTGCCGCCAAGATCAATAAGACCGGCGCGCAGTACCTCGACGCCCCGGTGTCCGGTGGTGAAGTCGGCGCCAAGGCCGGCACCTTGAGCATCATGGTCGGGGGCGAGCCGCACACCTTCGAACGCGCCCTGGCGCTGTTCCAGAGCATGGGCAAGAACATCACCCTGGTCGGCGGCAATGGCGATGGCCAGACCGCCAAGGTGGCCAACCAGATTATCGTCGCGTTGAATATTCAGGCGGTGGCCGAAGCGCTGCTGTTCGCCTCGAAAAACGGCGCCGACCCGGCCAAGGTACGTGAAGCGCTGATGGGTGGTTTTGCTTCGTCGAAGATCCTCGAAGTGCATGGCGAACGCATGATCAAGGGCACCTTTGATCCGGGCTTCCGTATCAACCTGCACCAGAAGGATTTGAACCTGGCGCTGGCCGGGGCCAAGGAACTGGGGATCAACCTGCCGAACACCGCCGGCACCCAGCAGGTGTTCAGCACCTGCACAGCGATTGGCGGTGGCAACTGGGACCACTCGGCGCTGATCAAGGGGTTGGAGCATATGGCGAATTTTTCGATTCGCGATAAGTAATTCAATTTGAAATGCACCCCTGTGTAGGAGCTGGCTTGCCTGCGATAGCGGTTTTTCAGTGACAGATCAGTTGTCTGACAGACCGCTATCGCAGGCAAGCCAGCGCCCACATTTTTGTCCCAGTTCCACGTTTCAAACCTAAAAACAAAAATCCCCCGGGAGCCCGCTTATGTCGGTCGATCCGCAACACCTGCTTCGCGAGCTGTTTGCCACAGCCATCGACGCCGCCCACCCCCGGCAAGTCCTTGAACCTTACCTGCCCACCGACCGCAGCGGCCGAGTGATCGTGATCGGCGCCGGCAAAGCCGCGGCGGCCATGGCCCTCGTTGTCGAGAACTGCTGGCAGGGCGACGTCTCGGGCCTGGTGGTCACCCGCTACGGCCACGGCGCACCGTGCAAAAAAATCGAAGTGGTCGAAGCTGCGCACCCGGTCCCCGATGCGGCGGGCTTGGCGGTGGCCAAGCGCGTGCTGGCACTGATCAGCAACCTGACCGAAGACGACCGCGTGATTTTCCTGCTCTCCGGTGGCGGCTCTGCCTTGCTGGCGCTGCCCGCCGAAGGCATCACCCTGGCCGACAAACAGGCCATCAACAAAGCCCTGCTCAAATCCGGCGCGACCATCGGCGAGATGAATTGCGTGCGCAAGCACCTCTCGGCGATCAAGGGCGGGCGACTGGCCAAGGCAGCCTGGCCGGCGACGGTGTACACCTACGCGATCTCCGATGTGCCGGGCGACCAGGCCACCGTCATCGCGTCCGGCCCCACCGTCGGTGACCCAAGCACCTCGCAACAAGCCCTGGCGATTCTCAAGCGCTACGGCATCGATGCGCCCGCCTCGGTGCGCAGCTGGTTGCAGAACCCGGCGTCGGAAACCGTCAAACCCGGCGACCCGCTGCTCGCGCGCAGCCATTTCCAATTGATCGCCCGCCCACAACAATCCCTCGAAGCGGTGGCGGTGAAAGTGCGCCAAGCCGGGTTCAGCCCGTTGATCCTCGGCGACCTCGAAGGCGAAGCACGGGACGTGGCCAAGGTACATGCCGGTATCGCCCGCCAGATCGTGCAACACGGCCAGCCATTGGCGGCGCCGTGCGTGATCCTCTCCGGCGGTGAAACCACCGTCACCGTGCGCGGCGATGGCCGTGGCGGGCGCAATGCCGAATTCCTGCTGAGCCTCACCGACAGCCTCAAGGGCCTGCCCGGCGTCTACGCCCTGGCCGGTGACACCGACGGCATCGACGGTTCGGAAGACAACGCCGGCGCGATCATGACCCCAACCAGCTACGCCCGCGCCGAAGCCTTGGGCCTGTCGGCCAGCGATGAGCTTGATAACAACAATGGCTACGGTTATTTCGCTGCCCTCGACGGTTTGATCGTCACCGAGCCAACCCGCACCAACGTCAACGATTTCCGCGCCATCCTGATTCTTGAGACTGCCCAACATGACGCCTGACAAGAAGGTCAAAATCCTCGCCACCCTCGGCCCGGCAACCGACAGCATTGACGATATTCGCGAGTTGGTGGAAGCCGGGGTGAATATCTTCCGCCTGAATTTCAGCCACGGTGATCACGCCGATCACGCCCAGCGCTACCAGTGGATTCGCCAGGTCGAGCGCCAGCTGAATTATCCGCTGGGCATCCTCATGGACCTGCAAGGGCCGAAGCTGCGGGTCGGGCGATTTGCCGAGGGCAAAGTGCAACTGGTGCGCGGCCAGGCCCTGCGCCTGGACTTGGACCCGACACTGGGCGACCAATGCCGGGTCAACCTGCCCCACCCGGAAATCATCGCGGCGCTGGAGCCGGGCATGGACCTGTTGCTGGACGACGGCAAGTTGCGCCTGCGGGTGATCACCAAACATGCCAACGCCATCGACACCACCGTACTGAATGGCGGCGAACTGTCTGACCGCAAGGGCGTGAATGTCCCGCAAGCCTTGCTGGAACTCAGCCCGCTGACCGCCAAGGACCGCCGCGACCTGAGCTTCGGCCTGGAACTGGGCGTGGACTGGGTGGCGCTGTCGTTTGTGCAGCGCCCGGAAGATATCCGCGAGGCCCGCGAGTTGATCGGCGACAAGGCGTTCCTGATGGCCAAGATAGAGAAGCCATCGGCCGTGCAACGCTTGCAGGAAATCGCCGAGCTGAGTGACGCAATCATGGTGGCAAGAGGCGACCTGGGCGTTGAAGTGCCCGCCGAAAGCGTGCCGCAGATCCAGAAAGACATCGTCAGCACCTGCCGCCAGTTGGGCAAGCCAGTGGTGGTGGCCACGCAGATGCTTGAGTCCATGCGCTTCTCGCCGGCGCCGACCCGTGCCGAAGTCACCGATGTCGCCAATGCGGTGGCCGAAGGCGCGGACGCGGTGATGCTGTCGGCGGAAACCGCCTCAGGCGAATACCCACTGGAAGCCGTGCAGATGATGAGCAAGATCATCCGCCAAGTGGAAAACGGCCCGGATTACCAGACACAGCTGGACGTCAGCCGGCCCAAGGCCGATGCCACGGTGTCGGATGCAATTAGCTGCGCGATCCGGCGCATCAGCAGCATCCTGCCGGTGGCGGTGCTGGTGAACTACAGCGAGTCCGGCAGCTCCAGCCTGCGCGCCGCGCGGGAACGGCCGGTGGCGCCGATCCTCAACCTCACGCCGAACCTGTCCACGGCGCGGCGCTTGAGCGTGGCGTGGGGCGTGCATTCGGTTGTGAATGATCGGCTGCGCCAAGTGGATGAGGTGTGTTCTACGGCGCTGGAGATTGCCCAGGCCCAAGGGATGGCGCAGCGCGGGGATACGTTGGTGATTACCGCCGGGGTGCCGTTTGGCAAGCCGGGGTCGACCAATTCGCTGCGCATCGAGACATTGATTTAGCGCCTGTTGGGGCCTCATCGCGGGCAAGCCCGGCCCCCACATTTTGATGTGCCAATACATTCAAAAGTGGGAGCTGGCTTGCCTGCGATTGAGGGCAACTCGGTCTCACTGACTAAACCACAATGCACAACCCACCCTGCCCCGACTGGGCCGAAGCCTTGCTCAACGGCTTCAGCCAGATCTTCCTGCAACGCCAGCCACTGTGTGGCCTGCTGTGCCTGCTGGCCATCCTGATCGGCGCCCCGGCCTTGTTCGGCGGGGCGCTGCTGGGTGGTGTGGCGGGTTTGCTCACGGCCCAGCGCCGGGGTTACCCCAAGGCTGAGCGCCAGGCCGGCCTTTATAGCTACAACGGCGTGCTGCTGGGCTTGTTGATCAGCCAGCACTTCGCGTGGTCGGCCTTATTGCCGCCGCTGATCCTGGCGTGCGGCGGCTTGAGTGCGATGCTCACGCGCCAATGGTTAAAACATGCCACGCAAGCGGATGACTTGCCCGCCTATACCGCGCCTTTTGTCGGCCTCGCCTGGTTGCTGCTGGGCACAGTGCCTGCAGGCACCTTCACCTTGAGCGAACCCGACACCCTCGGCGTGCTCACTGCGCCCTTCACCGGGCTCGCACAAATCATGCTGCTGGACCAGCCACTGGCCGGCGCCCTGATTGCGTTTGGGCTGTTGATGGCCGACCGTCGTGCCGCGCTGTGGGCGCTGATCGGTGCCGCCAGTGGCGTGCTGATCGCCCTGCTGATGGGCGAAACCAGCAGCGCCCTTCTCGGCCTGCACAGCTATAACCCAGCATTGGCCGCGCTGGCGTTGAGCCAGACGCGCCGCCAGCCTTGGTTGCCGCTGCTCGGCATCGGCCTGGCAATCACGCTCACGCCGGGGTTCAGCGCCCTGCAACTGCCGGCGCTGACCGCGCCGTTTATCCTCGCCTGCTGGCTGGTACGCGCCAGCCAGCGATTGTTCAAAGCCCGCGTGGACAGCCCGTTCGAATCCCCCTAGGCTTGCCCGATATTCGATTTAGGCGGGTTTTATGGACAGTAACAACGACTGGCGTCAGCGCCTCTACGTCATGGTTTTCCAAAGCGATACAGCGGCCGGGCGCCGCTTTGACGGCATTTTGTTGCTGATCATCCTCGCCAGCATTGTGATCGTGATGCTCGACAGCATCGACCAGGTTCACCAGAACTACGCGAATCTGCTGGCCTATATCGAGTGGGGCTTCACGGTGATCTTCGCCATCGAGTACGGCTTGCGCCTGTATTGCTCGCCCAAGCCGTTGCGCTACGCCTTCAGTTTTTATGGGCTGGTGGATTTGCTCGCCATCGTGCCCGGCATTCTCGCGCTGTATTACAGCGACGCGCAGTACCTGCTGATCATCCGCATCATTCGGATGCTGCGGATCTTCCGCGTGCTCAAGCTCAGCCCGTACCTCAAGCAGGCCAACTACCTGATGGCGGCGCTGCGCGGCAGCAAACAAAAGATCGTGGTGTTCCTGGTGAGCGTGTGCACCCTGGTCACGGTGTTCGGCACCTTGATGTACGTGATCGAAGGCCCGGAACATGGGTTTACCAGCATTCCCAAGGGCATCTATTGGGCGATTGTGACCCTGACCACCGTGGGCTTTGGCGACATCGTGCCGAAGACGCCATTAGGCCAGGTGATCTCGTCGCTGGTGATGATCACCGGTTACTCGATCATCGCCGTGCCCACCGGGATTTTTACCGCCGAATTGGCCAGCGCCATGCGCGGGGAGCAGTTGCAACACGACTGCCCGGTGTGCAAAAAAGACAGCCATGAACCCAACGCGGCGTTTTGCTCGCGCTGTGGCAGCAATCTGTTTCGTAAAGTGGAATAAGCAAAGTTCGTTTTAATCTTTAAACGTCTATGCGGGCGCGGCTATAGTCGGTGGCAAATTGCCCCCACTCAATCGACAAGCTTCTCGAACAACAAGGAATGAGCAGTGAAAAAACTCGTTAGCGCCTCTCTTCTGGCCGCCGGCCTTGCCCTGGCGGGCGCCGTCCAGGCTGCCCCCGTCACACTGCTCAACGTCTCCTATGACGTGATGCGCGACTTCTACAAGGATTACAACGCTGCCTTCCAGAAGCACTGGGAAGCCGAGCATCCGGACGACAAGCTGACCTTGCAGATGTCCTTCGGCGGTTCCAGCAAACAAGCGCGCTCGGTGATCGACGGCCTGCCGGCTGACGTGATCACCATGAACATGGCCACCGACATCAACGCCCTGGTCGACAACGGCAAACTGGTGCCGGACAACTGGGTGACCCGGCTGCCGAACAACAGCGCGCCGTTCACCTCCGCCACCGTGTTTATCGTGCGCAAAGGCAACCCCAAAGCCCTGAAAGACTGGCCAGACCTGCTCAAAGAGGGTGTGCAGGTGATCGTGCCGAACCCGAAAACTTCGGGTAACGGCCGCTACACCTACCTGTCGGCCTGGGGTTATGTGCTGAAGAACGGCGGCGATGAAGACAAGGCCAAGGCCTTTGTCGGCAAGCTGTTCAAGCAGGCGCCTGTGCTGGATACCGGCGGCCGTGCAGCCACCACCACGTTCATGACCAACCAGATTGGCGACGTGCTGGTGACCTTTGAAAACGAAGCGGAAATGATCGCGCGTGAATTCGGCAGTGATCAGTTCGAAGTGATCTACCCAAGCGTCTCCGCCGAAGCTGAGCCGCCGGTATCGGTGGTCGACAAAGTGGTCGAGAAGAAAGGCACCCGCGTCGCCGCCGAAGACTACCTGAAATACCTGTGGTCGCCGCAAGGCCAGGAAATCGCCGCCAACAACTACCTGCGCCCACGTGACCCAAAGGTGCTGGCCAAGTACACCGACCGCTTCCCGAAAGTCGACTTCCTGTCGGTCGAGAAGACCTTTGGCGACTGGCGCACCGTGCAGAAAACCCACTTCAATGATGGTGGGGTTTTTGACCAGATCTACAGCGGCCAATAACTGAATGTGGGAGCTGGCTTGCCTGCGATGCAGGCACCTTGGTGTGTCAGGCATACCTAGGTGATGCTATCGCAGGCAAGCCAGCACCCACATTTTGCTCATCATTGGGTCAGTTACATCGGCGGTGTCACGCCGTCTTTGCCGGCTGAGATGGCCTGTGCGGTGATGGTCCCATCCGCGCCCTGCGCCGCAAACATCACCACCTTCACCCCCGGTTTGAGCAAGCTGCGATCCCCTGGCTCCAGGTTGACGATCGGCACATCATCGGGCACCACAATCTTCTGTTCGCCGCCTTTGTATTTCACGGTCAAGGTGCGCCCGTTGCTGACCACCAAGTCGCCGACGGTGCCGTTGGTCATGCTGCTGCCTTCTTTCAAGTCAAACGCGCGGTGCCCGTCGCCCGTGCCGGCCATGGCCGGTGGAAACACGTGGACTTCCAGGGCCGTGAGGGTGCCATCGGCGTTGGGCATGGCGGCGGAGCCAATGTAGCTGCCGGGCTTGATTTCATCGATCTTGGCCAGGGTCACGGCACGCACTTGGGTGTCTTTGGTCAGGTGCACGATGACGTCCTCACCGCTGTTGACCTTGACGTGCATCGCATCGCCGTCCATCGCCGTGATGGCGCCACGTACACCAACGCGCGGGGCATCGGCGGCGTTCGCCAGCCCAATGGCCATGGCCGCGGCGAGGGTTGAAGCCAGGATCATCTTGTTCAGCGTGATTTTCATGAAAGTGGATTTCCTGTTTCGGCAGTTGTGACTGAATGTATCATTGCCCTTCGACCCGAAAGTTAACGTTTCAGTCATTAATTCCGGGCATGAGTGTTATCACCGTCAACGGCCTACTCGCTGCCAGGTCTTGTCTTTATTCTCGCACGCCATCTTCCTTCGCTTTTACGAGAACACCATGAACGCTACCCCACACGCTACGAGCACCATGACCCGCGGGATGGTGATGCTGTTTGCGTTCTGTTGCGGCGCCATTGTTGCCAACATCTACTACGCCCAACCGATCATCGAGTTGATCGCGCCGGACATCGGCCTGACTCCCGCGATGGCCAGCCTGATCGTGTCCCTCACGCAAATCGGCTATGCCCTGGGCCTGTTCTTCCTGGTGCCGCTGGGCGATCTGTTGGAAAACCGCAAGCTGATGATCGCCACAACGGTGCTGGCCATCGCCAGCCTACTGGGTGCTGCGTTCACCGAGCAGCCGAATTTGTTCCTTCTTGTGTCGTTGCTGATCGGATTCAGTTCCGTCTCGGTGCAAATTCTGATCCCGCTGGCCGCGCACCTGGCGCCTGCCGAATCCCGTGGCCGTGTGGTCGGCAGCATCATGGGCGGACTGTTGCTGGGTATTTTGCTGGCACGGCCGGTGTCCAGTGTGGTGGCCGATCACTTCGGCTGGCGCACGATGTTCATGGCCGCCGCCGCGTTGATGGCGTTTATCAGCGTGGTGCTGTTGATGACCATCCCCAAGCGCCAGCCCGACCACAGCGCCAGCTACGGCCAGTTGCTGCGCTCCCTCGGCACCCTGCTGCGCGAGCAACCGGTGCTGCGCCAACGCGCGTTCTACCAAGGCTGCATGTTTGCCACCTTCAGCCTGTTCTGGACCGCCGCCCCGCTGGAGTTGGTACGTAACCATGGCCTGAGCCAAACCCAGATCGCGATCTTCGCCCTGGTGGGTGCCATCGGCGCCATCGCCGCGCCCATCGCCGGCCGCCTGGCCGATGCCGGCCACACGCATCGCGCCTCGCTGCTGGCCATGTTGTTTGGCGCCTTGAGCTTCCTGCCGGCCTTCGTACACCCGCTGTACAGCGTGATTGGCCTGGCGGTGACCGGCGTGGTCCTGGACTTCTGCGTGCAGATGAACATGGTCCTGGGCCAACGCGCCGTCTACGCCCTCGACGCTAACAGCCGCAGCCGCCTGAACGCGCTATACATGACCAGCATCTTCATCGGCGGCGCCTTCGGTTCGGCGATTGCCAGCAGCGTGTATGAACACGGCGGCTGGCTGGGCGTGATGCTAGTGGGCAGTGCGTTCCCGCTGCTGGCGTTGTTGCGGTTCCTGAGTGCGTCGCGCCAGGTGTCGGTCGCGACAGCCTGATTGCGCTTAGGAGCGCACCAACTTCTCCAAAGCCGCACCTGCCAGAAATGACGAGCGGCTTTTGACCTTGTGTTCACGCACGTCACGGTCGATGCGCTGAATGACATAACCGGGCAAGGTCACATTGACCTTCTCGGTCTTGCCCAGATAAGGCGAGATGTCCAACTCCAACATGCCCCAGCCCATCCCCGCGTAATCTTCGTGGGCGTGATAATGCCCAGGTCGGATTGACGGCTGTATTACGGAATATTGGAAACCCGCTGAATTTATTCCAGGGCGACGTCGTCGTGGGTCGAGTGTGTGCAGGCGCTGATCAACGCCTAAGCGCTGTCAGCGCTTTGCCGTGTCGCTTTTCAGTGCTGACGAGAAGTCAGACCGAGCACATCCTGCGGCCTGATCAAACGCGCGCTTTTAATCAGGCATCACGCAATTGAGCTTCGCGGCTCAGCGGCGAGAGGCAGGCGACAAAATCCCGTGTCAAACCGGCGACCGTGCTTAACCGTTCGCCGGGCACACCCAGCAGATACGCGACTACCGAGACGGGCAAGGTAAACATCCAATCATCCAGGCTATGCATGCAAGCGCTGAGTTGCCTCACCACTCCTGCAATGTGCAGCGCATCCAACCTGGCCAGCGCAGGCTCGACCGCGGCCCTCGGGCATTGGTGGGCCACCCCCTCGTTCATACGCATCAACCTGGCGAAGACCTGCCCCGCCGCACCGTTTGCGATAGCCGCAGGCACGGGCTCGTGTGACGGGCGTACCCGACAGTCGGGATGCGTCAGCACGGCTTCGACGGCCTTGGCGCTACTGGCGATCCACAGTCCAAGGTCAGCATCGAACAACAGCTCATCGTTGCGTCTCAGGGCTGCGTAATACGCATAAGGGTCAGCATGGGTAGCGGCTTGCAGCGGTGTCATTCGGTACGTCCTGTTCGCAAAAGAAGCGTTACTATCTGCCCTCTCTCACGGCAATGATTCGCTCAGGAACGAAATATGAACGCCCATGACGATGACACGGCGCTTTCACAAGTGGCGGGGGCGATCGCCGAGCCTGCGCGCACGAAAATGCTCTGCTCGCTGATGGATGGCCATGCGCGCACCAGCACCGAGCTGGCCGCGATTGCCGGGGTGAGCGCCTCCACCGCCAGCGCCCACCTGGCCAGGCTCAAGGACGATGGCCTGCTCAAGCTGCACACCCAAGGACGCCATCGCTACTACCGCCTGGCCGGCCCCCATGTGGCCCAGGCCATCGAGGGTTTGATGGTGATCAGCCGCAATACCCGCAAGGCCTTCGTCCCGACCACGCCCACTCGCCTGCAGTTCGCACGCACCTGCTACGACCACATGGCCGGCACGCTGGCGGTGCAGCTGCATGACCATTTCATCGCGTCCGGCTGGCTGATTGGCGAGGGGACTTACCAGCTCACCGCGCCCGGTGAAACAGCGCTGATAGAACTGGGGATTGATGTGGCAACACTGCGCACGCAACGACGGCATTTTGCGTGCGCGTGCCTGGACTGGAGCGTGCGCCGTCCGCATTTGGCCGGCGCGTTGGGAGCAGCGTTTCTACAAAATGCTATTGGCCACCATTGGGTCACCCAGGACCTGGATAGTCGGGCGCTCGGTTTGACGCCCAAGGGCCGCAAGGCGCTGGCGAGCCGGTTTGGTCTCGAAGCGCCGGCCTGCCCCGCGCTGACCAAGGCTTGATCGTGGCCGCTCCACAGGCTTGCGCTGCACGGCCGACGGCGCAGGCGCTCATCGCTGCACGCCATGGCGCAAGCGATGCACTCACAGCCCTACACCGGCACTTGCCGCGCGTCGCCGGTGCCGAGCAGGGTCAGGCGCATGCCGAGTGCCCAGGGTCCAGGCAACACAGCAAACGCTCGACGGTGTGTTCAAGCGGGCCGGAATTATCCAGCACAAACAACCCCGAACCGTTGCCGGCGATCAGGTCAGCGGTGAACCGCGCATTGCGCGCCAGGCGCTCCTCTATTTCCGCCAGGGACTCACGCCCGCGCGCGATCAAACGCTGACGCAACACGGTTTGATCAACCGTCAGCAGCAACACCAGCACCGCAGGATAGCGCTCGCGGGTCTGCGCCAGGTGCGCACGGGAGCCGTTGACCAACACGTCGTCCCCCGCCGCCAGCCAGTCATCAATTTGCGCGGGAATGCCATAGGACAACCCATTGGCGTGCCAACTGAGGGCAAACGCACCCTCAGCGTCCATCGCGGCAAACTGCTGCGCGCTCACCCCCTGGGCCGCCTCGCCCACAGCCTCCGCCGAGCGGGTGATCACGCGGCGCACAATGCGGCAACCGCGTTCGGCCAGACGCGGGCGCGCGGCATCCAGCAGGCTGTCCTTGCCCGAACCCGATGGCCCGATGAGATAGATCAACCTGCCTGCCATCAAAACACCCTCTTCGCTTGTCGCCATACGTGTTGCACTACGGGCAGCCCTTCGCGGCGCCTGGCTTGGACGAGGTCGGCGCGCAGGCCAATAGCAATTTCACCACGGTCCGTCAGGCCCGCCGCGTGTGCGGGCGCCAGGCTGATCATCTTGACCGCGCGGGCCAGGCCGACGGCGGCCACATACCGCGGCTCCCACACTTGGGCTTTGTTGTTGGCGCGAATGCATGTCAACGCTTGCGAAAAAACCGGGCCGTGAAGAGATCCCCTGTGGGAGCGGGCTTGCTCGCGAAGGCGGCAGGTCAGTCACCGCATCTTAGGCTGACACTCCGCTTTCGCGAGCAAGCCCGCTCCCACATTTGATCTTCAGTGTTTGAAGGGGTGTATTTCAAGGATATGAAAAAGGCGACCCGAAGGTCGCCTTTTGTCATTGCGCGTACTGCTTGCTCAACCCCGGCGGCACGCCGTGCACATCCGTCTCTTCCCATGGCCCATTCGGGCTGATGGAGCGGCTCCAGCCGTTGCTCCAGCGGTAGTAGGTGCGCTGGCGGTAGAAGGTGTCGGGCTGTTCTTCCAGCACATACACCTGCATCTTGCCGTCCCAGTGGCTGGCGGCGCCCGGTGGCGGGGCAAAGGTTGGCGATTTGCTCGGCACCGGTTTCGGCGGCGGGGTTACCGGGCCGGAAGGTTGGGTGCTCGGCTGGGTCGAGGGGCCCGACGGTGGGATGGTCGGGCCGGTGGGTGCCCCAGGTGGCCGATGGACCGCACAAGCGCTCAAGCCGAGTACCAGGCTGAGCAAGGTGATGCGTGCAAGAGCGGTCATAGGCGTTTCCTCGAATTACTTATCCGGACGGTCGATGGTCAGCTGCTGCGTGGCAGTGGTGCTGCTGGCCAAGGGTTGGCTGCGGCCGATCCACTCGCCAGCGGTTGGAACACCTGCCCGGGATATGCGCGCAACCAGTTGGACTTCGGCGAAGTTCGACAGTTTCAACTGCGGCATCATTGCGTCCGCATCGCCCAGTTCGACGGTGACCGGCAGTTCGGCGACGGTGACGCGCTTGGCCGCCAACGGCGCTGGCGGGCCGCTGACCGCACGGGCGAAGATAAACACGCTGTCGGTTGGCAGGGCTTTGGCCTTGACCTCGGCGGACAAGTCGACACGCACTTTCATCACGGTTTTTTGCGCCACGGTGCCGCCGCTGTCCTTGAGCTTCTCGGCCGCGCGATCAATCCCGCCTTGCAGCGCGACACGGGAGTTGTCTTGCGGTGGCAACTGCGCCAGCAGGCGGTTCCAGTAGTCGATGGCTTCCTGATAACGCTGGCCTTCAAAGGCGGCGATACCCAGCAGGCCAAGGCTGGTGACTTCCTTCGGATCGAGCTTCAAGGCTTCATCGGTCAGCGCCTGCACCTTGGGCGACCACTGCTTGTTGTCGGCAAAGTACTGCGCCTGCGCCCACTGGCCGAGCAGTTCCGGCTGGCGACCGGCCAGGGCCACGGTGCGTTCGAAGACTTTCGCCGCATCGGCCGAACGGTCCTGAGCCATGTAGGCGCGACCGAGGAAGTACAAGCCTTCCGGCGAATCCGGCTGAGCAGCGGCGGCACGTTCCAGGCGCTGGGTCATGTCTTGCATGGACACCGGCGGCTGGGCGAATTCGCGGGTCAGTGCGACCTTGTCGCTCGCCCCGTAATGCAGGTACAGCGCAATGCCCAGGACCGGCACTAGAAAAGCCGCCAAAAACGGCAGCGGCTTGCCCAGGCGCGATTCGCGGGGCTTTTCCACACCTTCGGTGTCGGCCAGCAATTCGCGGGCAGCCTCGGCGCGGCCGGTGTCGAGTTGCACGGCATTGAGCACGCCTTCGTCCTGCTGCACTTGCAACTCGGCCACGCGTTCTTGGTAGAGCGCCACGTTCAGCGCGGTGCGATCCTCTTCTCGCTGGGCACGGCGGCCGCGCAATACAGGGATCAACAGGAAACTCAGGGCAATCAGGAGCAGCAACCCTGCGGCGAGCCAAAAATCAATCATCAGTCTTGGTGTCCAGCAATTGGTCGAGGCGTTTGCGCTCTTCAGGAGATAGCGCGTCGGAACCATCAGTAGGTGCGGCGCGGCGACGGCGCACGATCACAGCCATGACCACCACGCCGGCCAGCAACAGCCCGGCGGGGCCGAACCAGAGCAGCGCGGTCTTGCCGGTGAGGGCCGGTTTGTAGCGCACAAAATCGCCGTAGCGGTCGACCATGAAGTCGATGATCTGCTGGTTGTCCTTGCCCTCCCCCAGCATGCGAAAGATCTCTTTGCGCAGGTCGGCGGCGATGGGCGCGTTGGAGTCGGCGATGTCCTGGTTCTGGCACTTGGGGCAGCGCAGTTCCTTGGTCAGTTCGCGAAAACGCTCACGGTCACCGTCCTTGGCGAATTCGTAGGTGTCGATGGCGGCGTGGGCCACGCCGGCCAATCCGAGTGCGAGAACAGCAGCGGCTAACAGGCGCTTCATGGCTTGGCCTCATCGACCAGCGCCTGGTACTTGGCGGCGAGTTGCTCGCGCCACACCACTTCGTCGATCACGCCGACGTACTTGTCACGGATCACGCCTTTGGCATCGATAAAGAAGGTTTCCGGGGCGCCGTACACGCCAAGGTTCAAACCAAGGTTGCCGTCTTCATCGCGAATATCCAGCAGGTACGGGTTGTGAAACTCCGCCAGCCACTTCAAGGCCGCCGCATTGTCGTCCTTGTAGTTGATGCCGTAGATCACCACACCCTTCTCGGCAAGCTTGTTCAGCACCGGGTGCTCGACCCGGCACGAGATGCACCAGGTCGCCCACACGTTGACCAGCGCCGGTTTGCCCAGCAGGTCGGCCTGGGTCAGGGTCTTGTCGCCCTGCACCGTCTTCAGGCTGAACGCCGGGAACGGCTTGCCGATCATCGCCGAAGGCAGCTCGGCCGGGTCCAGGTACAAGCCGCGATACAGGAACACCGCCATCACCAGAAAGGCCGCCAGCGGTAACACCATCAACCAACGCTTCATGCCGCCGCTCCTTGCAGACCGAGGGCTTCACGCACCCGGCTCTTGACCTTGACCCGATAACGCCGGTCCAGCGCGGCCAGCAAGCCCCCAAACCCGGTGAGCAAACCGCCGAACCAGATCCAGCGCACGAACGGTTTCACATGCACGCGCACGGCCCAGGCGCCGTCGCCCAGCGGTTCACCCAGCGCCACATAGAGGTCGCGGGTGAAACCGGCGTCGATGCCGGCCTCGGTCATCATTGAGTTTTGTACGGTGTACAGGCGTTTTTCCGGGTGCAGCACGGCCACTTCCTTACCCTTGCGCACGACACGCACAGTGCCTTTGTCCGACGTGAAGTTCGGCCCTTCGAAGTGCTTGGCGCCTTCAAAAATGAAGTGGTAACCGGCCAGGTCCATGGACTCGCCCGGCGCGAGGCGCAGGTCGCGTTCGGCGCTGTTCTGGCTGGAAAGCACCACGCCCAAGGCGCACACGGCGATGCCGATGTGGGCGATCTGCATGCCCCAGTAGCTGCGGGTCAGGGTTGGCAGGCCTTTGATCAGGCCTTTGTGGCGGGTCTTGTCGGCGATATCGCGCACGCCGGCCAGCAATACCCAAGCGGCGAGCAGGAAGGTGGCAAGCACTGCCCAATTGAAGTCACCGTAGGCAAAGCCTGCGATCACCGCCAAGGCCACACTGCCGAGTAGCACCGGCATCAACATGCCCACCAGCCATTTCACCGGGGTGTCTTTCCAGCGCACCAGCATGCCGACCGCCATCACCACCATCAACAGGCCCATCAACGGGATAAACAAAGCGTTGAAGTACGGTGGGCCCACGGACAGCTTGGCGCCGCTCAACGCATCCAGCGCCAGCGGGTACAAGGTGCCAAGCAGGATCATCGACGCAGCCACCACCAGCACCAGGTTGTTGCCCAGCAGCAAGGTTTCCCGCGACCACAGGTTAAAGCCGACCTGGCTCTTGACCACCGGCGCACGCAGGGCGAACAAGGTGAGTGAGCCGCCGACTACAAACAGCAGGAAGATCAGGATGAATACGCCGCGCGCAGGGTCGGAAGCAAACGCGTGCACCGAGGTCAACACACCCGACCGCACCAGGAACGTGCCGAGCAGGCTGAGGGAAAATGCGGCAATCGCCAGCAGCACCGTCCAGCTTTTGAACACGCCGCGTTTTTCGGTAACCGCCAGCGAGTGAATCAGCGCGGTGCCTACCAGCCATGGCATGAACGAGGCGTTTTCCACGGGGTCCCAGAACCACCAGCCGCCCCAGCCGAGTTCGTAATAGGCCCACCACGAGCCCAAGGTGATGCCGATACCGAGAAACGCCCAGGCCACGATGGTCCACGGCCGCGACCAGCGCGCCCAGGCCGCATCGAGGCGCCCGCCGAGCAAGGCGGCGATGGCGAAGGCGAAGGCTACCGAGAAACCGACGTAACCCATGTAGAGCATCGGCGGGTGCACGATCAGGCCGATGTCTTGCAGCAGCGGGTTGAGGTCATGCCCGTCCACCGGGATCTGCGGCAGCATGCGGCTGAACGGGTTGGAGGTCATGATCAGGAACAACAGGAAGCCGATGCTGATCATGCCCATCACCGCCAGCACCCGCGCCAGCATGACTTGCGGCAGTTGGCGCGAGAACACCGACACCGCGAAGGTCCAACCGCCGAGGATCAAGGCCCACAGCAGCAACGAACCTTCGTGGGCGCCCCACACGGCGCTGAACTTGTAGTACCAAGGCAGCGCGCTGTTGGAGTTGTTGGCGACATAGGCGACGGAAAAGTCGTCGGTCATGAAGGCGTAGGTCAGGCAACCAAACGCGAACAGCAGAAAGGCAAACTGGCCCCAGGCGGCCGGCTGCGCCAGGCTCATCCACAGGCGGTCGCCGCGCCAGGCGCCGAGCAACGGCACGATGGCCTGGACGACGGCAAAGCACAGGGCGAGGATCATCGCCAACTGGCCCAACTCCGGAATAAACAGTGCGGACGTCATGGCTTAGCCCTCCTTCGCAGGCTGTGAAGTTGCGCTCGGGGCGGATTGGCCGCTGTCTTTCAAAGCTTTGGTGACCTCGGGCGGCATGTATTTCTCATCGTGCTTGGCCAGTACTTCATCGGCCACCACCACGCCATCGGCGTTGAGCTTGCCCAAGGCGACGATGCCCTGGCCTTCGCGGAACAGGTCCGGGAGGATGCCGCGATAGGTGATGGTCACGGCCTTGTTGAAGTCGGTGACCACGAAAGTCACGTCGAGGGAATCGCCGGAACGCTTCAAAGAGCCCTTCTCTACCATGCCGCCGGCGCGGATACGTGTGTCGACAGGCGCTTCGCCATTGGCGATCTGGGTCGGGGTGTAAAACAGGTTGATGTTCTGCTGCAAGGCGCTCAAGGCCAGGGTCACGGCTATGCCGACGCCGGCCATGATGGCAAGGATGATCAACAGACGCTTTCTACGCAGCGGATTCACTTATCGGTCTCCCGGCGCAAACGACGCGCCTCTTGTTGCAGGTAACGCTTGCGGGCCAGGATCGGCGCGGCGACGTTGAGGGCCAGTACGGCAATGCAGATGCCGTAGGCCGTCCAGACATACAGGCCGTGGTGGCCCATGGCGAGAAAATCACTGAAAGAGTTGAAGCTCATCCACGCGCTCCCAGGCTGTTTTGCACTTCGGCCTTGACCCAACTGGTGCGGGCTTCACGCTTGAGCACTTCCAAGCGCATGCGCATCAGCAGCACGGCGCCGAAGAAGCAGTAGAACCCCAGCACCATCAGCAGCAGCGGCGCCCACATTTCCACGGGCATGGCCGGCTTTTCGGTGAGGGTGAAGGTGGCGCCCTGGTGCAGGGTGTTCCACCACTCCACCGAGTATTTGATGATCGGGATGTTGATCACGCCGACGATGGCCAGTACCGCGCAGGCTTTGGCGGCGCTGTCGCGGTTGCTGATGGCATTGCCCAGGGCGATCAGGCCGAAGTACAGAAACAGCAGGATCAGCAT
Organism: Pseudomonas sp. IB20; assembly: GCF_009707325.1. Taxonomy (NCBI): domain Bacteria; kingdom Pseudomonadati; phylum Pseudomonadota; class Gammaproteobacteria; order Pseudomonadales; family Pseudomonadaceae; genus Pseudomonas; species Pseudomonas gelidaquae. Next base: position 1,749,899 of record NZ_CP046103.1, on the reverse strand, counting down.
GGACGTGAGGCGCGCATCCCACACCCACCACGAGCCCCAGGTCGGTTTGCCCCAAATCGCGCCGGTGACCAGCGCCACGGCGGTCATCCACGCGCCGATGGGCGCGGCGCATTGCAGGGCCACGTCGGCCAGCTTCATCTTCCACACCAGGCCAACGATGCCGCACACCGCCAGCATCACGTAGCAGGACTGCGCCAGCATCGCGGCGGGCACGTGGATATAGATGATGCGAAAGCTATTGCCTTGCTGGTAGTCCGGCGGCGCGAAGGCCAGGCCCCAGACCAGGCCGGTGCCGATCAGCAACAGGGCTGCGATGCTCAACCACGGCAGCAGCTTGGCGCTGATGCCGTAAAACCATTTGGGCGAGCCGAGCTTGTGAAACCAGGTCCAGTTCATTGCTGTTTCCATCACGGTGGCTTCTCGTCAGGCAAGAAGCTCAGGGCCTTTCTTATGTTGAAGAGCTGATTATGTCGCTTAACCAGACCTCATTATTCGCCGACGCTGATCTTCAGGCCAGCCGCTATAGCAAAGGGTGTCAGGGTTACCGCCAGGGCGGTCAGGCTGCCAAGCCACAAGAGGTAACCGGTCGCCGGCATGCCCATGAGCGCGGCCTGCAAGGCACCGCTGCCCAGGATCAACACCGGGATGTACAAAGGCAGAATCAGTAGGGCCAACAACAGGCCGCCCCGCTTCAAACCGACGGTCAACGCTGCGCCCACCGCCCCCAACAGGCTGAGCACCGGCGTGCCGAGCAACAAGGAAAGCAGCAATACCGGCAGGCATTCGACGGGCAAGCCCAGCATCATCGCCAGCAGCGGTGAGAGCAAGACTAGCGCCAAGCCGGAAAAAGCCCAGTGTGCCAGTACCTTAGCCAGTACCAGAAGTGGCAGAGGGTGCGACGAAAGGACCCACTGCTCAAGAGAACCGTCTTCAAAATCACTGCGGAACAGCCCGTCCAGCGAGAGCAGGACGGATAAAAGCGCTGCTACCCACACTAACCCTGGGGACAAGGTTTGCAACAGTTTAGTCTCGGGTCCGACCGCCAACGGGAACAGCGCGATGACGATGGCGAAAAATACCAGTGGGTTGGCCAATTCAGCCGGGCGACGGCACAACAGCCGCGCTTCACGGGCGACCAACAGGGCGAACACACTCATACCGACCACCGGCCCAAGTCCAGGTCACGGTAACCGGCGGGCATGCGTGTCAGGGTGTGGTGAGTCGTGAGCACCACCAAGCCGCCCTGCTCGCAGTGCCGGGCCAGGTGCTCTTCAAGCTGGGCGACCCCTTGTTTGTCGAGGGCGGTGAAGGGTTCGTCGAGAATCCACAATGGCGGGCCGGGCAGGTACAAACGCGCCAAGGCCACGCGGCGTTGCTGGCCGGCGGACAGGGTGTGGCAGGGCACGTCTTCAAAACCCTTGAGGCCGACAGCCGCCAGCGCTTGCCAGATGGCGTCGCGGGAAGCCGGGTGATGCAGGGCGCTGAGCCAGCTGAGGTTTTCTTCCGGCGTGAGCACGTCCTTGATGCCGGCAGCGTGGCCGATCCAGACAAGGTTGCGGGCCAACTCCGTGCGTTGTTCGTTGAGTGGCTTGCCGTTCAGTCGCACCTCACCGGCCGTCGGCTGCATCAAACCGGCCAGCAGGCGCAGCAAACTGGTCTTGCCGCTGCCGTTCGGGCCGCTGATTTGCACCATGTCGCCGCCCGTCAGACGCAGTTCGAGGTGCTCGAACAGCAGTCGCAGGTCGCGTTCACAGGCAAGCGCTACGGCTTCAAGAAGAGGGCTGGTCAAGAGATCGCGGGCCTTTACGGTTCAAGTCGGCGGTGCAGCGGCCGTTATAGAGAGATGCACAATAACGGCTTTGGCGACCGATTTTAGAGAGCTGGATCAAATAGTTGTGAGGTTTTTACCGCTCTCTTTGCAGACGGGCGGCATTATACATGTGATGCCCTACTCTAAAGAGGGCAATTTCCCCAGAGACGACGCGCACGATGACCGGTGAGATCAACCTTCCTACGCTGCCTCCTGCCCCGGTGACCAGCCCTGCCCCGCTGCCGCCGACCGGTGAGTTGCTCAAGCTGCTGGAGCCGCAGACCGGCCTGATCAACCCTGGGAAAACCGTCAACGCCGAGGTGATTGCGCTTAAACAAGGCGGCGAAGCCTTTCAGCTGTTGCTCAAGTTGACCCTCGAAGGCGGCCGCCAAACCTTGGTGCAGGCCAGCAGTGCCCAGCCTTTGCCGTTGGGCAGTAACGTGGCGGTTAGCCAGACACCAACCGGCAACCTGACCATCACCTTGCAGCAAGCTTTGAGCGCCAATGTGGCGGCCCTGACCCGCATCGACACCACGCAAATGCCGGAGGGCACGCTGTTGCAAGCCAAGGTGCTGACCACGCAGATGCTGCCGCAAGGCACCACACAACCGGCCATCTACCGCTCGCTGGTCACCGTGCTCAATAACGCCCTGGCCGGCACCACGCTAACGCTCGAAAGCCCGCAACCGCTGCGGGTCGGCAGCTTGCTCAGCGCCGTAGTGCAAAACGCGCAGACCTTGAACTTCGTGCCGTTGAGCGGGCTCAAGGATCAATTGGCCGTCGCGCAACAGCTCTCGACCCAGCAAAGCCGCCAGGGCTCGCTGGATGCAGTGTTCACCGCGCTGCAAAACCTGCCACGTGGCGACAGCACCTCGGCCGACCTGCGCGCGGCTGCCGACCGCTTACTCGCGGCCTTGCCCGACCTGGCCCAAGTCAGCAACCCCAAGGTGCTGGCGCAAGTGATCCAGAACAGCGGTGCCTTTTTAGAAGCCAAATTACTCGCCGGGCAAAACCCGCAAATTCCGCCATTGGACATGAAGGGCGCACTGTTGCGCCTGGTCGCCGACCTGCTGCCGGCCCTGCCCGCCAGCACCAATCTGAGTGCGATCCTGGCCGCCAATACGCTGGCCCAGGTGTTGCCCAACTTCGTGCGCAGCCCGCTGAACACGCTCGGCCAGGTCAGCGCCAAACAAATACCCGCCGGCTTCCCATTGCCCGAACGGCTGATGGCGAAACTGGAAGGCGAAGGTGACCTGGAAAACCTGCTGCGCCTGGCCGCCGGGGCGATTTCGCGCCTGCAGAGCCACCAACTGTCGAGCCTGGAACAGACCGGTACCACCGCCGACGGCCGCCTGCAAACCACCTGGCAGTTGGAAATTCCCATGCGCACCCTGCAGGACATCGTACCGTTGCAAGTCAAGTTCCAGCGCGAAGAACCGGCGCCGGACAAAGACCAGCCCGAGCGCAAAGACAAAAAAGACCCCAAACAGATGCTCTGGCGCGTCGAGCTGGCCTTCGACATGGAGCCGCTGGGGCCATTGCAGGTTCAAGCGCAACTGACGCAGGGCAAGTTGTCCAGCCAGCTATGGGCCTCTCGGCCGTTTACGGCCAGCTTGATCGAGAGCCACTTAACCAGTTTGCGTGAGCGCCTGGTGACCTCGGGCATCAATGTTGGCGATCTGGATTGCCACCTCGGCACCCCGCCACGCGGGCCAAGAACCGGCCTGGAACAGCGCTGGGTGGATGAAACCGCATGAAAAACCCTACCCCGCCGCGCCAGGCGATTGCCCTCAAGTACGACGGCCAGCAAGCGCCGACCCTGACGGCCAAGGGTGACGATGCCCTGGCCGAAGCCATCCTGAAGCTGGCGCGGGAAAATGAAGTGCCGATCTATGAGAATGCCGAGCTGGTCAAGCTGCTGGCGCGCATGGAACTGGGAGACAGTATCCCGGAGGAGTTGTACCGCACGGTGGCGGAGATCATTGCGTTTGCGTGGACGCTGAAGGGCAAGTTCCCGGTGGGGTATGACCCGGATGCGGGGCCAGTGGAGCGGGATGTGACCGAGCGTGGGGATGATTACTAAAGACTCGGACCCCATACCCCTTGTGGCGAGCGGGCTCGCCACTACAAGCCCTCCCACACATACCCCTTGTGGCGAGCGGGCTCGCCACTACAAGCCCTCCCACATTTAGATCTCTATTGTCAGTTCAGGACTTCGCTCAGGGGAATGAAATAGACGCGGTCGCCGATAGCCAACGTCGTCCCTTCCAGCACCTCCACAAACCCTTCGGCCCACGCCGCGCTGCGCAGTACGCCGGAGCTCTGGTTGCGGTAGATGATCGCCTTGCCCTGCTCGATCCGCCCGCGCAGGTATTCGCGACGGTTGCCGGGTTTGGGCCATACGAACCCTGCCGGTACTTCGAACCGCAGCGGTTCGACGTCTTGCACACCTTGGCGGCGCAGCAGATAAGGCCGCGCCAGCAGCGCAAAGGTCACCAGGGTCGAGGCTGGGTTGCCAGGCAGGCCGATCACCGGCACACCGCGAAAGTGGCCGAAGGTCAATGGTTTACCGGGTTTGATCGCCAGCTTCCACAGGGCCAGTTCGCCCTCTTCGCGCAGGGCGATACCGAGGAAGTCCGCCTCGCCCACTGACACACCGCCAGTCGACAGAATCAGGTCGACATTGCCCAGGTCCGCCAGGCGTTTGCGGGTTTTTTCCAGGTCATCCGGCAGAATCCCGGCATCAATCACTTCACAGCCCATTCGCGCCAACCAACTGCACAGCACGCGACGGTTGCTGTTGTAGATCTGGCCCGGGCCCAGCGGCAGGCCGGGCTCGATCAACTCGTCACCGGTAGAAAGCACGGCCACGCGCACCCGGCGCACCACGTTCAGGCGGTCGTGGCCCAGGGACGCAGCCAGGCCCAGTTCGATCGGGCCCAAGCGCGTGCCCGCGGTCAACACCAACTCGCCTACAGTAGTTTCCTGGCCTTGCGGGCGGATGTTCTGGTCCACCTGTAGCGGCTCGGTGAAGCTCACGCGCTCGTCGGCGTGGACCACGGCGTTTTCCTGCATCTCCACGCAATCGGCGCCTTCGGGCACTGGCGCCCCGGTAAAGATGCGCGCGCAGGTGCCGGCGGCCAAGGGCTGCGGCGCCTGGCCTGCGAAGATGCGCTGGCTGACGGGCAAGGGCTCGCCGACCCAGTCCGCAAGGCGCAGGGCGTAACCGTCCATGGCGCTGTTGGGCCAAGGCGGCAGGTCGAGGGTGGAGACTAAATCCTGCGCCAGCACGCGGCCGTCGCAGTCGGCCAAGGGCAGTACGTGCGGCTCACGGATCGGCGCGGCTTCGGCCATGTCCAGCAGTTGACGCAACGCGTCTTCCACCGGCATCAGCGCGCCGGTCTTGCCGGGCTTACCCACGGGATTGGCAGGGTTCGGCCTGCTTCAGGTGAGGGACGAAGTTGCACGGGCGGTGGCGGTTATCCAGTTGCTCGGCAAGGATGCCGTCCCAGCCGGTGCGCACCGCGTTGGTGGAGCCCGGCAGGCAGCACACCAGCGTGCCATTAGACAGGCCGGCCAGCGCGCGCGATTGCACAGTGGAGGTGCCGATATCGGCCACGGAGATCTGGCGGAACAATTCGCCAAAACCGTCGACCTGTTTGTCCAGCAGGCAACTTACCGCTTCGGGCGTGCTGTCGCGGCCGGTGAAGCCGGTGCCGCCGGTGATCAGCACCACTTGCACCACGTCTTCGGCGATCCAGTGGGCGACTTGGGCGCGAATCTTGTAGAGATCGTCCTTGAGCAGCACGCGCTCGGCCAGGCTGTGGCCGGCGGCGGTCAGCCGGTCGACGAAGACCTGGCCCGAGGTGTCGGTGTCCAGGGTGCGGGTGTCGCTGACGGTCAGTACAGCAATATTCAGGGGTACGAAGGGCGCATCAGCCTTGGCGTTCATGGCTCGGTCCGGTTGTCGAAGGAACAGCCCGATGTTATATCACACAGGCCCTATTTACCTGCCCCAGCGGAACCGCCATGTCTCTCGATGCTTCGCCCCTGCCCTGTTCGATTTTGCTGCTGGCCGGTGGCCGCGGCCAACGCATGGGCGGCCAGGACAAAGGCCTGCTGCCCTGGCATGGCCAGCCCCTGATCGCGCACTTGCAGCGCCTGACACGGCCGCTCACGGATGACTTGATCATCTCGTGCAACCGCAACCATGACCACTATGCGCCCTATGCCGACCAGTTGGTGAGTGACGACAGCCCGGACTTCCCCGGCCCGCTGGCAGGCATCCGCACCGGATTAGCCGCCGCGCGTCATGCGCATTTGCTGATACTGCCGTGTGATGTGCCAAACATCGACGTGGGACTGCTCACCGACCTGCGTGAGATTGCACGCCGCAACCCGCAGCTACCGGTGATGGTGCGCCATGGTGAGTTCTGGGAACCCTTGATCTGCATCATCCCGACATACCTGCAAACCGAGGTAAAACGGGCCTGGGACGCCGGCGAACGTAGCCCCCGCAAGCTTTTTTTGCACCTGGGTGGCGTGGGCCTGGAGTGCCCGGCTGAAGACCCGCGCCTGGCCAACTTGAATACACCGAAGCTGTTGCACCCAGGCATCGGCGTGTCAGAATGAACCTCGAACAAGGAACTTTGTCGGCGCCGCGCGCGTCACAAGGTCAGCAATTTAAAAGAATTCTCTCGGAGACACACACATGACTCAACGGACCATCGCCGCTCTCATGCTTGCACTGGGCCTCGCCACGCTTGCCGGTTGCGCCTCGCCTACAGTGATCACCCTGAATGACGGTCGCGAAATCCAGGCCGTCGACACCCCTACATACGACAAGGCTTCGGGCTTCTATGAGTTCAAACAACTTGACGGTAAGCAGACCCGCATCAACAAAGATCAGGTTCGCACCGTTAAAGACCTGTAAGTCTTAGCGTTTGCCAACAAGGCCCGCCATGTGCGGGCCTTGTCGTTTCTGGGGGTTACCAGTCGAGGGTGATCTGGCTGCGAAAATCACGCTGTTCGCCGGTCACCGGGTCGATAAAGCGTACGCCTTGGGCCAGCAGTTTGAGCGGGTTGGCGTAGTCGTCCTCGGCGTCCTTGATCACGTCAGGGTAGAACGGGTCATTGCAGATACTCGCCCCAAGCGCGGTCATGTGCACCCGCAGTTGGTGCTTCTTGCCGGTCACGGGGAATAGGCCGTAGCGCCATAGGTCGCCGTTTTTCTCACGTACTTCCACGGCAGTTTCAGTGTTGCTGGCGCCGGGCCCTTCCTGCATGCGGAAGAACGGCTCGCCATCCACCAGACGGCTTTTGTGCACCCTGGGGAAGGTCAGGTTCGGCAAGGCTGGGGCGATGGCTTCGTAGAATTTGTCGATGCGACGCGTAGGGAACAGCTGTTGATACGCCGAACGGCTTTGCGGGTTGGCGCTGAACAGCACCAGCCCTGCGGTGTGCCGGTCGATACGGTGCAAGGGCACCAAAGACGGGTTATCCAGGCGACGGATCAAACGGCGCAGCAGGGTCTGCTCGACGTACTCACCGGCTGGCGTCACCGGCAGAAAGTGCGGTTTGTCGGCGACCACCAGGTGCTCGTCGGCGTACAGGATGGTTTCCTGAACCGGGATCACCTTTTCATTCGGCACTTCGCGGAAGTAGTAGATGCACAGGCCTTCCTTGTAGGCCAGGCCCAGGCTGATCGGCGTACCGTTGATGTCGAGTACCCGACCACGGGCGATGCGGTCCAGCCAGTGTTCACGGCTGATCGCCGGGAAGTGCTCGCACAGGCAGTCCAGCACCGTCGCCCAGGGGCCAGGCGGCAAATACAGCGTGCTGGCTTGGTGTTGCGAAGCGGAAAAACCGGATGTGGACATGAAAATGCTCGAGGCCTGGAAAATCAGGCAGGCATTATCCCGCATGGAGCACGATGGAGCCTAGGGCGGATCTCAGGCCTTGGCCAATTGCGCGCGCAGGACCGGCGAGGCGCTGGCGGCGTCGGTGAATTCCTTGAGCCAGCGCAGCACGTCCACCGCTTCCCAGCGGCCGGGATCGTAAAGCGCGTACAGCAAGCCCTGATAACCCACCACATCCAACTGCTTGTGGTAACCGGCGCGCTGGAACAACGCCTCGATCTCGGCAAAGCAGGTATTGAAATGCACTTTATTAAACGGCGTCTTGCCTTCCGTGACCAGGCCATCGAGGCGCAGCTCGTTCACCGCGTCGCGCACGACGTCGGCGGACATGCGATTGACGCTGCTTTTCAGTTGTTCAACATTCACCACGGGCGTTCCCTCTATTCCATCACTGTACAAGCATACAGTAACGTAATATTTGGAAACCCACCATCGGAGAAAACTTAAGAAAGGAAGGCAACAATCTGTCCAGTGTCGAATGGCCAGTCCAGTTCTGCCCCGGTATCCACCCGGCGAAGCACCGGAATCCGCAGGCCGTAGGCTTCGGTCAGATCATCGGGGTCGGTGATATCCACCAGTTCTACCAGCAACCCATGTTCGACGAGTGGCATGATTTCGACTTCGGCGATCTCACTAGGACTTTATTCTATGCCCAGCGAATACCTGTGGCGAGCGGGCTTGCCCCGCGTTGGGCTGCGAAGCGGCCCCAGTGCGGCTGATGCGGCTTCCCGGTTAAAACTTGCTCACAGGTTTTCAGGCCGCTTCGCGCCCCAACGCGGGGCAAGCCCACTTAACCCACACAACCCCTGACACAGATCAGCATGGCCTATAACTGATTCAGCGATTCTCGCGCCTTTTTGTCCATTCAACCTGCAAGGAAGCTGCTCGTGTTCGCCAACCTGCTGATCATTCTGGCCTCATCCCTGGTGGTGATTGCGCTGTTTCGCCGGCTGCAACTGCCGCCCGTGCTGGGCTACCTGTGCGTGGGACTGGCTGTGGGGCCCACCGCACTGGACTGGGTGAATGACAGCGAAGACCTGCCCGACCTCGCCGAACTGGGGGTGGTGTTCCTGCTGTTTTCCCTCGGGTTGGAGTTTTCCCTGACCAAGATGCTCGCGCTGCGCAGCGTGGTGTTTGGCCTGGGCAGTTTGCAGGTACTCGGTTGCGGGGTGTTGTTGGGCGGCGTGCTGATGGGCTTCGGCCTGGCACCTGGCGTCGCGCTGTTGCTCGGCGCGGGCTTGGCGCTGTCCTCCACGGCTATCGTCAGCAAGGAGTTGACCAGCCTTGGGGAAATCTTCAGCAGCCATGGCCAGAACGCGATTGGCGTGTTGCTGTTCCAGGACGTGGTGGCGGTGTTGCTGCTGACCTTGGTGCCGGTGTTTGCCGGTAGCAGCGAGCAAGCCTGGTATTGGGCGCTGCCGCAGACCCTGGGCAAAACCGTGTTGTTGTTCGTCGGCCTGCTATTGGCCAGCCGCTGGTTACTGCCACGTCTGTTCCATGAAGTCGCCGCTTCGCACTCGGCAGAGTTGTTTGTGCTGTTGGCGCTGGTGATCGTGTTGCTTACCGCCTGGCTCACGCATTTGCTGGGCCTCTCCCCTGCGCTCGGCGCTTTTCTGGCCGGCATGCTGTTGGGGGAAAGCCACTACCGGCATCAGATCGAAGCGGATATCCGGCCGTTTCGCGACATTCTGCTGGGGCTGTTTTTCGTCAGCATCGGCATGCTTATCGACCTGCAGTTATTCATCAGCCACAGCCTGTTGATCCTCGGCCTGACCCTCGCACTGATGCTAATCAAGGGCTGCGTCGTGGCGGCCCTGGTCAAGCTGCGCGGCAGCGACAGTGAAACCGCGTGGCGCAGCGGCCTGGCCCTGGCGCAAGGGGGCGAGTTCTGTTTTGCGTTGATGGCACAGATGCAACAGAGCCAGCTGATCCCGGACGAATTCAATGGGTTGCTGCTTGCCGCCACTTTCTGCTCGATGTTGCTGACCCCGCTGTTACTGCGCGCGGCCCCCACGCTTGCCCTGCGCCTGCACCGCAAGCCCAATCAGCAGGTGCAGCTGGAGGAAATCACCGCACTCAATGCCGAGTTACGCGGCCACGCCGTGATTTGCGGGTACGGTCGGGTCGGGCAGTCCATCGGTCGATTTCTACGCCAGGAGCAACAGGCGTTTATCGCCCTGGATGACGACCCCGAGCGTGTGAATGAAGCCGCCACCGAAGACAGCAGCGTGCATTACGGCGACTGCCGCCGTGGTGCCCTGCTCTGCGCGGTCGGCCTGGAACGTGCGCGGTTGGTGGTCATCGCCGTGGATAACAGCGATGTCGCCCTGACGGTGCTGAAAGAGGCGAGAAGGATCAACCCACAGGTCCCCATCCTCGTGCGCACTCGCGATGACAGCCAACTGGCTGAGCTGAAAGCGGCAGGCGCCAGTGAAGTGGTGCCTGAGCTGTTGGAGTCGAGCTTGATGCTCGCCTCTCACGCCTTGATCCTGCTGGGCCTGCCGGACCAACAGGTGCAAGCGCGGGTGAATGAGGTGCGGCATAGCCGCTATCGCCTGCTGCACGGTTTCTACCCGGAGAGAGAAGCACCGATTAATCCTGACTGACCGAGCCAATCTTGTGGATCGACAGGTCCGCGCCGTAGTACTCCTGCTCCTGGCTCAGGCGCAGCCCGTGCACACGCTTAATCACGCCATACACCAGCAGGCCGCCGAGCAGCGCCACCACCACGCCAAGGACGGTGCCGATCAACTGGCTGATCAGGCTTACGCCACCCAGGCCGCCGAGGGCGGTTTGGCCAAAGATGCCGCATGCGATGCCGCCCCACACGCCGCATAGGCCGTGCAACGGCCACACACCTAGCACGTCGTCGATCTTCCAGCGATCCTGGGCCGCGATGAAGCACCACACAAACAAACCGCCGGCGACCGCACCGGTGACCAGCGCGCCCACCGGGTGCATCAGGTCGGAGCCGGCGCAAATCGCCACCAGCCCGGCGAGCGGGCCGTTATGCAAAAAGCCCGGGTCATTACGACCGATCACCAAGGCGGCGACCGTGCCGCCGACCATCGCCATCAGCGAGTTAACCGCCACCAGCCCGCTGACGCCGTTGAGGGTTTGCGCACTCATTACGTTAAAGCCGAACCAGCCGACAATCAGGATCCACGAGCCCAGCGCCAAAAACGGAATGCTCGACGGCGCGAAGGCCACCAGCCGCCCTTCACGGTATCGCCCGTTACGCGGCCCCAGCAGCAACACGGCCGCCAGCGCCAGCCAGCCGCCCATGGCGTGCACCACCACGGAGCCGGCAAAGTCATGGAAACTGGCACCAAAGGTCGCCAGCAGCCAGGCTTGCAGGCCGAAGTTGCCGTTCCAGACTATGCCTTCAAAAAACGGGTAGATAAACGCCACGATCAGCGCGGTGGCGCACAGCTGCGGGGCGAACTTTGCCCGTTCGGCTATGCCCCCGGAAATGATCGCCGGAATGGCCGCGGCGAACGTCAGCAGGAAGAAGAACTTCACCAGGCCATAGCCATGATCGGCACTGAGCACCGCGGCCGGTTGCATGAAGCTCACGCCGTAGGAGATCCAATAGCCTATAAAGAAATAGGCCAGGGTGGAGATGGCAAAGTCGCTGAGGATCTTCGACAAGGCATTCACCTGGTTTTTCTGGCGCACGGTGCCGACTTCCAGGAACGCGAAGCCGGCGTGCATGGCCAGGACCATGACCGCACCGATCAGGATGAACAGGGTGTTGGAGCTGTGGACGAGGGTGTCCACTGCACTTTGCAAATTTTCCATGGAGGTTGGCAGGCCTGCAATAAGGCAAAAAGCACCAAAGCGGTTCAAGCCAGAGTTTCGCGCACTAAATTGGCACCACCGGCCCCGCCCCTCTTCAGAGGGCGTGAACCGCTTTAGCGCAGCGATCAACACAACAGGCCGTTGCCGACAGGGTTTTTCCGCGAGTTTCAGTTATTTAGGGTAAGGTTTTTGTAGGCATTCGCCTCAACCGCCCGGATTCAGCGCAGGCCCCGGGGCCTGCGCACCAAGGCAAAGCAAAAGCTGTACCAGACAATTGCAGTGAACCTTCACCGATACTGGTGACTCGAAAACTGACGTAACTAAAATATGTACAGATCAGCCAATCACGGAGATACCCATGGCCAGAAGAACTGCAAAGACTGCGCAAGAAATACTGATGGCGGATTTTCAAACCCTGGTCAGTGACACTGAAAGGTTGCTGGACGACACCGCCGTGCTGGCCGGTGACCAGGCTGATGAGCTGCGCACCAAGATTCACGAAAGCCTGCTCAAGGCCCGCGAAACCCTGCAACTGACCGAAGACTCCCTGCGCGAACGCGGCCAGGCGGCCGTCACCGCCACCGAAGATTACGTGCAAGCCAACCCTTGGCAGTCGGTGGGCATTGCCGCCGGCGTGGGCTTTTTGATCGGTCTGCTGGCTACAAGGCGCTAATACCATGTCTATCGGCGAATCCGGCTCGTCCACGAGCTCAAGCTCCACTTCCCGACGCCTGGGCGCGGCCGTTCTGGGCTTGCTGCACAGCCACGTCGAATTGTTTGGCATAGAGTTGCAGGAGCAGAAATCCCGCACAGTCAGCTTGTTGTTGTTTGCGGGCCTGGCACTGGTGTTCGCCTTGCTGTTGCTGGTGGGGTTATCGGCACTGGTGATGATTCTGGTGTGGGACACCTACCGTCTCACCGGGATTATCAGCCTGTGCGTGTTCTACACCCTGGCCGCGGCCTTCTGCGGTGTGCGCTTGAAAGCGGCGATATTCGATGAATCAACGCCCTTCCACGCCACCCTCGAAGAGCTGGCCAATGATCGGGAGCGCCTGCTGCCATGAGCTTGACTGAAATCCCGCAAAACACTTCCCGCCGGGAAATGCGCAAGGCGTTGATCCGCCTGCGCATGGAAATGCACCGCCAGGAGATTCGCCACGAGTCCCAGCAACTCATGGTGCCCCTGAATAAAGTGCGCGACCTGCGCCACAACTGGCAGGACAACCTGGGCATCAAGCACGCGCCGCTGTGGGGCGTGGCAGCGGTGACGCTGATGGGCTTTTTCACCGGCAAAGGCGCCAAGGGCGGCAGTATCAGCAGCCTGACGCGCCTGGTGCGGTTGGGGGCCGGTTTGATCCCGCTGATCAAATTGGCCATGGCAGGGCGCAAGCGTTAAGCGCTGCTGGCTGCATTCTTGCAAACAGAATCGGCCCGGCCCTCGTCACTGAGGGCCGGGCCTTTTTTTCGCCGACGTTTTTAAGGAGGCCCCGTGATCGACGGGCAACCGCTCGCCTGTTTCCAGCCATTTATCGACACTGCCACTGGGCGCATCGCCGGCGTGGAGGCCCTCGGCCGCCTGCGCCAGGCGGATGACAGCTTGCAGTCGGTCGGCCCACTGTTCGCCGACCGACGCACGCCTGGTGTGGCTTTGCGCCGCCTCGACCGGCAGATCCGCGACAATGCCTTGAGCCGCCTGCACGAGGCGCCCGAAGACTGGTTCCTCAGCCTGAACATCTCCCCACGCTGGATCAACCGCCTGCGTCCCGGCCAAGCCTTGCCCAGCTTGAAGCAGGTGCATGCGCACGGCGTTGACCCGCAGCGCATAGTGTTCGAGATCACCGAACTGGGCGGCGACATCCAGCGCCTGGCCGACGTGGTGGCGCGTTATCGCGAGGCCGGAGCACGCATCGCCATTGATGACTTCGGCGCCGGCTATTCGCAGCTCGACCGGGTGCTGGCGTTGCAGCCAGATATTCTCAAGTTGGACATGCGCCTGTTCCAGGAAGCGGCCAAGGGCGGGCCGAGCAGCGAGGTGGTACGGGCACTGGCGCAAATGGCCGAAAAGACCGGCTGTTGGATCATCGCCGAGGGCGTGGAAACCGAGGCACAGTTGAGCTTCGCCCTGGAATGCGGCGCGCGCTACGTACAGGGCTATCTGTTTGCCCAGGCGCAGTTAGACTGGTTTTCCGCCGATGCCTTCGTGGCGCGCTTTGCCCAACTGCGCACGGTTTACGTGAAGCAAAAACTCGCCGAGCGCGGCCGTATCATGCAGTTGCGCCTGAAACTGGCCGAGCTGATGAAGATCCTGCAGGCTTGGGCACAGGGCCAGGCGCCGCTTGATCAATTACCGCAATTGCCGGACTTCCCCTGGTTGCTGCGTTTTTACCAGTGCGACCGCCATGGCACTCAACTCACGCCCAACTTCGAATGGCGCCAGGACGCCTGGCAGGCCGACAGCCGTTACCTGGGGCATAACTGGTCGTGGCGGCCCTACTTCTATCATTTGCTCGCCGAAGGCTGGGAGGAACGACGCCTGACGCTGTCCTCGACCTACCGCGATGCCACCACCAACCAGTATTGCCTGACCGCCGGACAATTCTTCAATAACGGTCAGCGTTTGCTGTTAATCGATATTGATGCGGTCGGCCTGTAGATTTTCGCTTGCTCCGCCAAGGCGGAACCGGGAAGCTGGGCGGTGTCATTCACCACACGGAGAGCACCCGCCTTGGATTGGCCCACCCTGCTTAACCGCGAACGTCTTGGAAAGCCCCTGCATAGCCCGGAAGAACTGGGCCGCAGCCCGTTCCACAAGGACCACGACCGCATTATTTTCTCTGGCGCGTTCCGCCGCCTGGGCCGCAAGACCCAAGTGCACCCGGTGTCCAGCAACGACCATATCCACACCCGCCTGACCCACTCCCTGGAAGTCAGCTGTGTGGGCCGCTCCCTCGGCATGCGCGTGGGCGAAACGCTGCGCAGCGCCCTACCCGACTGGTGCGACCCGAGCGACCTGGGCATGGTGGTGCAATCGGCCTGCCTGGCCCATGACATTGGTAACCCACCGTTCGGGCATTCCGGTGAAGATGCCATTCGGCACTGGTTCCAACAGGCGGCGGGTCGTGGCTGGCTGGATGACATGAGCACCGCCGAGCGCAATGACTTCCTCAATTTCGAAGGCAATGCCCAAGGCTTTCGCGTACTGACTCAGCTTGAATACCACCAGTTCGACGGTGGCACCCGGTTGACCTACGCCACCTTGGGCACCTACCTGAAATACCCCTGGACCGCCCGTCACGCGGACTCGCTGGGCTACAAGAAGCATAAGTTCGGCTGTTACCAGAGCGAGCTGCCGATCCTTGAGCAGATCGCCAGTAAGCTCGGCCTGCCACAGCTGGAAGAACAACGCTGGGCCCGTCACCCGCTGGTTTACCTGATGGAGGCGGCAGACGATATCTGCTACGCCTTGATCGACCTCGAAGACGGCCTGGAAATGGAGTTGCTGCAATATGCCGAGGTCGAGTCATTGCTGCTCGACCTGGTGGGCGACGACCTGCCTCAGACGTACCGGCAGCTGGGTTCCCAAGACTCGCGCCGACGCAAGCTGGCGATCCTGCGTGGCAAGGCCATCGAACACCTGACCAATGCCGCCGCGCGGGCCTTTGTCGAACAACAGGATGCCTTGCTCGCCGGCACGCTCCCAGGCGATCTGGTGGAGCACATGCATGGCCCCGCCAAGCGTTGCGTACTGGATGCCAAGGACATGGCCCGCAAGAAAATCTTCCAGGACAAGCGCAAGACCCTGCATGAAATCGGTGCCTACACCACGCTGGAAATCCTCTTGAACGCCTTTTGCGGCGCAGCGCTGGAGCAGCATGGCGGGCGCACGCCGTCGTTCAAGAACCGGCGCATCCTCGACTTGCTGGGTAACAGTGCACCTAACCCGCACGGGTCGTTGCACGCCTCGTTCCTGCGCATGATCGACTTTATCGCCGGCATGACGGACAGCTACGCCACCGAGATGGCACGGGAGATGACGGGGCGTTCCAGCCCACAGTGAACAGACTGGTCACGCCGCCTGTTGCCCGAACAGATTTTACCTACGACGGGAACAGAGCGGCCTGATCGAATTCGCACAGCCACTCAAGGAATAATCGCGCACGCTTCTGGCGGACCTGGCGAGTAATTCCTACGCCCTACCCCATCGGCTTCCAGACTCGCTCTTCGAATCCTATTGGTGGAGGATCACCCCTTTCAGCTCCTGGCCACTCAGTGCCTGCTCAACAGTTTCGGTTTTAACCAACTGAGCCTCGCCGAAAATGCTGAACAGGCCATCCGCGTAATGTCACAGTCCGAGGCGCCCTTTGACCTCATGCTATGCGACCAATGCCTGCCTGATTTACCTGGGTTGGAACTGGTGGAAATCGCCAGTCGGCGACACTTTATAAGGGGCGCGATTCTACTGAGCGGGCTGCCTCTTGCGGAACTGTCTAACCTGACCACCCAAGCCTTGCAACGCAACCTGCCACTGCTTGGCTATTTATTAAAACCCCTAAACAAAGACGAACTGGCAACGTTAATTGCGCCACTACTCCATTTATAAATGTAGGACTTTAAACGCGCCCACTTACGAAAGATCACCTGAAAACCTCAGCTAAACCCCTCGCACCGCCCCTGAATGCATGATTCCAATAATTGCTTACACCTACCGACACAAAGCCTTACCAGCCGGTGGGCAGTTACCTTTTTTTATGTAGGAATTCTCTTGTTTTATACCTACTCCCTCCAAGGCTCATGCTCCTCCCTCATCTTCTGAGCTAATGTGCCCGCTTTATTTGCACTTGCATGGAATGTGATTATGAACACAGTTTTTATCATTGATGACCACCCCGTTATCCGGTTGGCAATTCGGATGTTGTTGGAACATGAAGGTTATAAAGTCGTCGGTGAAACGGACAACGGCTGTGATGCAATACAAATGGTTCGCGAATGCCTGCCGGACCTGATCATCCTGGATATCAGTATTCCTAAACTTGATGGCCTCGAGGTACTGTGCCGATTCAACGCCATGAGCACATCCATGAAAACCCTGATTCTCACCGCCCAAAGCCCGACGCTGTTCGCCACGCGGTGCATGCGCTCGGGCGCCGATGGCTATGTGTGCAAGGAAGGTGACCTGAGCGAGCTGCTGAGCGCCATCCGCGCGGTGCTCTCCGGCTACAACTATTTCCCCAGCCAGGCATTGAATGCCAATGGCACCGACGGCAAGGATTACCTGGAACTTGAATTATTCAAGACGGTAAATGACCGAGAACTGATGGTCTTGCAACTTTTTGCACAAGGTCGCACCAACAAAGAAATAGCCAAAGGCATGTTCTTAAGCAACAAGACAGTAAGCACTTACAAAAAAAGGCTGATGCAAAAACTTAAAGCCAAATCCTTGGTAGAACTTATCGAGATGGCAAAACGAAACGCGCTAGTGTGAGAAAGCGGATGCCCAGGTGTATAAAGGACTATCTAATTATATTAATCGCCGGCGTGTGCTTCAGCACTGCTGTGCCCGCGAGCACTCAAGCCGGCCCGGAACACTTCACCTTATTGAGCCGTGCGGGTGCCGTTCAACTGGATCTTCAACTGGACAAGGCTCAGCGTCAGTGGCTACAGAACAAACGCGAGCTGGTGCTGGGCACCTCGGCACCTGATTACCCGCCCTTCGATCTCACCTCCAGCGGCCGTGACTATGAGGGCCTGACCGCCGATTACGCGGGGCTGCTGGCCAAAGCCCTGGCGATGCCGGTCAAGGTTGTGCGCCACCCCTCGCGAGAGGCGTCGATACATGCCCTGGAAACGGGCGAAATTGACTTGCTGGGCTCCTCCAATGGCTTTGAGGCCGCCAACTCGAACCTCATCCTGTCGCAGCCGTACGCGGTGGATCAGCCTGTACTGGTGACCCGCGAGGGCGAAACACGCAGCTTGAGCGACGGCCTGGCCGGTCTACGCTTGAGCCTGGTCTACCACTACCTGCCGCTCAACGAAGTGGAAAAGATGTACCCGCAAGCACAAATCCGCGCCTATCCCTCGTATCAAAACGCCTTGAATGCGGTGGCTTTCGATCAGGCGGATGTGTTTCTCGGCGACACCATTTCTACCCATTACATGATTAACAAGGGCTACCTGAAGAACATCCGCATGGCCAACTTCGGCAAACATGAAGCCTATGGTTTCAGCTTTGCGTTGCGCCAGGACCAACACATTCTCCTCGGTATCGTCGACTCGGTGCTGGCCGCCGTGCCCATCAACGAGCGGGACAGCATCGCCAAGCGCTGGAGCGCCGGCAGCGATATCTTGCTGACCGACAAAAAGCTGCAGTTGACGCAGCGCGAAGAGCGTTGGCTGAAAGAGCATCCGGTGGTGAACGTCGTTGTAAACGAGACCTTCGCGCCCCTGACGTTCTTCGATGCCGACGGCAACTTTCGCGGCATCACCGCAGACCTGCTGGAGCTGATCCGACTGCGTACCGGCTTGCGTTTCGAAATCCAGCGCAGTCGCGAAGTCAACGCGATGATCGAACAGGTCGTCTCCGGCAAAGCCGATATCATTGGGGCCATCGCGCCGAGTGCCGAAAGAGAAGCCCAGCTCAGTTTCAGCCGCCCCTACCTGGAAAACTCCTACGTCCTGCTGACCCGTAAAGAGCCCAACGCGCCCTCGAACCTGGAGCAGATGGCAGGCATGCGCCTGGCAATCACCGAAGGCAACCCACTGGAAAAAACCTTGCGCGAGGATTTTCCACTGATTCACCTGGTGCAAGTCAGTGACACCTTCAAGGCCTCAGAACTGCTGGCCCAGGGGAATGTAGACGGGGCGGTGAACTCGCTGGTGATCGCCAACTACTTCCTGTCCTCGCAAGTGTTCCAGGACAAGCTGCAGATCAGTTCCAGCATCGGCACCCTGCCCGCGACATTCGCCCTGGCAACGCCGCGCCGCGCCGTCGAACTGAGTTCAATCCTGGACAAGGCGCTATTGAGCATTGCGCCAGACGAAATGGGCGTGATCAACAGTCGCTGGCGCGGTTACACCGCTGCCTCCGACAGTTACTGGCGCAATTACCACCAACTGATCGCACAAATCATCATCGGTACGGGGCTGTTGTTGCTGATTTCCCTGACCTGGAACGCCTACATGCGCCGCCAGATCAAGCAACGGAAGATGGCCGAGCGCGCCCTCGGCGACCAGTTCGAATTCATGCGCGCACTGGTCAACGAAACGCCGCACCCGATCTATGTGCGTGATCGCAAGGGGCTGCTGCAAACCTGCAATGACAGTTACCTGCAGGTGTTCGACGTCAAGCGCGAAGAGGTGATCGGCAAAAGTGTTGTCCAGATGGACATGGCCCTGGAGTCGGAGGCGGCGCAGTACCACGCCGACTACCAACGGGTAGTGGTCGAAGGCAACCCGTTGATCCTTGATCGCACCCTGCATATCCAAGGTAAAAAACTGACGATCTACCATTGGATCCTGCCCTATCGCGACTCGGTCGGCGAAGTGCAAGGCATCATCGGCGGCTGGATCGACATCAGTGAGCGGCGTCAGCTGTTCGACGAACTGCGCGCCGCCAAGGAACGCGCCGACGAAGCCAATCGCGCCAAAAGTACCTTTCTCGCCACCATGAGCCATGAAATCCGCACGCCGATGAACGCCGTGATCGGTATGTTGGAGCTGACCCTCAAGCGCGCCGACCAGGGCCACCTCGATCGCCCGGCTATCGAAGTGGCCTACAACTCCGCCAAGGACCTGCTGGAGCTGATCGGCGACATCCTGGACATTGCGCGCATCGAGTCCGGCCGTCTGAGCCTGGCCCCAGAGCGCGTGAACCTGCGGGAGGTGATCGAATCGGTGGTGCGCGTCTTTGATGGCCTGGCCCGCCAGAAAACCCTCAGCCTACTACTTGAGTTCGACCCCGTTCTCGACGACACCGCCGTGCTGATCGACCCCTTGCGCTTCAAGCAGGTGCTGTCCAACCTGGTCAGCAACGCCATCAAGTTCACCGAACGCGGGCAGGTGAAAATCAAGGTACAAGTGCAAGCCACCGAGCTGCCGCAAGAAATCCAGATGAAACTGGTGGTCGAGGACACCGGCATCGGCATCAGCCGAGACGACCAGTTGCGACTGTTCGAGCCCTTTGCCCAGGCCGACAACTCCGGGCACTTAGCCAGGAGCGGCGCAGGCCTTGGGCTGGTGATCTGTCGCAGCCTGTGCGCGATGATGGGTGGGCAACTGAGCCTGAGCAGCGTGCCGATGGTCGGCACGCAGGTTCATGTCAGCCTGAAGATGACGCGCCTGCAGCCGGTCGAGGTGGTGGACGAACTCAAGTCGCAGGCGCCCACCGCCACGCCGGTCCTCAATGTGCTGGTAGTGGACGACCACCCGGCTAACCGCCTGTTGATGTGCCAGCAATTGGGTTACCTGGGGCATCAGTTCACGGCCGCCCAGCACGGCGCCGCCGGGTTCCAGGCCTGGCGCCACGAGCGCTTCGACCTGGTGATAGCCGACTGCAACATGCCCGTTATGAATGGCTACGAGTTGAGCCGCTCGATCCGTGAATACGAGCATCGAGAGCAATTGGCGCCTTGTGTGGTTCTCGGTTTCACCGCCAATGCCCAACCCGAGGAGAAACACCGCTGTGCGCAAGCGGGCATGAACGATTGCCTGTTCAAACCTATCAGCCTCACGGCACTGGAGCAGCAACTGGCGCAGATCAAGCCTCAAGCTGCGGGCTTGCTGCTGGACCTGGGCTGCCTGGACGCGTTGACCGGTGGCGATCCGCTATTGAGCCGTCGCCTGCTGGAGGAACTGTTAAGCAGCAGCCGTCAGGACCGCCAGGAACTGGTCGCCCTCCTGGCCCAACAGGCCTCGCCCGAGCAGATCATTGAGCAAGCCCACAAGATCAAGGGCGCTGCCCGGATCGTTCAGGCCGGCCCGCTGGCCGCGCAATGCGAAGCACTCGAGCAGGCCTGTGCCCGCAGCGATGATCGCGCCATGATCGAGGCGTACGTGAAGTCCCTGGAAAAACTCATGCTGGAACTGGAGAGGACGCTGCAAGTGCAACTCCATAATCTGGCCAGCCACTAACCGAGGCTGGCCCCTCCTCACTCATCAGCAGTCGGTCAAACGCAGGAAAATTGCCGCCAACTGCTCGATACCCGCCTGGTCCTGAAGGCTGAAACGGGCCAGCGACGGGCTGTCCAGGTCCAGCACGCCGATCAACACGCCGTCCTTGACCAGCGGCACCACCAGCTCGCTGTTAGACGCGCTGTCACAGGCGATATGCCCGGGGAATGCGTGAACATCTTCCACCCGCTGGGTTTGCCGCGATGCCGCTGCAGCCCCGCACACCCCACGCCCGAACGGAATGCGCACACAGGCGATCTGGCCCTGGAACGGGCCAAGCACCAGCTCTTCATTACGATTGAGGTAGAAGCCCGCCCAGTTCAGGTCGTCCAGCTGGTTGAACAGAAACGCAGAAAACTGCGCACTGTTGGCAATGAAATCGCGCTCATCGGCCAGCAGCGACTCCAACTGCGCGCACAACATGGCATAGCCGTCCAGGCCGGTGCCGGCCTGTTGTAAATCGATCATGGTTGACGCTCCAACAACTTGAGACCCACCCAGTAACGGGCGAATTGATACGCGCAACGGCCGTTGCGGTTGCCACGCCCGGTGGCCCAACGCACGGCAAGAATGTCGAGAGCTTCATCGCGCTGCCATTGCAAACCCGACTTGCTCGCCAGTTCGCCGATCCAGTGCTCGACCACCTTCAGGAAATGTTCCTGGCTAAATGGGTAAAACGACAGCCACAGGCCAAAACGGTCGGACAAGGCGATCTTGTCTTCCACCGCCTCACTGGGGTGCAACTCGCCATCCACTCGCTTCCAGTTGTCGTTGTCGCTCTGGTTTTCCGGCACCAGGTGACGACGGTTGGAGGTGGCATACAGCAACACGTTTTCCGGCGCCTGCTCCAGCGAGCCGTCCAGCACGCTCTTGAGCACGCGGTAATCGCCTTCCCCGGCCTCGAAAGACAGGTCATCACAGAACAGGATGAACCGCTGCGGCAGCTTGAGCAGTTGCTCGACCACCCGCGGCAGGTCAGCCAAGTGATCACGCTCGATTTCAATCAAGCGCAAGCCGGCCTTGGCGTGCTGGGCAAGCAGTGCGCGTACCATCGACGATTTGCCGGTACCGCGTGAGCCCCACAGCAGCGCATGGTTGGCGGGCAGGCCATCGAGAAATTGTTGGGTGTTGCGAGCCAATTGCTCGCGTTGCTTGTCTACGCCAATAAGGTCGGACAGACGCATGTCCAGGCTGACTTCCAGCGGCAGCAAAAAGCCGCTGCGGCCTTCGCGCTGCCAACGGGCGGCGAGGCAATGGTTCCAGTCGATGGCGTGGCGTGGTGCAGGTAACAGCGGTTCCAAGCGAGCAAGTACTGCATCGGCCCGCTCAAGAAAGGCATTCAATCGAGAATCCACGATTATTCCTCTGGCAAGTTCTTGCAAAAGATGGCGTATTGGCAACCCTGCGGGCAGACCGCACAAGGCTGCGTAAAAAAACGATTCATGCCGGTCAAGCCAGAGCCTGTGGATGTTCAGCTATGCTTGCCGGGCGAAGGGAAACGTAAAGTGGTTCAACACCCGATGGATATCAAGTTCGCCCACCGCTTGTCTTATAAACAAGCTCAATTGACTGTGCTGGTCGGTTTCGTCTTGGGAACCTTGCTCAGTCTGATCCAAATCGGCATTGATTATGCCAGCGAAGACGCATCCATCAACCGTGAAATACGCTCACTGATCGAAATCAGCCATAACCCTGCCTCACGTATTGCCTACAACATCGACGCCGAACTTGCCCAGGAATTGACCCTGGGCCTGCTGCACTCCCCGGCGATCATCCGTGCACAACTGGTCGACAACAATGGCGTGGTGCTGGCCGATGTCGATCGCCCGCGCAAGGAAAGCACCTACCGGCCGATCAGCGACTTTCTATTCGGCGCCAACCGTCAGTTCGAAGACCGGTTGTTCCTCAAACATATGCCCAACGATTCCCTCGGTGTGCTGCGCCTGGACGTCGACACCTACGCCTTTGGCAGCCGTTTCCTGCACCGTGCCGAGATCACCCTGCTCAACGGCTTTGCCCGCAGCCTGCTGCTGACCGGCATCCTGCTAGGCCTGTTCTACGTGATGCTGACCCAACCGCTGGTGCGCGTTATCCGGGCACTGAGCACCCGCAAGCAGGCCCATCTGGATTGTCCGCCGGGGCACGAGAACGATGAAATCGGCGTGCTGGTCAGCGTCGCCAACCAGCAGTTCGAAAACATGGAGACCGAGATCCAGCAACGCCGCCACGCCGAAGACCGCCTCACCGAATACTTGGGCCAACTGGAAGACATCGTCTCTGCGCGCACCCTAGAACTCAAGGCCAGCAACCAACGCTTGAGCCAATCCAACGATGAACTGGAGGCGGCAAAATTGACCGCCTTGGGCATGGCCCAGGCGCGAGCTGCGTTCTTGGCCAATATGAGCCACGAGATTCGCACGCCGCTCAATGGCTTGCTGGGGATGATCGCGCTGTCACTGGACAGCACGCTGAACGCCGAACAGCGCCAGCAGCTGTCCATCGCTCACGATTCGGGCAAGGTGTTGGTGGAGTTGCTCAACGACATCCTCGATCTGTCGAAATTCGACGCCGGCCAGTTGGAACTCGAGCACATTCCCTTCGACCTCGGCTCGCTGGTAGAAGACACCGCCAACCTGCTGTCGCAGAACGCCGCGCCGAGTGTCGAGTTGACCTGCCTGATCGACCCGCTCTTTCCCGCCCAGGTGATTGGCGACCCGACACGGGTACGCCAGATCGTCAGCAACCTGCTCTCCAATGCCTTGAAGTTCACCCGCTTTGGCCGCGTGGATGTACGCCTCAGCGCCCACGATGGCCGGGTGAAAGTCGAAGTGTGTGACACCGGCATCGGCATTGCCCTGGAAGCGCAGGTCAAGATATTCCAACCGTTCACCCAGGCGGGCGCGGGTATCACTCGCCAGTTTGGCGGCACGGGACTGGGGCTGGCGCTGACGCACAACCTGTGTGACGCAATGAAAGGCCGCTTGAGCATCAGCTCGGAAGTCGGCTTTGGCAGCCAGTTCTGTGCCGATCTGCCGCTGCCCACGCATTTGCCCGCAGCGCGGCAGGCGCCGCTGGCCGGTGAAGTGATTGTCATCACCAGCGCCGGCAGCGGCCTGACGGAATTGCTCACCACCTTGCTGCCCCATTGGGGGCTGGCCCCGCGTGTCTATTCCCAAGACGATGACTTGAGTGGGCAAAATCCCGACCTGCTGATCACCGATTGCCCGGAGTGCCTGTTCCGCCTGCGCCCGGCGATCAGCGCGCCGATTCTTCTGGTCACCTCGTATGGCAACTTCATGCCCAGCGAAGAAGTCGCGGCCCTGGCGCCATTGCAGCAACAGGCGCGCCCGCTGAGTCGCAACGCGCTGTACCAGATCCTGCAACGCAACTTGCGCAGCGACGCGCAACTGATCCTCGACACCCTCCAGATGGAAGCCGCGCCCTTCGCACACCGGGCGTGCATCCTGCTGGTGGAGGACAACCCGGTCAATCAGCTAGTGGCCAAGGGCATGCTCAGCAAGCTGGGGTGCGAGGTGATTGTGGCGGCCCATGGTGGCGAAGCGCTCAAGCTCCTCGAGGAACAGCGCTTCGACATGGTGTTGATGGACTGCAATATGCCGGTGATGGACGGCTATGAGGCCAGCCGGCAGATTCGTCGCAGCGGGCGCTGGCCGGACCTGCCTATCGTCGCGTTGACCGCCAACGCCTTGCCGGAGGAGCGCGAGCGTTGCCGGGCCGCCGGAATGAGTGATTACCTGGCCAAGCCGTTTCGCCGCGAAGAACTCAAGGCTTTGCTGGATCTGTGGGTGCCGCAGACGACAAGCCTTTGATCTGCGCCAGCAACTGATCGAGGCCATCGCGCAAGGCATCGGCCTGGTTCAGGTCGATGCCGCTGTCGCACAACAGCCGGGTCTTGAGGCCATGGGTTTGGTCGCGCAATTGCACGCCAGCCGGGGTCAAGCTCAAGTGCACTTCCCGCTCATCGCGCGCGCTGCGTTGGCGCCGCACCCAGGCAAGCTGTTCAAGGCGCTTGAGCAGCGGCGTCAGCGTGCCCGAATCGAGCATCAGCCGCTCCCCCAACGCCTTGACCGTAGGCTGCGGCGGGGTTGCGTCGTGCCATTCCCACAACACCAGCATCACCACGTATTGCGGGTAAGTCAGGCCCAACTGTTCGAGCATCGGTTTGTAGGCGCGTGTCACCGCCCGCGATACGGCGTAAAGCTTGAAACACAGCTGATCGTCCAAGGCCAGGGACACAGTGGGGGCGTCGATCATTTGAGCAGGGCTTCAATCTCTTGGGTCAGGTCCTGGGGCTTGGTGGTCGGGGCAAAACGCTTGACCACCTGGCCATCGCGGCCGATCAGGAACTTGGTGAAATTCCACTTGATACCTTTGGAACCCAGCAACCCAGGCGCTTGTTTTTTAAGCTGCACGAACAACGGGTGGGCCTCGCTGCCGTTGACGTCGATCTTTTTGAACAGCGGGAAGCTGACGCCGAAATTCAACTCGCAGAACTCGGAAATCGCGCCTTCGTTACCCGGCTCCTGCTTACCGAACTGGTTGCAGGGAAAACCCAGCACCACCAGGCCCTGGTCCTTGTACTGCTGCCAGAGGTGTTCAAGACCTTTGTATTGCGGGGTGAAGCCACATTTGCTGGCGGTGTTGACCACCAAAATGGCCTTGCCGGCGAAATCGGCTAAGGTCTTTTGCTCACCCTTGAGGGTGGTGCACGGGATGCTCAGCAGGTTGTCGCTCATGGCAGTGCCTCGAATAAAGGGGAAGACACAGAAAGATAGTAGGCAATTCAATTGTACGCAATTTAATTGATCGGATTGATGATGCTTACCAAGTGGGTAGGTGTTGCCTGCCCTAGCGCGGGACGAGGTCCAGGCACACCGAGTTGATGCAGTAACGCAGGCCCGTCGGCGGCGGGCCGTCCGGGAACACGTGACCCAGGTGCGCATCGCACTTGCCGCAGGTGACTTCGGTGCGGATCATGCCGTGGCTGACGTCGCGGATCTCGATCATCGCGCTGCCGGCAATGGGCGCGTAGAAGCTCGGCCAGCCGCAGCCGGAATCGAATTTGGTCTTGGAGTCGAACAGTGGCTCATTGCAGCAAATGCAGTGGTATATGCCATCTGTCTTGGTGCCATTGTACTTACCGCTGAAAGGTCGCTCGGTGCCCTTGAGACGGCACACGTTGTACTGCTCTGGATCGAGCATCGCCTTCCATTCATCAACGGTTTTCTGCAACTTTTCCATCGGTACACCTCGGCAACTGAAAAACCCTGATCTGTGTCTTTTCCATGGATCAGGCGGCACGTATGATTGCGCCTCTTCAAAACGCCAGTCTGGCACCCGCGCTATCGGCATTCAAACGTATTTATGGGTGCAGGCCTCGCAGGATTCACAGTACGGTAGTGTCCACACCGTCTGGATCGTTCATTTTCAGGATCACATCGCCATGCAGGTCAGCAAATCGAACAAGCTCGCCAACGTCTGCTACGACATTCGCGGCCCAGTGCTCAAGCACGCCAAACGCCTGGAAGAGGAAGGCCATCGCATCCTCAAGCTGAACATTGGCAACCCGGCGCCCTTTGGTTTCGAAGCGCCGGACGAAATCCTCCAGGATGTGATCCGCAACCTGCCGACCGCCCAGGGCTACAGCGACTCCAAAGGCCTGTTCAGCGCGCGTAAAGCCGTGATGCAGTACTACCAGCAAAAGCAGGTGGAAGGTGTCGGCATCGAAGACATCTACCTGGGCAATGGCGTGTCCGAGCTGATCGTGATGTCCATGCAGGCCTTGCTCAACAACGGCGACGAGGTGCTGGTGCCGGCGCCCGACTACCCGCTATGGACCGCCGCAGTGACCCTGGCCGGCGGCCACCCGGTGCACTACCTGTGCGATGAAGGTGCCGACTGGTTCCCGGACCTGGCCGACATCAAGGCCAAGATCACCCCGAACACCAAGGCCCTGGTGATCATCAACCCGAACAACCCAACCGGCGCTGTGTACTCCAAGGAAGTGCTGCTGGGCATGCTTGAACTGGCACGCCAGCACAACCTGGTGGTGTTCTCCGACGAGATCTACGACAAGATCCTCTACGATGACGCCGTGCACATCTGCACCGGCTCCCTGGCGCCGGACCTGCTGTGCCTGACCTTCAATGGCTTGTCCAAGTCCTACCGCGTGGCGGGTTTCCGCTCCGGCTGGATCGCCATCTCGGGCCCCAAGCACAACGCCCAGAGCTACATCGAAGGCATCGACATGCTGGCCAACATGCGCCTGTGTGCCAACGTGCCGAGCCAGCACGCGATCCAGACTGCGCTTGGCGGCTACCAGAGCATCAACGACCTGGTATTGCCCCAGGGCCGCCTGCTGGAACAGCGCAACCGCACCTGGGAGTTGCTCAACGCGATTCCGGGTGTCAGCTGCGTGAAACCCATGGGCGCACTGTATGCGTTCCCACGGATCGACCCGAAAGTCTGCCCGATCCTCAACGACGAGAAGTTCGTGCTCGACCTGCTGCTGTCGGAAAAGCTGCTGGTGGTGCAGGGAACGGCGTTCAACTGGCCGTGGCCGGATCACTTCCGTGTGGTGACGTTGCCGCGCGTGGATGACCTGGACATGGCCATTGGTCGCATCGGCAACTTCCTCAAGTCCTATCGCCAGTAACACATGTGACGCTGTACGACCGGCATTCGGTCGTACAGCGAGTATCTGGCAACACTTCTCTGCGCTACACCCCTCTCCCGCTATCGCTGCACACCATGGACCGGTCAGCCCCTTGCAATTACGGGACGCGAAGGCATGAGTGCAGTGACCTATGCTTGCTTTGCAGGTCGGAAAATCCCTTCAAGGCGCTTCATTCTTGCTGTAGGACACAGTTTGAAATAGTCGCTCGGTTGAATCACCCCAGGCCGCACCTTATATACCCCGCAGTACGCGACATATTAAGCATGAGGAGAATTCTACAACCATGATGCGCATCCTGCTGTTCTTGGCCACTAACCTGGCGGTCGTGCTGATTGCCAGCATCACCCTGAGCCTTTTCGGCTTCAACGGGTTCATGGCGGCCAACGGGGTTGATCTGAACCTCAATCAGCTGCTGGTCTTCTGTGCAGTCTTTGGTTTTGCCGGTTCGCTGTTCTCGCTGTTCATCTCCAAGTGGATGGCGAAGATGAGCACCAGTACCCAGGTCATCACCCAGCCACGCACCCGGCATGAGCAATGGTTGCTGCAAACCGTTGAGCAACTGTCCCGCGAGGCCGGCATCAAGATGCCTGAGGTCGGGATCTTCCCGGCCTATGAAGCCAACGCCTTTGCCACCGGCTGGAACAAGAACGACGCGCTCGTTGCGGTGAGTCAGGGCATGCTGGAACGCTTCTCCTACGATGAAGTGAAGGCAGTACTGGCCCACGAGATCGGCCACGTGGCCAACGGCGACATGGTCACCCTGGCGCTGGTACAAGGCGTGGTGAACACCTTTGTGATGTTCTTCGCGCGGATCATCGGCAACTTTGTCGACAAAGTGATCTTCAAAAACGAAGGCGGCCGTGGCATTGCCTACTTCGTGGCAACTATCTTCGCCGAAGTGGTACTGGGCTTCCTGGCCAGCGCAATCACCATGTGGTTCTCGCGCAAACGCGAGTTCCGCGCAGACGAAGCCGGTGCCCGCCTGGCCGGTACCGGGGCGATGATTGCCGCGTTGCAGCACCTGCGCTCCGAACAGGGCCTGCCGGTGCACATGCCCGACAGCCTGACCGCGTTTGGTATCAACGGTGGCATCAAGCAAGGCTTTGCACGCATGTTCATGAGCCACCCGCCGCTGGAAGAGCGGATCGACGCACTGCGTCGCCGGGGCTGATAGCTAGGCAGTGACACTGGAGGGGGCGATCTGATCGCCCCTTTTTTGTGGGTGCTTGAATCGCCATCGCGGGCAAGCCCGACGCCCACAGGGATCTGCTCAGGTTCACATAAACTGTAGACGAGGCGGTCGATGCGGGAGCCGGGCTTGCCCGCGACGGCGATAAGAGGGTCAGTACTTTGTCATCCATCATCGATCACCGCAAAGGGCGGGCCGGCCTTTTTTGTCTGGTCGTAGTCGAGGGTGATCAGCAGCCCCTTGCAACCCGATCCCAGAAGGCGGTTCAGATGCCGAGCATATTGCGCCCGCATCAACGGCGGCAACGCAATCAACGCTGCGCGGTCATAGAGCGCAGTGCAATCAGCCACTGCCTCGGCGCCCAAGGCAAAGAAGTCACCACACCACACCTCGACCAGATCAGCCTGGTACACCTTGAACACGCCTCTCTGGCTGATCCTGGGCACAAGCCCTTGCTCACTGAAGAACGCCTCCACCGCCTGCTCAGACAGCTCCACGCCCAGCACGCGATACCCGCAGCTGGCCAGCCACATCAGGTCCAGGCTTTTGCCACACAGCGGCACCAGCACCTTTGCCGCCTCCGGCAGCGTCAGTTGCGGCCAGTGGCGCTGCAAGTAGGGGTTGGCCTCGGGCAGATGAAAGCCGATCTGGTTACGTGCCCAGCGCTCTTGCCAAAACTTAGGCTCCATGGAATCACCCTGAAAATTCGATCAAAAAGCGCTAAAACTTATATTAGATTTAGATCAATGATCTGATTGAAGATGGGCCTATGTTAACGCTCAGGACCCCACTTATGCTCCCCAGCCTGTTTATCTCCCACGGTTCGCCCATGCTTGCCCTGCAACCCGGCGCCAGCGGCCCGGCGCTCAAGCGCCTGGCCGCGCAATTGCCACGGCCCAAGGCGATTGTGGTGGTGTCGGCGCACTGGGAAAGCCAGGAATTACTCGTCAGTGGCAGCGCCGCCCCGCAAACCTGGCACGACTTCGGCGGCTTCCCGCGCGAACTGTTTGCGGTGCAATACCCTGCACCGGGTAACCCGCCGTTAGCCGCTGAGATTGTCGAATTGCTCAACGCCGATGGCCTGAATGCGCGAATTGATGATCAACGCCCGTTCGACCACGGCACCTGGGTGCCGCTGTCGCTGATGTACCCAGCGGCAGATATCCCCGTGGTCCAGGTTTCCTTGCCCAGCCGTATGGGCCCTGCCCTGCAGACCCAGGTCGGGCACGCACTCGCCAGCCTGCGCGAGCAAGGCGTGCTGTTGATCGGCTCCGGCAGCATCACCCATAACCTGGGCGAGCTGAACTGGCAGGCCGGACCTGAGAGCATCGAGCCTTGGGCACGGGATTTTCGTGATTGGGTGGTGGATAAACTCGCCGCTAACGATGAAACGGCCTTGCACGATTACCGTCGCCAGGCGCCCCATGCGGTGCGCAGCCATCCCAGTGACGAGCATCTGCTGCCGCTGTACTTTGCGCGCGGCGCTGGTGGCGAATTCAGCGTGGCGCACCAAGGCTTCACCCTGGGCGCACTGGGCATGGACATCTACCGCTTCGGCTGACGGAGATCTAAAGGTGGGAGCTGGCTTGCCTGCGATAGCGGTGTATCAGTGAAAGATACGCTTACTGATGTACCGCTATCGCAGCATAGGCATCTACACAACTTTTTGTGTTGCTTTTAGCCTGCGATGGTTTGGTACTTTTGGGGCTCTTTTCCAAAAGTGACCCGCCGTAAGGGCGGAACCCATAGCAGCCGTTACCCAAATAACGGATATGCACCCCACGACAACCAAAGAATTCAACCCATAAAAAGATGTGTAGATACCTATGGCTATCGCAGGCAAACCAGCTCCCACATTTGATTGAGTGCGGCAAATGTCAGGCAAAAAAAATCCCCGAACCAGTCGGGGATTTTTTATGTGCGATCAATCAGCCCAAGGGCGAATCAATCTTCGCGGTAGCGACGCAGCTTCAGCTGCTTACCGGCAACGCGAGTGTCTTTCAGCTTGGCCAGCAGTTTTTCCAGACCGTCTTCCGGCAGCTCCACCAGGGAGAAGCTGTCACGGACCTGGATGCGACCGATGGCTTCACGAGCCAGGCCACCCTCATTGAGGATAGCACCCAGCAGGTTTTTGGCAGCGATACCATCACGCGCGCCCAGCGCGGTACGGCAGCGAGCACGGCCTTCAGCCAATGGAACCGGAGCACGACGCTCACGATCACCACGGTCTGGACGGTCGCCAGTACGCTCTGGACGATCACCGCGTGGCGCGTTGTTCGGTACCAGTGGGCGTTCTTTCTCGATGGCTGCCAGGGTCAAGGCTTGACCGTTGGTAGCTTTGCGCAGCAAGGCTGCAGCCAGGGCACGTGGGGTGCAACCGATATCGGCAGTCAGGCGGTCCAGCAGTTCGCCGTGGGTCGATTCAGCGTCAGCCACCAGTGGCGACAAGCTGTTGGTCAGTTTCTTGATGCGCGCATCCAGAACTGCCTGGGCATCCGGCAGGCGGACTTCAGCAACTTTTTGACCGGTTACACGCTCGATCACTTGCAGCATGCGGCGCTCACGTGGAGTCACCAGCAGCAGTGCGCGACCTTCGCGACCCGCACGGCCGGTACGGCCGATACGGTGAACGTAGGACTCTGGATCGTAAGGCATGTCAACGTTGAACACGTGGGTGATACGTGGAACGTCGAGGCCACGAGCAGCAACGTCGGTCGCTACAACGATGTCCAGACGGCCATCCTTGAGGGAGTCGATCACGCGCTCACGTTGGTTCTGGGCGATGTCACCGTTCAGCGCAGCGGCTTTGTAGCCTTTGGCTTCCAGGGCACTGGCCAGGTCCAGGGTCGCTTGCTTGGTGCGCACGAACATGATCAGGGCGTCGAAGTCTTCGACTTCCAACAGGCTCAATACAGCCGAGGTCTTCTGGTCAGCGTGAACCAACAGGTGAGCCTGTTCGATCGCGGTAACGGTCTGAGTCTTGGTCTGGATTTTCACGTGTTGCGGATCGCGCAGATGGCGTTCGGCAATGGCACGGATCGACTGTGGCAGGGTAGCCGAGAACAGTACGGTCTGACGGGTTGCTGGCAGCGCCTTGAAGATGACTTCCAGGTCGTCCATGAAGCCCAGCTTCAACATTTCGTCAGCTTCGTCCAGAACCAGGTGGTTCACGGTCGACAGTACTTTTTCGTCGCGACGCAGGTGGTCGCACAGACGGCCCGGAGTGGCGACAACGATCTGTGCGCCGTTACGGATTGCTTTCAGTTGTGGGCCCATAGGCGCGCCGCCGTAAACGGCCACAACGGTTACGCCTGGCATTTGCTTGGCGTAGGTTTCGAAAGCGGTTGCTACTTGCAGCGCCAACTCACGGGTTGGCGCCAGGATCAGGGCTTGCGGCTCGCGCTTGGCAGGATCGATGCAGTGCAGGATAGGCAGGGCGAACGCGGCGGTTTTACCGGTACCGGTTTGCGCCTGGCCAATCATGTCTTGGCCGGCCATGATGATCGGGATCGATTGCTGCTGAATAGCCGAAGGTTCTTCGTAGCCAGTCGCGATGACGGCAGCAAGAATGTTCGGGTTAAGATTAAAAGCGGCGAAGCCGCCGGTTTCCTGGGTCATGGGTCTGCCTCTAAGTGCATCCGCAAAGACCCATGCTCCAAAGCTGCGCATGCCGTGTTGAGACTCAAGAGTCGCCCTGGCTGCTTTGTCGGCGGGGATTTGCGAAAACGAATGAATGAAAAAGATTCGTCAAGGGAGAGTCCGCTGTACGGACGTGCAGCCGAAGCTGACTTCGGGGAATTGCGCTACCTAAACGCGGCCCGGTTAAAGGCCGGCGCGCACTATACCGGAAATAGCTGAAAAAGGGAGCTTTTTTTATAGAAAAGCACCGATAAACCGCGCTGCATCAAAGCCTTTGCGGATAGCTGCGCCAGGGGCTATTTTTCAAAGGCCCGGCCCTGTTGTTCATAACGCTTAAACGGTTCACCTGTCGAACAAGACCTTTAGTCTGAAACTCAACCCAAGCCCTGAGGGCGCACCCGATGAATCAAGCCAGCAGCAGTCGCGTCAGCCGTGAATTACAGGGCCATGTCTTGCTGTTAGGCCTGGACCGGGTCGCCAAGCGCAATGCCTTTGACCTGGACCTGCTCAATGAGCTGAGCCTGGCTTATGGTGAATTTGATCGAAACGATGAGGCGCGGGTGGCCGTGGTGTTTGCCCACGGCGATCACTTTACCGCAGGGTTGGACCTGGCCAATGTCAGCGCCGTGATGTCGGGAGGCTGGCAACCGCCGCTGGGCGGCTGCGATCCGTGGGGCGTGTTCGCCGGGCCCAGGGTCAGCAAACCGGTGATCGTCGCCGCCCAAGGTTACTGCCTGACCATCGGCATCGAGTTGATGCTGGCGGCGGACATCAACCTCTGCGCGAGCAACACGCGCTTTGCGCAGATGGAGGTGCAGCGTGGGATCTTCCCATTCGGCGGCGCGACGTTGCGCTTCCATCAGGTGGCCGGCTGGGGCAGTGCGATGCGCTGGTTGCTCACCGGCGATGAATTTGATGCACACGAGGCGCTGCGTCTGGGCCTGGTGCAGGAAGTGATGGCCAGCGAAGACTTGCTGCCCCGCGCCATTGAACTGGCCAGCCGTATTGCCCGCCAGGCGCCGCTGGGTGTGCAGGCGACGCTGATGTCGGCACGCCTGGCGCGCATGGAAGGCGAAGCCGTCGCGGCGCCAGGGTTGCAAGCGGTGGTGGAGAAGCTGCTCAACAGTGAAGATGCCAAAGAGGGCGTGCGGGCGATGGTTGAGAAGCGGCCGGGGGTGTTCAAAGGTATCTGACAGGCTGTGCGCACGGCAACTAAGTGGCCGGCCGAATAGCCTTGATCAACGCCTGCAACGAGTACCCCAACTGCGGCGCCAAGGCTTCTGCGCGCGCCGTTAGCGCCCCCAGGTCCAACTCCTGATCCAACTCCGAAGGCACCAACAAAATCACATTGCCCTCCTTCACCGGCAGCTCCCAGTAATGGCGGTGATACAACCCACGCAGCAGCGCCGCCCCCAGCGGTTTGCCATCGTCGGTGGCCCACTGGTTGATCACCAGCCAACCGCCGGGGTTGAGTTTCTTCTGGCAGTTTTCCAGGAAGGTCCAGGCCAGATGGCCGACGCCGGGGCCGACATCCGTATACAGGTCGACGAAAATCAGGTCGGCCGATTCAGCGCTGTCGAGCAATTGCAGCGCGTCGCCAATGCGGATGTACAAGCGGGGGTCGTCATCCAGCCCCAGGTATTCAATGGCCAGGCGCGGCACATCCGGGCGCAGTTCAATGGCTTCGACGTCTTCCAGCGGCAGGAACTTGAGGCACGCCTGGGTCAACGTTCCGGCGCCCAGGCCAAGGAACAGCGCGCTCTCCGGTTGCTCATGGCACAACGCGCCAACCAACATGGCGCGGGTGTAGTCGTATTCCAGCCAGCTCGGGTCGGCGGTAAATACGCAGCTTTGCTCGATGGCGTCGCCAAACTCGAGAAAGCGGTAATCCGCCACTTCGAGCACACGGATCATGCCGAAATCATCATGGACTTCAGCCAGCAGGCGCTCGACACGCTCCTCGGTCATCACTACTCCTAAAGGGTTTACCGTACGGCAAAGGCGCGATTGTCGGCCAACCAGCGGCAACAGGTCACGCACTAATTGCTGATAACATTGGCGCCCGACCGTCAATCAACCAATCGAGTTCATGATGAGCCAACCCTGGAGCCCCGACAGCTGGCGCGCCCTGCCGATCCAGCAACAACCCCAGTACCCGGACGCTGCACACTTGCTGCAAGTGGAGCAGAACCTGGCCAGCTACCCGCCGCTGGTGTTTGCTGGGGAAGCCCGCGAGTTGCGCCGTCAATTTGCCGAAGTGACCCAGGGCCGCGCGTTCCTGCTGCAAGGCGGTGACTGTGCCGAGAGCTTTGCCGAGTTCTCCGCCGCGAAAATCCGCGACACCTTCAAAGTGCTGTTGCAGATGGCGATCGTGATGACCTTCGCCGCCGGCTGCCCGGTGGTGAAAGTCGGGCGCATGGCCGGCCAGTTTGCCAAGCCGCGCTCGGCCAATGATGAAACCATCGACGGCATCACCCTGCCCGCCTACCGTGGCGACATCGTCAACGGCATTGGTTTCGACGAGAAAAGCCGCGTGCCGGACCCGGACCGCCTGCTGCAGTCCTATCACCAGTCCACGGCCACGCTCAATTTGCTGCGCGCGTTTGCCCAAGGCGGTTTCGCCGACCTGCACCAAGTGCACAAGTGGAACCTGGACTTCATCGCCAACTCCGCACTGGCCGAGAAATACAGCCAACTGGCCAACCGCATCGATGAAACCCTGGCGTTCATGCGCGCCTGCGGCATGGACAGCTCGCCGCAACTGCGCGAAACCAGCTTTTTCACCGCCCACGAAGCACTGCTGCTCAACTACGAGCAAGCCTTCGTGCGCCGCGACAGCCTGACCAACGATTACTACGACTGCTCCGCGCACATGCTCTGGATCGGCGACCGCACCCGTCAGCTGGACGGTGCCCACGTTGAATTCCTGCGCGGGGTGAACAACCCGATCGGCGTCAAGGTCGGCCCAAGCATGAACCCCGACGACCTGATCCGCTTGATCGACATCCTCAACCCGGACAACGACCCCGGCCGCCTCAACCTGATCGCACGCATGGGCGCCGGCAAGGTGGGCGACCACCTGCCCAACCTGATCCGCGCCGTGCAGCGTGAGGGCAAGCAGGTGCTGTGGAGCAGCGACCCGATGCATGGCAACACCATCAAGGCCAGCAGCGGCTACAAGACCCGCGACTTTGCGCAGATCCTTGGCGAGGTGAAGGAGTTCTTCCAGGTGCACCAGGCCGAGGGCAGCTATGCCGGCGGGATTCATATCGAGATGACCGGGCAGAACGTCACCGAATGCATCGGCGGCGCGCGGCCGATCACCGAAGACGGCTTGTCGGACCGCTACCACACCCACTGCGACCCACGGATGAATGCCGATCAGTCGCTGGAACTGGCGTTTCTGATTGCCGAGACCTTGAAACAGGTTAAACGCTGAGATTTTGTGGCGAGTGAGGTTCCCGTGGCGAGTGGGCTTGCCACGACAAGCCCGCTCGCCACAAAAAAGCTAAGCCGCTCGCCACAAAAAACCGCTACAACTCATGTTTGTAGCATTGCCACTCTTAACCGAGCAGCACTGGGCCGCTGGCAATTGAGCTGCACCTGTTCCAGCCCCAGCCAATCAGCCATCTGCCGCAGGTTCAGGGCCAACGCCTGCATGCCTTCCTCATCCAGCCCCGGCTCTTCTTCGTGCACCGCGTGCACCGCCAGGCGCCCGTTGGCGCGTTCGGCACGCAGGTCCACCCGTGCAGCGATTCGCTCGTTGTGCAAAAACGGCAGCACGTAGTAGCCGTACACCCGCTTGGCTTGCGGGGTGTAGATCTCCAGCCGGTAACGGAACGCGAACAACCGCTCAGTACGGCTGCGCTCCCAGATCAACGAATCGAAGGGCGACAGTAAGGCACTGGCCGGAACCTTTCGCGGCACTTTCGGCTCGGGCAGGCAGTACGCCGGTTGTTTCCAGCCTTGCACCTGGCACGCCAGCAACTGCCCATCCTCGACCAGTTCCGCCAGGCGGCTGCGGCTGTCGGCGGGGTCCAGGCGAAAGTAATCGCGCAGGTCTTTTTCAGTACCCACGCCCAACGCGGTTGCGCTGTGCAACAGCAAGCCGCGCTGGGCGCAGGCTTCGCTCAGGGGCGCTTGCTGAAGAATGTCAGCGGGAATCACCCGCTCGGGCAAATCATACAGCCGCTCAAACCCGCGCCGCCCCGCGACCGTGACCAGCCCCGCAGCGAACAGCCATTCCAGCGCGTGCTTTTCATCACTCCAATCCCACCATGGGCCGGCGCGCTCCTCACGGGTCGATAAACTGCCCGCACCCAGCGCGCCCTGCTGCTCGACGGTCTGCAGCACGCGCTGAATGGTGGCCTGCTGCTCGCGCCCAAAACGCGCCATCTGCGAATAGATCCCCTGCCCCAGCTTGGCCCGCTCCATGCGCCAGCGCATCAACGGGTACAGCGCCATGGGCAGCAAGGAGGCCTCATGGCCCCAGTATTCAAATAACGAGCGCCGTCGCCCCTGGCTCCAGGCGGCTTGCTCAAGCATCAAAGGGGAATAATTGCCCAGGCGAGAAAACAGCGGCAGGTAATGCGAGCGCACCACGGCATTGACCGAATCGATCTGCAGCACGCCCAACCGCTCAATCAAACGATTAAGGTGCGCGGCCTTGACCAGTGCCGGCGCCTGGCGCCCGGAAAAACCCTGGGCCGCCAGTGCTATGCGTCGAGCTTGCTTGAGTGAAAAAGACAGGTCGGCGGGCATAGGTTTCTCCGTGTGGGCTCGCCGACTACCCTACTGCATCCTGGGTTACTTTCGCAGCGGGTCTTGCCAGAAATGCAGGTGACGGTCCTGCTCGACATCGCCGCGATTGAGCCCGATGTCCTTGAGCGCGTCATCACTCAAGCTCGCCAATGTCTGACGCTCATGATGCAGCGCCTGCCAACGGGCCACCCGCTGAAACAGCCCGGAAAACGGACGTTTCGCCATCAACACATAACCGTTCTGACCTTTCATCTTCTCGCCCTCCAGTGGGGATGACGAGAGTGTGTGCCTGGCCTTATGATCAATCCAACGAATGTTTCTTATGCAATACATCTCGGAGATTGATCAATTGTCCGGCTACCCCAGCATCGACACCGAAGTACTGCGCACCTTCGTCGCCATCGCCGACCAAGGCGGTTTTACCCGCGCCGGCGAGCTGGTCAACCGCACGCAATCGGCGGTGAGCATGCAGATGAAACGCCTGGAAGAAGACGTGTTGCAGCGCAAGCTGTTCGAGCGCGATGGCCGCCAGGTGCGGCTGACGCCCGAAGGTCAGGTGCTACTGGGTTATGCGCGGCGCATCCTGAAGCTGCACAGCGAAGTGTTCAACACGCTGCGCGAACCGCACATGGTCGGGTTGGTGCGCATCGGTACGCCGGACGATTACGTGATGCGTTATCTGCCGGGCATCCTCAAACGGTTTTCCAAGGCGTACCCGCTGATCCAGATCGAGATGCACTGCGAGTCTTCCACGGTGCTGATGCAGCGGCGGGACTTGGCATTGACGGTTATCAGCCGTGAACCCGGCAGTGAAATCGGCGAGCTGTTGCGCACTGATCGTATGGTGTGGGTCGCCTCGTCGTGTTTCTGCGTGGACGAGCATGAGGCCTTGCCTCTGGCGATTTCCGGCGCTGACTGCCTGTACACGAATTGGGCGCGAACGGCTCTGGACGCGGCCGGGCGCGATTATCGCATGGCTTATCACAGCTCCAACGTGGCGGCGATTCAGGCGGTGGTCAACGCTGGACTTGCAGTCATGATCAGCATGGAAAGCCTGGTCACTGAAGAGCTGCGAATACTCGGCAGCGACGAGGGCTTTCCAGCGTTGCCGTCGATGAGCCTGCGGCTGCTGCGTAACCCGTCCATGAACTCCCCCATCACCGACTGCCTGGCGGAGTACATCCTCGAAGGCTTCAAACTTTAAAGGTCAGCATCAACGCACACACGACCAGAAAGCCACAGAACAGGCCGCGTAATACCCGTTCCGGCAGCGCATGAGCGACTTTCACGCCCCAACTGATACTCAGCAGCCCACCGACCGCAAGAGGCACGCCGATCATCCAGTCCACCTCGTGGTGCCAGGCATAGGTCACGAGGGTCACGCTGGTGCTGGGCAGCGCCAACGCCAGCGACAAGCCTTGGGCGACCACTTGGGAGGTGCCGAACAGGCTCGTCAACACCGGCGTGGCAACCACCGCGCCGCCCACGCCAAACAAACCGCCCATGGAGCCGGACGCAGCACCCAGCACGCCAAGCCATGGCCAGGAATAGCGCATCTGCGCAGTCGGCGGCGCATTGGGGGTGAACATACGCACCAAGTTGTACGCCGAGAGCGTCAGCAAGAACGCGATAAAACCAATGCGCATGGCGCCGGCATCCAGGCCGACCGCCCAGATCGAACCAAGCCAGGCAAAACTGAAACCCATGACCCCCAGCGGCAACGCGTGGCGCAGTTCGATGCGGTTGCGCTGGTGGTAACGCCACAGGGCCAGCATCACATTGGGCACCACCATCACCAGCGCAGTGCCTTGCGCGAGCTGCTGGTCCAGGCCGAACAACACCCCGAGCACCGGAATCGCGATCAGCCCGCCACCAATGCCAAACAGGCCACCGACCGTGCCCAGGGCCGCGCCCAATATCAGGTACATCGCTAAATCCAACACTGCGCATCACTCCAAAAGCCCAAGCCATGCATGCTACGCAGTCGGCTCTGGTGTGGAAACGCACAGCAACGCACAATGGCTGTGCCAATCTCGCATAAGCAAGCGCCCATGAACCCGAATACCCTGACCGACCAACTGAGCCTGTTTCTCGATGTGTTGGAAACCGGCAGTTTTTCCGCGGCCGCCCGCCGCCACCCGCTGACACCGTCGGCGGTGGCACGGCGTATCGACAGCCTGGAAAGCTCGGTGGGCAGCCGCTTGTTCCAGCGCAGCACCCATGCGGTGGTGCCGACACCGGCAGGCCTGGCCTTTGCCGAGCGGGCGCGGCGGATTGTCAGCGAGTTGCAGTTGGCCCGGGCCGAGGCGGTGTCTTTGAGCCATGCGCCAGAAGGTTTGATTCGGGTGGACGCGCCGGCGGCGTTTGGTCGACGGCACTTGGCGCCGGTGATTGCCGACTTTCTGAAGGTGTACCCGGGGCTGGATGTGCACCTGCATTTGATCGATAGCTTCGTCGACATGCAGGGCGCGCACCTGGGCAAGGTCGACCTGGTGCTGCGCGCCGGGCATATCGTCGACACCCGGCTGATCGCCACACACTTGGCCAGCATCGTGCGCATCGCCTGCGCCAGCCCGGCCTACCTGAAAAGCCGTGGCACGCCGACGCATCCGCGAGAACTGAGCGAACACGATGGCCTCGACTGGGACGGCCTGGCGCCGATGTTCGCCTGGCGCTTCGAATTGGATGGGCGCCGTGCCACCTATCGCCCGCAGCGCATCCGCATGAGTGCCAATAACGCCGAAGCCTTGCTCTCCGGCGCCCTGGCCGGGCTGGGCATCGCGCATTTACCCACCTGGCTGGCCAGTGAATACTTGGTGCGCGGCGAACTGCTGCCGCTGTTTTGCGAAAACGGCCTGCCCAGCCCGGAAACCAGCGGTATCTACGCGCTGCGCCTGGAACAACAAGCCAACGCCCGCAGCCGCCTCTTGCTGGAATACCTGAAGGCGCGCTTCAGCCCCATACCGCCGTGGGACCTGGCGTTGCAAAGCGGATTGGTCTGACCCTGCGGACAGAATTATCTGGCGCATTAAACATTTGAACGCTAGATTCCAGCCCAGACACGCTTTTTCGAGGCACCGCCATGAGCAAAAATCCCGCCCCCTGCGAAAACCTGATGCTGGACAACCAGTTGTGTTTCGCCCTGCACTCCACGTCGCTGCTGATGACCAAGGTCTACAAGCCGCTGCTGCAAGCCCTCGGCCTGACCTACCCGCAGTACCTGGCCATGATGGTGCTGTGGGAAGAGGATGGCTTGACCGTCGGCGAAATCAGCAGCCGCCTGCTGACCGATCCGGGTTCGCTGACGCCGCTGCTCAAGCGCCTGGAAGCCGAAGGCCTGCTCAGCCGCACCCGCAGCCGCGAAGATGAACGCGTGGTGGTGGTGGAATTGACCGAGGCAGGCCGTGCCTTGCAGGAAAAAGCCATGGGGGTTCCGCAGTGCATCCTCGGCGCCAGCGGGCTGCAGCTGGAGCAGTTGCGTACGTTGCAAAGCGATTTGATTGCCTTGCGTAGAAATCTGCAGGCTAGCGTCTGACGCCGTAGACCCAACGCCAAATACCCAATGTGGGAGCTGGCTTGCCTGCGATCGCGGTACATGAGTCATGAATACATCGGCTGACACACCGTAATCGCAGGCAAGCCAGCGCCCACATTTGTTGGTGTGGTGTGTCAGGAGATCACTCATCGCAGAATATTTTTGTACATTTACATTGCGCACTAAACATTAGCGCTATACATTCGCCTCACCAACTACTTAGCGCGCAACTATTTAGCGCTAAAATCAAGAGGACGACACCATGCAAACTCTCTACACCGCAGTAGCCACCGCCACCGGCGGCCGTGATGGTCGTGCTGTTTCCAGCGACAATATCCTCGATGTCAAACTCTCCACCCCCAAAGAACTCGGCGGTGCCGGCGGCCAGGCCACCAACCCTGAACAACTGTTCGCTGCCGGCTACTCGGCCTGCTTTATCGGCGCGCTGAAGTTTGTCGCCAGCCAGACCCAACGCAAAATCCCGGATGACGCTTCGATCACTGCCCACGTCGGCATCGGTCAAATCCCCGGTGGTTTCGGCCTGGATATCGACCTGCACGTGAGCCTGCCGGGCCTGGCCCAGGACGACGCGCAAAGCCTGGTCGACGCCGCTCACCAAGTCTGCCCGTACTCCAACGCCACCCGTGGCAACGTCGATGTACGCCTGCACGTGACCGTCTGATTAACAGACGCCCATAAAAAAGCCCGACGCTAGGTCGGGCTTTTTTTCGTATCGGCGGGGCCAGAATTACTTCTTGGCGCGACCTTTGTACGAACCACCTTCGCGGGTGTCGATCTCGATCAGGTCGTCGATTTCGATGAAGTCAGCCACTTGCAGCTCGGTACCGTTAGCCAGCTTGGCAGGCTTCATGACCTTGCCCGAAGTGTCGCCGCGAGCGGAACCTTCGGTGTAGGCAACCTTACGCACGATAGTGGTCGGCAGCTCTACGGAAACCAGGCGGTCTTCGAAGAAGATCGCTTCGCAGACGTCTTCCATACCTTCTTCAACGAACGGCAGAACGGCTTCGATATCTTCAGCGTTCAGCTCGTACATGGTGTAGTCGGTGGTGTCCATGAACGTGTAGGTGTCGCCGCTGATGAAGGACAGGGTCGCTTCTTTGCGGTCGAGGATCACGTCGTCCAGTTTGTCATCGGCGCTGTAGACGATCTCGGTCTTGTAACCGGTCAGCAGGTTCTTCAGCTTGGTCTTCATGATTGCGCTGTTACGACCAGACTTGGTGAACTCAGCTTTCTGAACCAGCCAAGGGTCGTTTTCGAGACGGATCACTGTACCGGGTTTCAGTTCTTTACCAGTTTTCATTGCATATATCCGAAATTTGGATGGGATTTACAAAAATCAAGGTGGCGTATCATATCCAACTTTCATAAAACTGTACCAGCGCCGTCGCAAGATCGGCCTGCAAGCCTTGTTCCAGACACCACGTCTGGGCGTTCTGACACACCTGCGGCCAGTGCTCCAGCAGCATTTTCCACGGTTGTGCCATATCGCCACCAACGTTCCAGGCTTGCCAAAGAGCAACCACGGCGGCCTTGGCGGCGGGCGACAAGGCCGCCGTGTACAGCTGCAGGAAGGCATCGAGCTTATCCAGGTGGATGTCTTCGTCCTGGCGATAGATGTGCCACAGCAACGGCCGCCCGGCCCATTGGGCGCGCACGAACGAGTCTTCGCCGCGCACGGCGTTGAAGTCGCAGCACCACAGCAGGCGGTCATATTGCTCCTGGCGCACGAACGGCAGCACCTGCACGGTCAAGGCGTCGCGCTGATGCACCGCTCCCGCCGCCAGCCCTTCTACACCGAGCCAGCGCTGCACATCGCCAAGGATGCGCCCTTCCGGCACCAACAGATGAGTGGCACGCCCGTCCGTCGCCAGCACGTCCAGCCAACTGGCGAGCCCGGCATTTTCGTAGGCGAACAACGACATCAAACGCGCACCCGCCGCCGGAAACACGCCCAGCGCTTGCAGGAATTGTTGCTGCGCAGCGCGATCCTGCTGAAAGGCCTGACGCTGCGCCAACAACCCGCGTTCGCG
The DNA here is from genome assembly GCF_009707325.1 of Pseudomonas sp. IB20. Taxonomy (NCBI): domain Bacteria; kingdom Pseudomonadati; phylum Pseudomonadota; class Gammaproteobacteria; order Pseudomonadales; family Pseudomonadaceae; genus Pseudomonas; species Pseudomonas gelidaquae. The sequence goes on along the minus strand of NZ_CP046103.1, from coordinate 1,707,333 downwards.
TAAAAGCCCACCTGTACCCGGGCGAAAGCCAGGAAAGAAGAAGTACTTCTGCACGCCCTTGAACTTCACCGACGGCAGGCGATGGCAACCCACTACCCAGTCTTCGGCGCTCAGATAATCCAGGTTCATCCACAACGGCGTGCGTTCGCACGCGGCCATGGCTTCCATGTATTCGGGCGGCAATTGGCAGGCAAACGCGGCGATAACCACGTCAGCAGAGGGTGTATCGCGCCACTGCGCCGGCCAGTGACGCACTTCCACGCCCTCCTGCCACTGCTGGTCGCGCTGCACATCAACCTCGGGGCACATGCGCTCGAAGGCCCGCAGGTCATCGACCCACAAGCGCACTTCACATGCGTGCTCCACCACCAGTTGCCGGGCCAGGCGCCAGGTCACGCCAATGTCGCCGTAGTTGTCGACGACGCTGCAAAAAATATCCCAGCGGGCTTTCATTCCGGGCTCCAACGCTCAAAAGCTCGATTGTCCGCATAAATGCGCCGATGCAGAAGGCTTGATCGCGATTATTCTGCACAGTGGCTGTGCGACAATCGCCACCACGCCGTAAATGCCGCCAGGAGGCCATCATGTCTGATCGTTCGTTGTCGCTGTTCAAGCTCAGTATTGCAGTGGCGTTCGGCCTTTGGCTGGGGTTTATCGCCATTGTGCTGACCACCTGGCTGGCGTCGCGCTATGTGTTCCCGCAAAGCCTGGCGCCGGTGGCGCAGGCCGTTCAGCAATTGGGCAAGCCCGCCACCGTTGTGGCGCCTGAGCCGCCGAACCGCATGTTCGAGCAGTACCAGGAAAACCTGCGTAAGCAGGAACAGCAGCAAACCCTGGACCAGGCGCGCAACAACGCGCGCAACCTGGCCAACCCCAAATGCCAGTTCTGGCTGCAACAGGACCAGAACGCGCCCAATGAAAAGAGCAAGGCGAATGTCCTGCAATTCTGCGATTGATGCCCATGAATAAGCACGCTGTCCTCCAGCTGATCCTGGAAAAACTCACTGTCGATCTCGACATCGCTCAACGTGCCGCACAGACCGCCTACGAGACCGCGACCCACGAAGAAAACATCGCCGAAAACAAGTACGACACGCTCGGGCTGGAGGCGTCCTACTTGGCGGCCGGGCAAGCCAAACGGGTCGAGGAAATCAAGCAGTCGCTGGCGCTGTGCCAGAACCTGCAGCTACGGGCTTACGATGAGCACCGCGGGATAGAGGTCGGCGCGCTGCTGGGCCTGGTAGACGAAAACGGTCGCCAGCAATGGCTGTTTCTGGCGCCGGACGCGGCGGGGCTGAAGGTCGATGTGGTTGGGCAACCGGTGACCGTCATCACCCCGCGCTCGCCCCTGGGCAAAAGCCTGTTGGGCAAGTTCGAAGGGGATGAGGTGGAGATTCTAGTGGCGGGCGCTCGGCAACACTTTACGGTTACCGAGGCCAGATAAACCACTCAGTGAACCGGCAGTTCTACGCCGTCGAATAACTCTTCCAGTTCCTGCTTGTTGTGGCACTGGATCGCCTTGGCCATGACTTCGCGGGTCAGGTGCGGCGCGAACTTCTCGATGAAGTCGCACATGAAGCCACGCAGGAACGTGCCACGGCGGAAGCCGATCTTGGTCACGCTGGACTCGAACAGTTCACTGGCGTCGAGCACGACCAGGTCCTTGTCGAGGGTGGTGTCGACCGCCATCTTGGCGACGATGCCCACGCCCAGGCCCAGGCGAACGTAAGTCTTGATCACGTCGGCGTCGGCAGCGGTGAACACCACTTTCGGTGTGAGGCCGCGATGGCTGAAGGCTTCGTCGAGCTTGGAACGGCCGGTAAACCCAAACACGTAAGTCACGATCGGGTATTCCGCCAGGGCTTCCAGGGTCAGTTTCGGCAGCTTGGCCAACGGGTGACCTTGTGGCACCACGACGCAACGGTTCCAGCGGTAGCACGGCATCATCACCAGGTCGCCGAACAGCTCGAGGGCTTCGGTGGCGATGGCGAAATCGACGGTGCCGTCAGCGGCCATCTCGGCGATCTGCATCGGCGAACCCTGGTGCATGTGCAGGGCGACGTCCGGGTACTGCTTGATGAAATCGCGGATCACCGGCGGCAGCGCATAACGCGCTTGGGTGTGGGTGGTGGCGATCGACAGGGTGCCTTTCTTCTCGTTGGAGAATTCCTGGGCGATCTGCTTGATGCTTTCGACTTTACGCAGGATCTCGCCGGCGGTGGTGATGATGCGCTCGCCAGCCGGGGTGACGCGGGTCAGGTGCTTGCCGCTGCGTGCGAACACTTCGACGCCCAGCTCGTCTTCGAGCAGGCGAATCTGCTTGCTGATACCGGGTTGCGAGGTGTAAAGGCTTTGAGCGGTAGCGGAAACGTTGAGGTCGTGGTGCGCCACTTCCCAGATGTAGCGCAGTTGTTGAAGCTTCATATGTATCCCTCAAAGCAGATAGACGCCACGGGTATCAGCGACGGTATATAACTATATTAAAGGTTAGACGGATAAATCTAGAACTTTTTTATCGTTTTTACCGCTCAGATGTCATCACTGCGTCGACGCTGTAACGACGGCACCAGATAAACCGGCACCGTAGACAGCTGCAACACCCGTGCAGCGGTGCGTCCAAGCGGTGTGGCCGCTGCGGTTGCGTGGCTATGACTACCTACGATCAACAGGTCGACGGAAAGTTTGCGCAGTTGGTCGAGAATCACTTCGCACGGGTCCCCCTGGATCACCCGCACCGAGCGAATCAATTCCAGGTCTTGCTCCCCTTCCCCCAACTCCTCGCGAAAACTGTCCAGCACCCGCTGCTCGATCGTCGCCATCACCGTGGTCAGCCCCTGGCTCTGCCATTCACTCAAGGCCTTCTCATCAAGGTAGCTCTGCAACACCGATTCGGCGAACAGCCCAATCGGCTCGACCACATGAATCACATACAAATCCGCCTTGAACGTTCGGGCCAGTGCCAGCGCATGTTGCATGACATAGGGCGCATACAGACCAAGATCCGTGGCGTACAGAATCGAACGAATCATAGAACCTCCTGGAGGGCCAGGATGGCGGGGATTGAATGAGCTTAGCAGCGCCTACGGGAGTTCGGCTTAGCTCTCAGTGTGGATTTTCAACTCATTACTGATGCCATGGGGCACATGCCCGGTGGCCACCACTTCCCTGGCTTTCTCGCAATGACCGGCTTGGTCATCGAAAAACACATCGGCGGCGAACGCCTCCAGAAACGCGGCCTTCTCCAGGCCGCCGAGGAACAGCGATTCGTCGAGGCGGATGTCCCATTCGCGCAACGTGCGAATCACCCGCTCATGGGACGGTGCCGAGCGCGCGGTGACCAGCGCGGTGCGGATCGGGCACGCCTCGTCGGCAAACTCACGCTGCAACAGGTTGAGGGCCGCCAGGAACCCCTTGAACGGACCACCGTGCAAAGGCTCGCGCGCCGACTCGCGCTCGCTGGCCTGGAACGCCGCCAGGCCGCCCGCCTGATAGACACGCTCAGACTCATCGGAAAACAGCACTGCATCGCCGTCGAAGGCAATCCGCAGTTCTTCACTCGAGGCCCGACGCGGGCCGCCCGAGAGAATGGTCGCCGCCGCAAACCCGGCATCCAACGCACTGCGCACATCTTCGGCGTGGGTCGACAGAAACAGGTGGCAACCAAAGGCGGCCAGATAAGGATAAGGGCTGCGCCCGCCGACAAACGCGGCGCGGGAAATGTCCAGGCCGTAATGCTGGATCGAGTTGAACACGCGCAAGCCGGTGTCGGCACTGTTGCGCGACACCAGCACCACCTCGACCCGGGCGCGGCCCAGGCTGGCGTTGAGGCTCAGGAGTTTCTTGACCAGCGGGAAGGCATCGCCGGGCTCGAGAATTTCCTCCTCATGTTCGATCTGGTATTGGCGGTAAGTCTCCACACCTTCGGCCAGGTATATCTTGTGGCTCTCGCTCAAGTCGAACAGTGCCCGCGACGAAATCGCCAGTACCAGCTTGTCGCCCAATCCCTTTGCCATGGTGTTTCCCCCGAATCAACGGTTGTGCCGATCAATAAAACTCAAGGCCTGATACAGCGCCTGCATACGTGGCAATTCGCACCCCGCCGCTTTCGCAGCGGCCAATGGCCGGGCGTAGATCGCCGCCAGTTCCAAGGGGCGTTTGTGCACATGGTCGTGGTACATGCTGGGCAGGTAGTCGTCCATGGTTTCGGTCATGGCGAACATCTGCTCGGCGTAACTGGCGGGTATTTCATGCCCGCAGGCACGCGCACCTTTGACCACTTCGGCCATTAATGCCTGGATCAGCTCGCGGCTGGATTCATCGGCCATCATCGCGGTGGTGCCGGTGCCCAGCAGCACGGAGAGGCCGTTGTACGGCACATTCCACACCAACTTGTGCCAGCGCGCCTGGTGCACATTGGCCATGGCTTGGGACTCGATACCAGCCTTGTGAAACAGCGCAGCGCCCTCTTCGACAATCGCCTTCTGACGCGTCTCATCGTTGGCCGCCGTGCCACTGTGATAGCCCAGATTCACCCGGCCCAAGGCCTGGTGCTCGACGACGCCCGGCCCGGAGCGGTGCACGCCGATATAGCACAGGCCGCCCAGCAGGTGCAGCGACGGCGGCAGGTGTTCGCGCAGGCTGTCTTCGACATCGAGGCCGTTTTGCAGCAGCACCACCTTGGCATCCGGCGCGGCAACCTGGGCGATGGTGGGCGCGAGGTCCACATTGCCGGTGGATTTGGTGCCTACCAGCAGCCAATCGCACGCTGGCATGTCCGCAGCGCGGGCATAGGCTTGCACCGGGTGCAGGTGCAACTTGCCATGCAGCGTGCTGTTGAGGTGCAGGCCGTGCTCGCTGACTGCCGCGTATTCGCTGCGCAACAGAAAGTGCACATCGAACCCGGCACGCGCCAGCATCACGCCGTAAAAACCACCGATGGCGCCGGTGCCAATAATGCCGATGCGGGGCGACTGTGCTGTCATGGCAGTTCCTCTGGAGTACGGGTAAGGGCTTGATTAATCGCTTCGGTAAGGTCGGTATGGGTAAGACGTGTCTGTAATTGCCCAAGAAATTGACCCTCGCACACGAGGAACAACGCGGGCAAATGAAAGATCTGGTAGCGCTCGACCGCACCGCCGTTGTGCCCGGCATCGACCCAGCACACGCGGTCCAGCGGCAAGCGCCAACCCGGCAACTGCTGACGTGCCCAGCGGCAACTGGAACAGCCGACACTGGTAAACACTACAAGAGAAATACCTGGCAATCCCAGCAACTGCTGGTCAATATCCAGGTCGGTCAATTCCAGTTCCTTCACTATACTGCTGCTGCTGCCGTCAATTGGACGGTGCTCGGAGTCCGTGTACATGGGTCGTTTTTTACCTCACCCTGATGATGTCGCTGTCGAGTTAATCCAACGTCCCGCTCCTGCCATTGCCCGCCAACGCCTGCACACTATCGGCCTGGGCGGCGTCGCCTGCAATTGCCCGCGTGCCTGGCGCCAGGGTACGGCGGTTGATCTGCGTATCCCTTCCTTGGGCCCCAGCGCCCGTTATCCGGGCTATGTAGCCTGGTGCCGCAAGGTCGAAAAGGGCTATCGCGTCGGTATCTCTTTTACCGATGAGCACGCCTTGTTCGGTGCGCGAATGGGTGAACAAGTGTGCCAGATCGAACGCTACTGCCGCCTGCACGACCACGCCGAGCCGTCGCCTGCAGAACTCGAAGCCATGGCCCGCGAGTGGGTCTCGCGCCATGCGGGTGAGTTCTCCCATGCGGCGGTTGTGGCGCCAGCGCTGGATTAAACCCGGCTTTGCCCATTGTCGCGGGCCCGTGTTACGCGCTAAGGTTCCTCCCCCTGCCCCTGCATTCAAATCATGCTGTGCTCCGCCGCACGGGGATGGCTGGCGGCCGGCACCCGTGACCCTGACGAGTAACACGATGGCTGATTTACCGATCAATGACCTAAACGTCGAATCCAACGAGACGCTGATCACACCCGATCAGCTCAAGCGCGAAATCCCCCTGAGTGACGCTGCCCTGCAGACCGTGACCAAGGGCCGCGAAGTCATCCGTGACATTCTCGACGGCACTGACCACCGCCTCTTTGTAGTGATCGGGCCTTGCTCGATCCACGACCTCAAGGCCGCCCACGAATACGCTGAGCGCCTCAAAGTGCTGGCGGCTGAAGTGTCCGACACCTTGTACCTGGTGATGCGCGTCTATTTCGAGAAGCCGCGTACCACCGTCGGCTGGAAAGGTTTGATCAACGACCCGTACCTGGACGACTCGTTCAAGATCCAGGACGGCTTGCACATCGGTCGTCAGTTGCTGCTGGACCTGGCCGAAATGGGCTTGCCCACCGCCACCGAAGCACTCGACCCGATCTCGCCGCAGTACCTGCAGGACCTGATCAGCTGGTCGGCCATCGGCGCGCGCACCACCGAATCCCAGACCCACCGCGAAATGGCGTCCGGCCTGTCCTCGGCCGTGGGCTTCAAGAACGGCACCGACGGCGGCCTGACGGTTGCGATCAACGCGCTGCAATCAGTGTCCAGCCCGCACCGTTTCCTGGGTATCAACCAGGAAGGTGGCGTGTCCATCGTCACCACCAAAGGCAACGCCTATGGCCACGTGGTATTGCGCGGCGGCAACGGCAAGCCCAACTATGATTCGGTCAGCGTTGCGCTCTGCGAGCAGGCATTGAGCAAGGCCAAGATCAAGCCGAACATCATGGTCGACTGCAGCCACGCCAACTCCAACAAGGACCCGGCCCTGCAGCCGCTGGTGATGGAAAACGTCGCCAACCAGATCCTCGAAGGCAACCAGTCGATTATCGGCTTGATGGTCGAGAGCCATCTGAACTGGGGCTGCCAGGCGATTCCAAAAGACCTGACTGACTTGCAGTACGGCGTGTCGATCACCGATGCCTGCATCGACTGGTCCGCCACCGAGACCACCCTGCGCAGCATGCACGCCAAGCTCAAGGACGTATTGCCCAAACGCAAACGCACTTGAATCACTGCTCCTGCATTTGAATCGAGCGCACACAAAAACGCCGGGCTTAGCCCGGCGTTTTTCATACTGCGTATCCTCGCGGCATGGCGCTGATGGCGCTCCATGTAGCGTTCGACATAGGAGCAGGACGGGATCACCGTGTAGCCAGCCTCTTCGGCGAACTTCAACGCTTCCTCGGTTAATGCCGCCGCAATACCACGGCCCCGCAGAGCGTTGGGCACGAAGGTGCGATAGATATCCAGGGTTTGCTTCCCGAGGTCCATATAGGTCAGATAGGCACGATGACCGTCCACATTGGTCTCGAACTGATGACCAGCCTGGTCATGGTGGATGGACAACGCCTCGCTCATCACTACTCCTCGCGGGTCTTGGATTTCGACCCCTACCTTACCGATGTTTTTCCGGCGAAGGAACATCTACGCCACCCCGTGCCGGTTTCGACAACGAGAAAACCTAAGCGCTCACAACCAGCACGTAGGGAATAGTAGGCACCAATCCTGAAATTGCTCAAGGCGCACTCGTCATCCCCTACCGCTGGCGGTTACAGAAAGGGCTCCGATCAATCAGAGATCGATAGCCTGAACATTGCCGGCAGTTGAAGCTTGAGACGAACTGGCGCTCTTAAAGTCACCTCTACATGCGCAAAAGATGCCGGGGGCGGTAAAGGCCAACTGAAAATAAGTGTCAACGTGGATATATAAATCTTTACCTGTTTAGCCGCACTGACACATGCGGGCCGGACCTTTCAGCTTGGACCCAGCTCCCGTCAGAATGAAAAAATCTGGATGGTTTTTATACAAACCGCCAAAAGATTAGCCAAAATAGAATCGGCACAAGAATTTTTTTTGCTTCTTGCGCTACGTCAGTTTACTTACTACAAGTAATGAGTAGTATGTACGCCGGCTATCAGCTCACTCTGAGAAAGTAGCCATTTAATAGAAAGTCCTTGAAGGGGAACACGATGAACAACGTTCTGAAATTCTCTGCTCTGGCTCTGGCCGCAGTTCTGGCTACCGGTTGCAGCAGCGTCTCCAAAGAAACCGAAGCTCGTCTGACTGCAACTGAAGACGCAGCAGCTCGCTCCCAGGCTCGTGCAGACGAAGCCTACCGTAAAGCTGATGAAGCTCTGGCTGCTGCTCAAAAAGCACAACAGACTGCTGACGAAGCTAACGAGCGCGCTCTGCGCATGCTTGAAAAAGCAAGCCGCAAGTAATAATCCCTCGGGGTTGTTATCAAGCCGACCCATTCTTGGGTCGGCTTTTTTATTGCCTGGATTTTGCCCTTTCCCCTGTACCCCGGCGCAAGTCCGGGACGGGTTATAGACCCTGCAGGCTTACTGCTGCAGGTCGACCGGCGTGCTGGACACCACTGGCGTGTTGGCACCGGGTACACCAATCTCCGTGGGCAGACCATCTTCGGCCGCCACCACGTCACGCACCTGATCCCAGTTGACCCGCAGGCTGTTGGCCAGGTCTTCGCGCTTGAGCAAGGCATTGATGACCGCGGTGTGCTTGTCGACCACAGAAGGCGTGCCATCGTCGTTCAGCGGCGTATGCGCTTCGAGGTAGACCTTGCCGCCACTGCTGCCGAACTTGTAGGCATCGTTGATGATGCGCACCGACGTACCGACCGGCACCATGCCGGCCATTTCCAGCACATTGTTGTTAAACATGCGGAAGCAGCCGTGGCTTGTACGCGTACCGATACCAAATTTCATGTTGGAACCGTGGATCAAGTAGCCCGGCGTGCCCAAGGTGAACTTGAACGGCCCCAGCGGGTTGTCCGGCCCGGCCGGCACCACGTTAGGCAGCGGGTCACCATTGGCGGCGTGCTCGGCCTTGATTGACGCAGGCGGCGTCCAGGTGGGGTTTGGCGTCTTCGCGATAATGCTGGTGTGGGCAATCGGCGAACCCCAGCCTTCTCGGCCAATGCCCAACGGGAACGTGTACACCACGTTCTGACCCTTGGGATAGTAGTAGAGCCGGTATTCCGCCAGGTTGATCACGATGCCTTCGCGGGGGCCAGGCGGCAGGATAAACCGCGTGGGCAGCACAATCTCGGTGCCTGCACCGGGCAGCCAGGCATCAACACCCGGGTTGGCCGCGACCATTTCCGAATAGCCCAGGTCATAGGTAGTGCCCAGGTCTGCAAAGGTATCTTCATACTTGGCCTTGATCACCTGGACCTGACCGACGATGTCTTCACCCGGCGGCGGCAGGGGCAACTGCAAGGCTGAAGCCGAACCGGCTGCACACAGGGCAGCGAGAGACAGGCAGCAAGTAACGACGGAGAGGCGCGAAAACATCCGGTAAATCCTTCGCAGAACGACGGGTAGGTTAAAAGCGAGCTGCAAGTTGCAAGCTTTCAGCAAGCTCAGCTCTTCCATTATTCGAAGCGCAGTTCCGGCCAGATCAGCGGCGTGCCGCGCTTTTGCGATTCAAGAATAGCCCGGCACAGCGGGCACAGCCGCTGGTCCTGGAAGATCGAGCGATCCACCGACGACCAGCGAGGTTGTGCCGGCAATAAAGTGCCGCACAGCGTACGGTCGATCGAGCCGCCCAACTCCAGTTGACGCGCGACCAGATGCACCCGGACTTCCTGGCAGGCGAACAGATCCAACTGCTCGTCAGGCTCGATCAGTTGGTAGTTGAACAGGGACCAGGCAGGGCGCGACATCGGGGGCTCCAGATCGGGGGGGCGCCACCTTAGCCGAAAGCCTGCCGGTAGAAAAGCGTCATAGCAGTGGTTTTAGCGTCGGCCAGACATTTTCCAGCAACTTGCCCTGGGCGCCGACCGCCGGATGCAACTGATCGGCCTGCATCAGTTCGGGATGGCCGCCTACGCCCTCAAGGAAAAACGGCACCAGTGGGATGCTTTTTTCCTTGGCCAGGGCGCCATACACCTCGGCAAACGCCGTGGTGTATTTCGGCCCGTAATTGGGCGGCAATTGCATGCCCAACAACAGCACCTTGGCGCCACCCGCCTTGGACTGATCGATCATCGACGCAAGATTTTGTTTCAATTGCGCTGGCGGCTGCCCGCGCAGGCCATCGTTGCCACCCAGCTCAAGGATCACCAGGTCCGGCTTATGCTCTGCAAGCGCCGCCGGCAGCCGCGCGAGGCCTCCAGCGCTGGTATCGCCACTGATGGAAGCGTTGACCACTTTATCGTCAAACCCTTCCTGCTTGAGCCGTTGCTCCAGCAGCGCCACCCACCCTTTGCTGGTATCCAGGCCGAAACCGGCACTGATACTATCGCCAACGATCAGGACTGTACCCGCCGCTGCGTTCTGGGCCATGCACATCAAGGCCAGGCCAGCACTCAAAAACCACATTCGCATCGGATTCTCCATGGGCGCAAGCATTCTCACCGCGCGGAACCTTAGCAAAGTGGTTCCCAGCGCGGAAGGTGAACTGACTATCCTGCACGAACTGAGCCTGGAACTGAACAAGGGCGATAGCCTGGCTATCGTCGGCAGCTCCGGTTCCGGCAAATCCACCCTCCTCGGCCTGCTGGCGGGCCTCGACCTGCCCAGCAGCGGTGAAGTCACGCTCGCCGGGCAAGCCTTGAGCACCCTCGACGAAGACCAGCGCGCGCGCATCCGCGCCGAGCACGTGGGGTTCGTCTTCCAATCCTTCCAGTTGCTCGACAGCCTCAACGCCCTGGAAAACGTCATGCTGCCGCTGGAGCTGGACGGCCGTAAAGACGCCCGCGCGCGCGCCAAGCACCTGCTGGAGCGCGTCGGCCTGGGCCAACGGCTGACCCATTCGCCCCGACAATTGTCCGGTGGCGAGCAGCAACGGGTCGCCATCGCCCGAGCCTTCGCCGCCGAGCCGGACGTGCTGTTTGCCGATGAACCCACTGGCAACCTCGACAGCCACACCGGCGAGCGCATCAGCGACCTGCTGTTCGAACTCAATAAAGAGAGCGGCACGACCCTGGTGCTGGTCACCCATGACGAGCGCCTGGCCCACCGTTGCCGACGCCTGATCCGCCTTGAAGCCGGCCTGATGGTCGCGCCCCTGGAGCCTTGATGGCACGTTTGCCGCTGTTGCGCCTGTTCAGCCTTGCCATGCGTCAATTGCTGCGCGATGCCCGCGCCGGCGAACTGCGCGTGCTGTTCTTCGCCTTGGTGGTGGCCGTGGCCGCCAGTACTGCCATCGGCTACTTCGGCGCGCGCCTCAATGGCGCCATGCTGTTGCGTGCCACCGAGTTCCTCGGGGCCGACCTGGTGCTCGAAGGCAGCTCGCCGGCCCGCCCCGAGCAAATCAAATCCGGCATTGAGTTAGGCCTGGATCACGCACGCATCGTCGAGTTCTCCAGCGTTATCGCCACGGATAACGGCATTCAGCTCTCCAGCATCAAGGCGGTCAACGAGCAGTACCCGCTGCGTGGCGAGTTGAAAAGTGCGGCCGAGCCCTTTGGTGCTCAAACCCCAGGCGGCGGCCCCAAGCCCGGTGAAGCCTGGGTGGAAGCACGGCTACTGACGGCGCTGGACCTGAAAGTCGGCGACAGTATCGATGTGGGCATGAAGCCCCTGCGCCTGACCCGCCTACTGACTTACGAGCCCGATCGCGCCGGCAACTTCTACAGTCTCACGCCACGGGTGATGATCAACTTGGCAGACCTGGACGCGACCGGCGTGGTGCAACCCGGCAGCCGTGTGAGTTACCGCGAACTGTGGCGCGCGCCCCAAGGCAGTACGGCGCTGCAAACCTATCGCGACCTGGTCAAGCCGGGCCTCGCCGCCAACCAGCGCTTGCAGGATTCGCGCGACGGCAACCAGCAGATCGGCGGCGCCCTGGGCAAGGCCGAGCGCTACCTGAACATGGCCAGCCTGGTGGCAGTGCTGCTGGCTGGCGTGGCCGTGGCGTTGTCGGCCAACCGCTTTGCCAGCCGCCGGTTCGACGCCAGTGCGCTGCTGCGCTGCCTCGGTTTGTCACGACGCGAAGCAATGCTGCTGTTCAGCCTGCAACTGAGCGTGCTGGGCCTGGCGGCGAGCCTGGCCGGTGCCCTGCTGGGCTGGGTGGCGCAGTTTGGCCTGTTCTATTTCCTGCACGACCTGCTGCCCGCGGACGTGCCTGCTGGTGGGCTGCTGCCGGCGGTTGCAGGCATCGGCACCGGGTTGGTCGCCCTCGCGGGCTTCGCCCTGCCGCCCTTGGCAGCGCTTGGCCGTGTGCCACCGCTGCGGGTATTGCGACGTGACCTGCTGCCTATCCCTTCCAGCACCTGGATGGTGTATGGCGCTGCGCTGTTCGCACTTGGCCTGATCATGTGGCGCCTGAGCCTCGACCTGGTGCTGACTTTCGCCTTGCTGGGCGGCGGTGTAGTCGCTGCGTTGATCCTCGGCGGCTTGCTGCTGTTGCTGCTGCAAAGCCTGCGGCGCTTGTTGGCGCGCGCCTCCCTGCCCTGGCGCCTGGGCCTGGGCCAATTACTGCGCCACCCGTTGGCGGCGGCTGGGCAGTCACTGGCGTTTGGCTTGATCCTGTTGTCCATGGGTTTGATCGCCCTGCTACGTGGTGAGCTACTGGACACTTGGCAAAACCAACTGCCCAAGGATGCACCCAATTATTTCGCCCTGAACATCCTGCCGGCCGACAAGGATGCCTTTGGTGCCCGCCTGCTGGACGTGCAGGCCCAAGCGGCGCCGCTGTACCCGGTGGTGCCGGGCCGGTTGATCAGCATCAATGGCGAGCCGGTGCAGCAGATCGTCAGCAAAGACTCCAGCGGCGACCGCGCCGTACAGCGCGACTTGAGCCTGACCTGGGCGGCGGATTTGCCGCCGGGCAACGTGCTGACCGCAGGTTCCTGGTGGACGCAGCAACCGAGTGATGAAATCCCCGGGGTGTCAGTGGAAGCCAAGGTCGCGCAAAGCCTGAAGCTCAAGCTCGACGATCATCTGGTGTTCACCATCGGCGGGGAGAATCGCGAAGCGCGCGTCACCAGCTTGCGTACTATCAACTGGGATAACTTCCAACCCAACTTCTTCATGATCTTCCAACCGGGCACCTTGAAAGACCTGCCCGCGACCTACCTGACCAGCTTCTACCTGGCGCCAGGGCATGACCAGCAGATCGTCGACCTGTCCCGGGCGTTTCCAGCCGTCACCATCCTGCAGGTCGAAGCCTTGCTGGAGCAGCTACGCAGCATCCTCGCCCAAGTAACCCTGGCGGTGGAATACGTGCTGTTGTTCGTGCTGGCGGCAGGCATGGCGGTGCTGTTTTCGGGCTTACAGGCCACCCTGGATGAGCGCATTCGCCAAGGGGCGCTGTTGCGTGCCCTGGGTGCAGAGCGCAAGTTGCTGGTCAAGGCACGGCGCATCGAGTTTGGCTTGCTGGGCGCGGTCAGCGGCCTGCTCGCGGCACTGGGCACGGAGCTGGTCACATGGGTGTTGTACCGCTATGCGTTTGACCTGGCCTGGCACCCTCACCCGTGGCTGTTACTGCTACCGGTGATCGGTGCCGTGCTGATCGGGGGTGCTGGGGTATTTGGTACGCGCCGCGCGTTGAATGCCAGCCCGTTGACGGTGCTGCGCGAAGGCTGAAACGACCGATGGCCAGCACGCGCCCCAGCGTGCCGGCCATCGTCTACTTCACATACTCGATAGCGGTAATCCACCAGCATACGTCGCCGCTCGGGGTCTGCACGATAGCCTCATCGTCAACTTCCTTACGCAGCAACGCGCGGGCCATCGGTGAGTCGATGGAAATGTAGTCCATGCGCTCATAAATCTCGTCATAGCCGACAATACGAAAACGCTTGGTCTCGCCCTGCTCATTTTCGATATCGACCCAGGCACCGAAGAACACCTTGCCCTCCTGCTCGGGCATGTACTCCACCACCCGCATGTCTTCAAGCCGCTTGCGCAAATAGCGCACGCGCCGATCTATCTCACGCAGCAGCTTCTTGTTGTACTGGTAATCCGCGTTCTCGCTGCGATCCCCCAGGGAAGCAGCCCAGGTCACCTTGCGGGTGGTGTCCGGGCGTTTTTCGCGCCACAAATAATCCAACTCTTTTTTCAGCGCTTCATGACCTTCTTTGGTAATCAGCTTGGTACTCAAACGCTTGCATCCCCAGGCAGTGTCCAATGGTGCCGATACGCCATGGCCTCATGCTCTGGCGTCGACTGGCAGGGGTTGATGATAAATGAACCCTGGAAAGTAGCCAGGCCAGAGCACACATGGATTCACGCCTAGCCACCCAAGGTTTGATCCAACTCAAGGAGCACGCCATGCAGGCGCTGCCGCATAGCCACCAAGTGCGACATCGCCTGCGTCAGCCTTTCGGCCTCTTGGTCAAACTCTATTCGTTGGTTCTGCAAGTGCGAATCGCGCTGCTCCAACTCACGGCTCTTTTCGTCGAGGTCGCCCTGCGCCTGCTGCAGTCGAGCGTGCCACTGCTCAAGCTCCTCCTCGCGCTCAATGACCACGCGTTTTTGTTGCGTCAGTTCCTGGGCGACCTTGGCAAGGCTGGTCAGCGTGCTGTCAACCTCAAGCATCGATGCGTGTTCCATCGGAACCGGCAGTTTTGTCGGCGCAGGTTCCCTTAGCTCAAATTGAGCAGGCGACGCACTGAGCTCAGGGGGCTCCACTACGTGCGCACTAACAATGGAGGAGGCCAGCTGTTCTGCAACAACAGGCTCTGCAACAACAGGCTCATGTACCGGCCGCTCGATGGGTTTTGGAGCAGGCGGGTTCTTGGGCGGCGAGACCATTTGCGACGAAAAGCGAATGGACGGCACGATCAACGAAGCACTTTCTATCGCAGGCAACGAGGGCGCAGACATGCCCAAGGTGATCACCTTCATCACCAAGGCCTTCTTGATGATCATTGAATGGTGATCTTCAGGCCTGGCAGGCGGCAACTTGCAGCCTTTCAAATCAATGAAATGAAAGGGAATCGCGGTCTCGATAACAGCCCCTGTCTTAGTGCCGGAGGCTGCGGCCGCCATCAAAACTTGCTTAAAGACCTGCATGGCCACTTGCAAGTCCTCCTTGGACTCAACACCACCCAGAAAATACCGGTCGAGCTTCTTACGTAACGCGGCGATATAGACCCTGGAGTTACCGGGCTCGGTCTCTTCATCCAGGCTATAGACCAGAAAGTTGGAGTCGGTTTGCGCGACAGCAAACCCACAGAGCAATGCACCGTTGACCGGCGCGTCCTCACCGCTGCGTTCAAGCACGAGAGTACGTAGAAGCATCATGATAATCAGGCCTCATATCAAAAAAGTAAGACTCACATAAAGAGCCGATAAACATCCGCCCATTAGTAGCCTCGAAACAACGCAATTGTTTCAGCAAGTTATCCATTTTGACGTAGGAACTATCTGATAAACATGTCCCCACGTTCCCAATTCAAATGATTGAACGTAACCTTTCGCCGCTCAACCGCTCATGGCGGACGTATTTTCATACGCTCTGCAAAACTTATTCGGTAAAAAGATGCTCGAGATAAGCAGCCTGACAAAGTACCAGGGAAAAATGAAAGTCATCACTGACCTTTCGTTTAGTGCCCAACGCCAGGAATGCATAGGCCTTTTAGGGGAGGACGGAGCAGGTAAAACGACGCTGCTGAATTTAATATCCGGTTTGGTAAAACCCTCCAGCGGGCATATCAACATCCAGGGGTTCAGTACCCAGACTCATCCACTTGAAGCTCGCAAAGCCCTCGGCTATCAACCCCAAGGGGGGCTCAGTCATCACACGATGTCCGTCAAAAACGTGCTCAATTTCATTGCTGCCACTCGAGGCTTCAGCGGAGCCGAAAAACGCAGTCGGGTGGATCGGGCCGCCATGCGCCTGGAGTTATCACGCGTACTCAACGCCCCCATCCATACACTCTCCATCGGTTTAAAGCGCAAAGTCGCTATCGCCCAGGCGATCCTGCATACCCCCAGCCTGCTCTTACTGGATGAACCGACTGAGGGGCTGGCGACTGACCAACTGCTTAAATTCAGGACACTTATCCAGTCCTTGACCGAAGACATGACGGTCATCATTGCGTCCCGTCACTGTAATGAGCTTTCCAGTATCTGCAAACGCGCTCTGGTTATCGCCGCAGGCCGCCTGATGGCTGACACCTCACTGCCCGATTTGCAGCGTAACTCCCGACATTTCCGAGCCGTAACCCTGGCCGCAGAAACGCCTCTGGATCTACTGGCCCTGGCCGTATTACCCGGCGTTGCAGGTATCGAAGAAGACCGGCACACGCCTGGCAGGGTGACGGTTCTGGCCATGCCGGGGCATAACATCTATCCCCCTATTAACGCACTCATCGCCAGCCGCGGCTGGAGCATAACGTCACTGAATCTGGAGCCAGGGCGCCTGAACGAAGTTGTTCACCATCTGAGCCAAGAGGTATCACTTTGAAGCTGCTGCCCGTCATATTCAAACGTCAGATCGCCAGCTATGCCTGCACGCCAAGCACATACCTGAGTGTTGCTGCATTTCTGGTGCTGTGCACAACAATGGGGCTGTATACAAGCCAGTGGATGGATCAAAACAGCGGTAACTTGCAGGTCTTTTTCCAGTTACACCCCTGGCTCTATTTGCTGCTGATCCCCACCTTATCAACGCAACTCTGGTCGGACGAACGCGACGCAGGCTTGCGCGATATTATGCAAACGCTGCCCATTACTACGTTCGAACGTGTGATCGGGAAATTTCTAGCCGCATGGGTCGTGTGTGGTGTTGCCCTGACCTTGACGTTTCCTGTAGTGATCGTCGCCAACTACTTGGGCGCCGCGGACAATATCGTTATCACTTCACAATTTCTAGCCAGCGGATTGCTGGCAGGAAGTTACCTATCTGTCGGCTGCTTTATCTGCGCACTGACGCACCGGCGCATCGTTATTTTTATAGTGACGCTGGGCTTGCTGTTTATCGCCAGCGCGCTTTCTTCGGTCTTGGATGCACTTGATCATCAGGCACCTATCTGGGTGATCGATAGCTTGATTGCGCTTAATCCGATCGCGCGTTTCAGCGCTATCGACAATGGCAAGTTTACACTCCATGACAGTTTGTACTTCATCAGCATGATCGTTGCCTTCCTGTCGGCAACGATTGTCACCCTCAACCACAAAACCAGTTGAAAAGGAAAGCAACGTATGCGGTCAGTTCTTCGTACGGGTATGACACTTATGGTCATACTGCTACTATTCCTGGCCTTTAATCTGACTTGGGTAAGCAATCTCCCCGATGTCCGCTGGGATCTCTCACAGCATAAAATCCACACGTTATCGCCCGGGGCATTGGTCCTTGAGACCGCCGACCCACTGGACCTGTATTACTTCAACTCAAGCAACAGCCCGAAGAAAAGCCAAGCTTTAAAACGCTATGGCGAGCGTGTGGAAGACCTACTGAAGGAGTACGAAAAAGCGGCAAAAGGCATGATTAACCTGCACATTATTGATCCCTCACCTTATTCAGAGGATGCCTACAAAGCCGGCTTATTCGGCCTTGACGGTACACACGGTTTTCTTGGCCTTATAGGTACGCGAGCAGGCCAGGCAGCACAACGTATCGACCTATTCGACCTCGACGACGAGCCATTGCTTGAGTATGAAATCAGCCACCTGATCTACAAGTTGATGCACCCCGAGCGCGCTACTGTCGGGCTTCTGTCCGGGCTTCTGTCCGGGCTGCCATTGAATAAGCCTGCTGGAATAGTTTTGGAGCAGATGCAGCGGCACTTCAACCTTGTCGAGTTGGCATTCAACACCGAACGCATCCCTGAATCGATCACAACGCTGATGGTGGTGCATCCTCGCGCGCTGCCAGAGCAAACCCTGTATGCGATTGAACAGTTTGTATTGAGTGGCGGCAAGCTGATGATGTTTATCGACCCCATGAGCGAGATGGCTGCCAGCACAGTACCGGCAGACTCCAGGCTGGATGGGTTGCTGACCGCATGGGGCATACAGATGCCGACGGACAAGCTACTGGTCGATAATCTCTACGCCTCATCGGCCTCATTCGGCCCGGGAGAACAGACGGTCCTGCATCCTGCCAGGTTAAGCCTGCCACGGCAGGCGATGACGGTGAATGACGTCAGCGCCTGGAAATTGAACTCAGTGATCGTCTCGAGCAGCGGCGCACTTTCTCGACTGAGAAAAAGCCGTACGACCCTCACCCCTCTGCTGCAAAGCTCCAGGCAGTCTGCGCTAGTGGATACCAGGCGCTTTGCATCAGCTACCAGCCCCGACTCACTGCTCGATGAGACGGCCACTCCCGGCCAACGCCAGCTGATAGCCGCTCGTCTCGAGGGGCCGGCCTATTCCGCATTTCCCGACGGCATGAAGGGGAATCCGTCCGGTTTGCAAAAAACCGCAAACATCCAAGTGGTGGTGGTCGCCGACACGGACTTACTCATGGACGCGGCCATCAAGTCTGCGCCCAACAGCAACGTGCCGTTTCTACTGAATACACTGGATAACCTGGCGGCTCCCGATGTTCTCGCCGGCATCCTCCCTCGCGCAACAGCCGGCCAACCTCAGAACCCTCTGGAGCACATGCGCGACGCCGCAGCACAAACCTACACACAAAAGGCGAGTGAACTTGAACGACGGCTTCAACGAACAGAGCAGGAGTGGCAACGATTGAACCCGCCAAACGCAACCCTTGGCACCCAGGCGGTAAATGGCAATACCCAGTTGCAGGCGCTCAATAAGGAACGCCTGCGACTGCCCATGGAGCTGCATGCCCTCAAGGTCGAGGCTTACGCGCAAGCACACCGAACGGAACGCAACCTGAAGCTGCTCATGATTGCCGCAGTGCCGCTGCTGTTGTGCCTGATCGCCTGGGCAGTGTTTGTGTACCAACGTCGCCGTCGATCACATGCTGGCGCTTTACTTCGCTGAGAACTCAACAGCAAAGCGTCAACGACGAGCAATCAGCCCTTGCCGGGCGATACGCGTCAGTTGACGGATAACCGCCTCGGCGTCACTGGCGCTGGGCGCCTGGATAACCGCGAGGTCGAAGCTGTTGCTGGCAAAGCGGGCCAGGGAATCGCCGTCTTCCACAAATTGGATCAGGAACGCCGAAGGCCGCCCCGTACGACGCGGCCAGCCGTCCAGGTAACGCAACAGTGTCGGTTGGTGCTTGCCGCCCAGTAGAATTTTAGGGTTGCGTTGGGTCAGGTCCGCGGTAATCGGGGCCAGGTGTATGAGGGGGCGTAGTGCATTCATCGTGTCGTGTCTCTGCCTCAAAAGTCTGCGGGCAGGTGAGAGGCAACACCGAACCAGCGCTTTAGCGGTATTTCGAAGCCTCACTCTGAATGAGTGCATCTTCTGTCGGGCTACATTGAGCCCAGTGGCGCCCCGCAATTAGCTGTTTAAATCGGCGCATGAACAGCATCCTAGAGAAGCCGGTGGGGCAGTGTCAAGAATCCCGAGCAACGAAAAAGCCCGCCGATGGCGGGCTTTTTCCGAGTTTTATATAGGGTTCAGTTGGCGATGGCGCGGTCGGCAGACAATTTGCCCGCCCCTTCCAGCAGCACCGCCAGCGAGCCGCCGAGCAAGGCCAGTGCGAACTCATAACCATTGTTAGCCATAAACAGCCCGTTATGGATATGCACCGAGAAGATCGCTACCAGCGACAGGAAGGTCAGGCCCAGTGCTGCAGGGCGCGCCAGCAAACCGATGATCAGTGCCAAGCCTGCGAAGAACTCCGTACCGCCCGACAGCACCGCCATCAAGGTGCCCGGTGTCAGGCCCAGGCTTTCCATATATTGCGCAGTGCCCGCCAAGCCGCCACCACCAAACCAGCCAAAGAGTTTTTGCGAGCCATGGGCCGCGAAGATGATGCCGACAAAAATTCGCAGGATGGTCAGACCGTAACCGGCGCGGGTGGACAGGATGCGGTTGATCAGTGGGCTCATGGGGCTAATCCTTTTCAAAGTAGGGGTTGGTTGGCCGCTATATTAATCGGATAAGACAATGATAAAAGCGCAAAAAATGCTTAATACTTATCGATAAAACCGATTATTTGCGTGAGGCGACTTTTGGCGCCACCGGTTCCAGGGACTCCCGCTCCCGATCAAACGCCAGATAATACTTGTTCACGCTATTAACATAGCTGACGCCACCCATTCCCACCTGCTCCATGGCAATGCGTTCGACCTGGAAGAACCACTGATTAGGATTAAGCCCCCGGCGGCGAGCCTCCGCGCGCATGCCCTGCACCCGCTCCGGCCCCATGTTGTAGGCCGCCAGCACAAAGGCCATGCGTTCACGCTCGTTCAGCTTGGGGCTGGCGAAGAACTTGCGACGGATCATCGCCAGGTATCGCGCGCCCGCCTGCACATTGCGGTCCAGACTCTCGATATTGTTGACGCCCACCCGCTGCGCCGCCGACGGCGTGATCTGCATCAGCCCGGTAGGCCCGCCGCTGTTGCGTGCGCCAGGGTCAAGGGCCGATTCCTTGAATGCCAGCGCCGCCAGGTTCAACCAATCCATGCCCTGCTCGCGGGCATGCTTTTGCAGCACCGGGCGCAGTTTCTCCAAGCGCTGTCGGTCGGCGCGAGCCAGTGGGTTGCGCACTTGATAGAGGCGTCGATAGATACGCTGGAACGCCACGTCCTGGTCGGACGGGGTTCGGTAGGTCTTGAGGAAACGGTCAATACTGGCCCGCAGCATCGAGGCATCCTGGCGCACGAACCAGAATTCATCGCCCGGTTCGCTGATCGCCACTTGCCGATCAAAGCGCAACTTAGGCAGGATTTTCGACCAGCGCTCGGCAATCGGTTTTTCGACGATGGTGAGGTGGAAGATCCCGGCCTGGACCATCTCCAAGACATCTTCCACGGCCAACGTCGGGTCGACCCATTCCACCTTCACCGGCGGCCGCTTGTGCAGGGCCAACTGCTGGTTGACTTGGTTGATCGCATCCGCCGCCGCACTGCCGGTGGTCAGCGCCAGGGTACGCCCGGACAGTTGCTCAAGCTTGGTAAAGCGTCGTTCGCCCTTGACGCCCACCAGCCACAACGGCACGTCGCTGGCAATCGGGTCACTGGTGCTGATCCTGTGCGCGGCCTTCACATCGAGCAATTCACCGGGCGCGACCAGATCGCCTTCTCCGCGGGCCAGTGCGCCAAGCAGTTGATCCTTGGCCTTGGGAATAATCTTGAGGTTGATCTCTTCACCGTCACGGGCGTGACCATTGAGGTACTGTTCGAAGGCGCGCAGGCGGTGGTATTCGACACCAATGGCCTGGCCTTGGACCTCACCGGAGCTGTTACGGCTCTGGTTGACCAGCACGCGCAGGGTGCGACTGGCGCGTATCTGCGCCAGATCACGGACCTTGCCAGGCTTGGTCACTTCCAGCGGCCCGTCCAAACGTGCGACCGCCGCCATGGGCAGCAGTAACGTCAGGCACAACATAAGCAACGCCGAGGGTCGGATCATCCGCTCTCCGGAAAGAATACTGGCCAGCGCCTTCGTGAAAGACGAGGGGCTGGGGGTCAGAAACAGAGCGCTTTATGCGCTGGCAAGGCACGCAACGGCGGCACCGCGGCGGGCGCGTAGCCAACCACAATGTCACTTGCGACGTTCAAAGACAGCTATAACTCGTTGTAGTTCTTCGTTTTTCTTATAAATCTACAGCTCTGATATGCTTTCCGGCCGCAGGCGGAGATAGCACCATGCAACTCATTGATATCGGCGTCAACCTGACCAACCCCAGTTTCGACGAGAGGCACCAGGCCGTTCTCGATCGCGCCTACGCCGCCGGCGTGCAGCAATTGGTGCTCACCGGCACCAGTGTCGAGGGCAGCGAACAGGCCCTGGAATTGTGTGTAAAACTCGATGAAAACGGCCAACGCCTGTTCAGCACCGCCGGCATCCACCCCCACTCCGCCAGCGACTGGAACGGCGACAGCGCGCGGCAATTGCGCGGTTTGCTCAGCGAAAGCCGTGTGCGTGCGGTGGGCGAATGTGGGCTGGATTTCAACCGGGATTTTTCCCCGCGCCCACAGCAGGAAAAAGTCCTCGAAGAACACCTGGCCCTGGCCGTTGAACTGAAATTGCCAGTGTTTCTCCACGAACGTGACGCTAACCAACGCCTGCTGGAAATCCTCAAAGACTACCGCGACCACCTGAGCGCCGCGGTGGTGCATTGCTTTACCGGCGAACAACAGGCGCTGTTCAGCTACCTCGACCTCGACTTGCATATCGGCATCACCGGTTGGATTTGCGATGAGCGCCGTGGGACGCACCTGCATCCGCTGGTCAAAGAAATTCCCCGTGGCCGCCTGATGCTGGAAAGCGATGCGCCCTACCTGCTGCCGCGCACGCTGCGGCCCAAGCCGAAAAATGGCCGCAATGAACCAGCCTATCTGCCGGAAGTGCTGCGCGAGGTCGCCTTGCACCGCAACGAAACGGTGGAAGACTTGGCTGAGCACAGCACTGCCTGCTCGCGCGCGTTTTTTGGTTTGCCTCAAGTGGATTGATGCGGCGCATTGACCCACGTCAAAACCGTTTTCCCGAGTAGCGGCACAATAATGGCACCTTGCCAATGCTGTTTCCGCTATCAGAGAAAACCTTCCATGGGTGCCTGGCTTAGCAACATCTCGCTGAAATACAAATTCTGGGCCGTCAACGCGGTCGCCTTCATCACCACCCTGCTGCTCGTGCTCTACGCCGTGCAGCTCGAACAACAGGCACGCAGCGATGCCACCCAGGCCTCGGCACAGGCGCAGGCGCGGTTGCTCGGTACCTGGCCGGCCGACAAGGCGTTGCCCAAGGGCGAGCAGTGGCTGACGTTTGCCCGTGGTCAAGTCCCACAGCTGGCCGATCACGATCTGTCAGCCCTGAGCAATGCCAACGGTTGGGTCGAACTCAATCACCAGCCGTTTTTCGGTGAAAACCCATTGATCGGTGCCGACGTCGTCGCGCGCGCCGACGGGCAGCAGATCGCCGTACTGGCCTACGGACGCAGCCTGAGCCAGGTGTTCGGCGATCGCTTCACCAACTACGCCGTGGCGGTGCTAATCCTGATGCTGGCGATGCTCGGGGCCTCGCAGCTGCTGATCCGCTTCCTGCTCAGCCAACTCAATACCCTCAAGGACGTAATGCTGCACGTGGAGAAGACCGGCGACCTGTCGGCCCGCGTGCCGCTGGCCTGCAAGGATGAAGTCGGCCAGATGGCCAGTGCCTTCAACGCCATGCAAGCCGGCTACCAACGGGTGGTCAGCACGGTGGCGCGCACCGCCCAGCAACTGGACGATGGCGCCGCGCGCCTGGCCAGCAGCATGAACGAAGTGCAACACGGCATGCTCGGCCAGCAAAGCGAAACCGACCAGGCCGCCACTGCGATCAACGAGATGACCGCCACCGTCCACCACATCGCCCAACACGCCGGCGCCACCCGCGACCTGTCGCAGACCGCCGACACCCTCGCCGGCAGCGGCCAGGAAGTGGTCGGCCGGGTACAGCGCTCGATTGCCGGCCTGTCCAGCGGCGTGCAACAGACCGCCGAAATGATCCAGAAACTCGCCGAAGACAGCCAGAAAATCAACGGTGTGGTCGGCGTGATCCACAGCATCGCCGAACAGACCAACCTGCTCGCCCTCAACGCCGCCATCGAAGCCGCGCGTGCCGGCGAAATGGGCCGTGGTTTTGCCGTGGTCGCCGACGAAGTACGCAACCTGGCCAAGCGTGTACAAAGCTCCACCGACGAAATCACCCGCATGGTCTCAGCACTTCAGGCCGGCACCCGTGACGCGGTGGACTTCATGCAGGAAAGCTCCTTCAAAGCCGACGACTGCGTACAGCAAGCCCAGGAAGCCGGCGCGGCCCTCGCCGAAATCACCGGCGCCGTGGCACAGATGCGCGAGAGCAACACCCAGATTGCCGTGGCTGCCGAACAGCAAAGCCATGTCGCCGAAGAGATGAACCGCGCAGTGGTGAGCATTCGTGACGTGACCGAGAACACGGTGCAGCAGACCGTGGATTCGGCCACTACCAGCAATGAATTGGCGACCTTGGCTGGGGAGTTGAGTAAGGCGATTGGGCAGTTGAAGCTGTAGGGTTTCACATCCCATAGCCAACTCCAATTCGCCACCCCACCACCCCCAACCTAAACTCTGTCCAAGTTATTTAAACGGACAGAGGATTCACCATCATGGGCAAACGTCATCCCAATCTCCCCGCCTGGCAATGGCGTAACGCCCCACAAAACCATCAGCACCCTACCAACCTGGGGCTGCAGTTGATTGCCGTACCGCTGCTGATCATCGGGTTTCTGTTGATCGCATCCGGGGTGTTCAGCCTCAGCCTGGCCAGCTTCGCCGTCGGTGTAGTCGGTGTGTTGGCAGGCGTGGCGCTGCAGCGCCACGGGCGCAAGCTGGAAACTCAGGGCAGCCAGCGGTTCTGAGGCTCAGGCGAAGACCACCACGGTCTGGCGGCTGATGGCGATCAGCTCGCCGGTCGGGCTCCACAGCGCAGCGGCGGCGTGGCCGTAGCCGTCGCGGGCGTGCTCGATGTTGACGTGGTACTGGCACCAGTCGAGGGTGGTCAGGTCTTGCAGCGGCTGGATAAATTCGATGGTCCAGGTCAGCGTGCTGCCCGGAGCCGGTTTGGTCAGGTGTGGCAGTAAGGCCGGTGGCCAAGCATCGACCAGGGCGAGGATATGCGCCTCGGTCAGCGGTTCTTCCTTCACGTCCCCGCGCAGGCGTACCCAACCGCCCATGTCGCGGGATTTATTGCCGGTGAACGGCAAGCCGCCGACGCTCCAGCGCATCGCCAGGTGGCGCATGAACTCCGGCGTGACGCCCTTGATGTAGGGCAGTTCCTGGCATTCGTCCCAGTGTTTGAACGTAGGCGGCGCCTCGCTCGCCACATCAATCACTGACTCACGCGGCGCACCGAAACTGGCCTGCACCAGCGTCGCCACTTCACCTTTCTGCGTCACGCGGCCAAGCAACTGGCTGACGGCCTTGCCTTCGCGCAGCACTTCAACCTGGTAACTGGCCGGTACATCCGGCGCAACCGGACCGACAAAGGTGATGGCCAATGAGCGCAAAGGGCGATCTGCCGGCACTTTGGCGCGCAGCGCTTCATATTGCAGCGCGGCAACCAAGCCACCAAAGGTTGCACGGCCCTGGGCCCACTCGGCGGGGATGGTGACATCCAATGGGTTGCTACGGGCAGCGTCGAGCAAATCACTAAAGCGCATGGCGACCTCACATCTAGAAAACCGATGGGGCGATCTTAACCATCGAGCTGGCTAGGTACAGCGCCCATTCCGGCCAAAAACCGGACCGGGCTAAAAACAATCTGCGCGGAGTTTGTCCAGTACCCGATCTGCCTGGCCTTCCGCCTTGGCCATGGTGCGATGCCATACAGGAACGCACGGCTGCAAATCCGGCTGGTGCCCGGCCTGCGCCAGCCATTGCCAGCAGTCATGCCAGTCACCGAGGGCGCCTTGGGCTAGTTTGAGGCGCGACATGGCTTTGGCAGGCAGCTTGTCCAGCTCTGGGTAGGCTTCAGCGGCGTAGCGCACGCGCTTGATCAGCAAGCGCAGGCGGTGGCGATCATGGTTTGGGTCTTTGAGGGCTTCATCGAGCTTCTGCCATTGCTTGGCCAGTCGCTTTTGAATACGCGGGCGAAGGCCCTTGAGTAATTTCTGGTGTTGGGAGGCGCGGATAAAACGTGGGAATGCATCGAGGATCAGCAGCAGGTGCGCCACTTCCGGGCTTTGCGCCACGTGGTGATAGGCGTCGGGTTGCAGGCGCAGGCGCCGATCCGCCGCTTCGTGGTAGCCGTGCTGATGCAGATACGCCGCCAGGACCTCGCGGTCGCGTAGCGGCGTCGTCAGTTGGCCGACCGTGCTGGCGGCCAATTCAACGTGTTCCACACCCGGCAACCCACGCAAGGGCCGCAACAAACTGCGCAGGCGCCGCACGGTGGTGCGCAAGTCGTGCAAGGCTTCATCGTCGGTGACAGCGGCGAGGCGAGCTTGGCAGCTCAGTAACCCTACTTCCAGGCCAATGACCTGAGCGACTAACTGATCGACCAAAGCTGACATCCGTTCCTCCATTGACGATGAATAATCCTGGTTGACGCGACCGATCAACGCCCGGCGCGCGACTCACGAATATAGAACCGCGCTTTTTCGGCTTTGTTGGAGCAGCCTTCAAACGCTTCAAATTGCTGCTGGGTCTTGGCGCCCGTCAACAAGGACAAGGCTTTAGAGTAGCTCACGGTGCCGGCAAAACCTTCGGCCTTGGCCAGGTCCAGCTCATGCCACGCCGCATCCAGTTGCGTGCCACAGCTATCGCGGTACGCGGTTTTCCCGGCACAACCGGCCAGGGCCAACACGATCACAGGCACACACATCCAGGCTTTCATCAAAGACACCTCAAAAAAAGAAAAACAGTCGTACGGTGTAGACGTTGCCCACAAGGAAAAGTGCCTTGTTCGCCGCCTGAAATCAGAAGCACCTATCGCCAGAGCATACCCGAGCCTGCTCGCTATCCTCGAAAAATATTACAAGGCTCAGCGAAGATTGAAGCCGCCCCCTCAATGGGTGCATTGTGGGCACCTGCTTTGGTAAGGACATGGACAATGAAGAAGCGTGTTGCCTTGGTGCTGGGCTCCGGCGGGGCCAGGGGCTACGCCCATATCGGCGTGATCGAGGAAATCGAACGCCGCGGCTACGACATCGCCTGTATTGCCGGCTGCTCCATGGGCGCCGTGGTAGGTGGGATTTATGCCGCCGGCAAGCTTGACGAGTATCGAAACTGGATCGAAAGCCTCGACTACCTGGATGTACTGCGCCTGGTCGACGTGAGTTTTCGCCTGGGGGCAATTCGCGGCGAGAAAGTCTTCGGCCAAATCCGCAAGATCGTTGGCGAGATCAATATCGAAGAACTGCGCATTCCCTACACCGCCGTGGCCACTGACCTGACCAACCAGCAGGAAATCTGGTTTCAGGAAGGCTGCCTGCACCAGGCCATGCGCGCCTCAGCCGCGATTCCCAGCCTGTTCACCCCCGTGATGCAGGGCAACCGCATGTTGGTGGACGGCGGCCTGCTCAACCCGCTGCCGATCGTGCCGGTGGTGTCCAGCCATTGCGACTTGATCATCGCGGTCAACCTCAACGCCACCAATCAAAAACATTACCAACTGCCGGTGATCCAACGCCCGCCGGCGTTCAAGAGCCGCTTCAACAGCTTGGCCCGGTCGTTAGGGTCGCACCTGCCGTTTCGACGCAAACAAGCCGAGCAGTTAATGAAGCTCGAGCAGGAAGCGCTCCAGCACGCCCACGCAGCCGAGATCAACCCGTGGCTGGAGTCGGCCGAGCCCGAATCCCAACAACCTGCCGCCGCGCCGGAAAAAGCTGGGGCGCCGAAATCGGCGACCGGTTCGTTCATCATCGACAACGTCGGCCCGGCATCACTGCTGGACCTGATCAACCAGAGCTTTGAGGTGATGCAAACGTCACTGGCGCAGTACAAGATCGCCGGTTACCCGCCGGATGTGCTGATCAACGTGCCGAAGCGGGTGTGTCGGTTTTTCGAGTTCTACAAGGCGCCGGAGTTGATCGCCTTGGGGCGGGAAATTGCCAGGGATACATTGGACAAGTATGAGAGTGAGCAGGGCTGAAATTTGTGCTGTGGCTAATGGCCCTATCGCGGGCAAGCCCGCTCCCACAGTGTGATCTGTGAACACATTCAAAGGTGGGAGCGGGCTTGCCTGCGATGAGGCTTGCGCGGGCGCCGCCAGACTCAGGCATTCAACAACCGATACCCCACCCCCGCCTCGGTCACAATAAACCGTGGCTGAGTCGGGTCATCCGCCAGCTTCTGGCGCAGATGCCCCACCACAATACGCAGGTAGTGGCTGTCTTCAGTGTGGGTCGGCCCCCAGATATCCTTGAGCAATTGCTGCTGGGTAATCACTCGGCCCGGATGCCGCGCCAGTTGCGCCAGCACCGCGTACTCCTTGCGGGTCAACGCCACCTCGACACCGTCCAGCAGCACGCGGCGATAAGCCAGGTCCACCGTCAGCGGGCCAAAACTCAAGGCGGCCTCCTGAGCCTCCCCCGCCGGGGCCTGGCGCAGTAACGCGCGAACGCGGGCGAGAAATTCCTGGATACCGAACGGTTTGGTCACGTAGTCGTTGGCGCCGCTGTCCAGGGCTTCGACCTTCTGCACCTCGCTGGCGCGCACCGACAGCACCAGCACCGGCACCGTCGACCACTCGCGAAACTCGCGCAGCACCTGCTGGCCATCCATGTCGGGCAAGCCGAGGTCGAGCACCAGCAAGTCCGGTTTGCTCAATGCCGCTTGTGCCAGGCCCTCGTTGCCGGTGCCGGCCTCGATTACCTTGTAGCCTTGGGAGGCCAGGCTGATACGCAGGAATTTGCGGATCTGCGGTTCGTCATCAATGACTAAAATCGTCGCGGTCTGGCTCATGGTGTCCAATCAAAATCCGTGGAGAAAAGAGGGTAGCTCAAGCCTCGCGTTCCAGGCCAGGCTGAGTCGGCAATGGCAGGAACAAGGTGATGCAGGTGCCCCGCCCTTCAATGCCGTCGGCGACACTGATGCGCCCACCGTGAGCGCCGACCATGCCCTGGCAGATCGCCAGGCCCAGGCCCGTGCCCTGCCCGCCGCGATCACCGCGGGCGGCGGTGTAGAACATGTCGAAAATTTTCGCGCGCTCGTCTTCGGGAATCCCCGGCCCCTCATCGGCCACGGCAAAAAACAGCTGGTCATCCGCCACGCCCGCACTGACCTCCAAACGGCCTTGGGCGGGGGAAAAACGCGCGGCGTTTTCCAGCACATTGACCAGCGCTTGCTCGATCAAGGCGGCGTGCACATACAGCAAAGGCAACTCCGCCGGCACGTCGATCTTCACCTGCAGCGGCGCCAGCACTGCACGCAAACGGCCCAGGGCGCTACCGACGATATCGCCCGGCGAGACCCAATCGCGCGCCAGCTTCAGCGCGCCGTGCCCCAGGCGGGTCATGTCGAGCAGGTTCTGGATATAGCGGTCGAGGCGCTCGGCTTCATCACGCGTGCCTTCGAGCAATTCGCGGCGATCCTCCAGAGGAATGGCTTCGCCGAGAGCCAACAGGCTGTCGATGCTGCCGCGCATCGAGGTCAGCGGCGTGCGCAAATCATGGGACACCGACGCGAGCAAGGCGCTGCGCAGTTGCTCGGTCTCGCCGTGCAAACGCGCGGATTCCAATTCCTGCGCCAATTGCGCTCGCGCCAACGCCTGCGCCAGCGGCTGGCTCAATGCGGTGAGCAGACGACGGCGCTGGCCGCTTAATTCCAGACCTGGTTTGGGGCTGACACCGAGCAAGCCCAATGGCCCCTCTTCGCCCGACAACGGCCACCACCACCAGCGCCCAAACGGCAAGGTGCCGGTGCCCATGCCCGCCGGTTGGTCGTGCTGCCAGGCCCAATCGGCGGCGGCGCGTTCAGATTCAGTGAGGTTCAGCGGCGAACCGGTCTCGACCTTCCAGTCGCCCTGGCTGTCACGATTGACCAAGCACAAGTCCAAATCACTCCAGCCTTCCAGGTGATGCGCCGCCGCGCTGATCACCGCCTGGCGATCGGTGGCGGCGGTGAGTTTGCGCGACAGGTCGAGCAGTTCGCTGGTTTCTTGCTGGGTATCGCGCAGGGCCTGCAACTGCCGACGCTGGCGCGCAGCCAGGTTGCCGGTCAACGCCGCCATCAGCAGGAAAAACAGCAGGGTCAGCACATCTTCTTCGCGCTGGATGGCAAAGGAGAAATTCGGTGGGATAAACAGAAAGTCGTAGGTCAGGAACGACAGCGCCGCACACAGCAGCGACGGCCCCAGGCTGCTGCGCACGCCGACCAGCAATACCGCCGCGAGAAACACCAGGGAGATATTCGGCAGCGGCAACACGCTGGCCACCGCCCAAGCCAGTGCCGCCGCCACGAGGGTCGCGACCACCGCCAAGCCGTAGTCGAACCACACCAAGCCGCGTACATCCGGCAGGCGCGGCGGCGCGGGCATGTCGTCGCTGTCGAGGACGTTGATTTCCAAACCGCGTGCATTGCGCAGCAAGCGCGCCGCCAGCCCACCGCCGAACAACCGCCGCCGCCAACGCATGCGCGACTGCCCCACCAACACAAGGCTGGCGCGGCGTTCGGCGGCGTGCTGGATCAGCGTCTTCGCCACCTCCCCGGCCCGCAGCAACACCACTTCACCGCCCAGCCGCTCGGCCAGTTGCTGGGCATTTTGCAGGCGCAGGCGCGATTGCTCATCGCGCGCGCGGCCGTTATCGATATGCACCAGGCTCCAGGGCAAATGCCGACGCTGGGCCACGCGGCTGGCGTGGCGCACCAGGCGTTCGGCCTGCGCATCGCCATCCACGCCCACCAGCAACCGCCCACGTACCGCCGGCGCGGCCTGGCCGAGTTGGCGATAGCCTTGGGCCAAATCGTCATCGACGTGGGCGGCGGCGGTCTGCATCGCCAGCTCGCGCAGGGCCATGAGGTTGGTCTGGGTGAAAAACGCGTCGATGGCCGCCCGGGCCTGCTCCGGCACGTACACCTTGCCGTCGCGCAGGCGCTCGAGCAGCTCGCGCGATGGCAGGTCGATCAGCAGCAGTTCGTCAGCCTCTTGCAGCACCCAGTCCGGCAGGGTTTCGCGCACTTGCACGCCGGTGATACCGCGCACTTGATCGTTGAGGCTTTCGAGGTGCTGGACGTTGACCGTGGTGAACACGTTGATGCCGGCGGCCAGCAGTTCCTGGATGTCTTGCCAGCGCTTTTCATGGCGGCTGCCGGGGGCGTTGCTGTGGGCCAGTTCGTCGACCAGCACCAGCTTGGGCTTGGCAGCGAGCAGGCCGTCGAGGTCCATTTCTTCGAGCATCACACCGCGGTATTCGGTGCGCACCAACGGTTGTTGCGGCAGGCCGCTGAGCAAGGCCTCGGTCTCGGCGCGGCCGTGGGTTTCGACTACCCCGGCGACCAGCCGCACACCCTGGCGCAGCTGGGTGTGGGCGGCCTGGAGCATGGCGTAGGTCTTGCCCACGCCCGGCGCGGCGCCGAGGAAGACTTTGAGCCGGCCACGGCCGTCCCGTGGCAGATCGGCTAACAGGGCATCGGCGCGGCCGGAGTCGCTCATGCTTTGCGGTTCCTTCAGGTGTTTATTTGGGGCCCTTCAGGCCGCCATCGCGGGCAAGCCCGCGCCCACAGTTGGAATACATTCCCCTGTGGGAGCGGGCTTGCCCGCAATAACGGCACCACGGCTTACAACTTTTCCAGCGCCATGTTCAGCGCCAGCACATTCACCACCGGCGGCCCCACCAGCGGGCTTTCGATGTGCTCATCGAGCAAGCGCTGCAGTGTAGACACCGGCACATTCCGGGCCGCCGCCACTCGCGCCAGTTGATAGGCAATCGCTTGCGGTGGCAAGTGTGGATCAAGACCGCTGCCAGAGGTAGTCAGTGATGCCAAAGGCACGGGGCCCTGGCCTGGCACCAACTGCTTGTTGGCATCATCAAAGATGCGCGTGGCCAACGCCGGGTTGCTTGGGCCCAGGTTACTCGCGCCGCTGGACACCGTCGCAAACGCGCCGGCCGAGGGGCGCGGATGGAACCAGCTGTCACCGGTAAAATCTTGGGCGATCAGGCTGGAGCCGCGCACTTTGCCGTCGGCATCACGCACCAGGCTGCCATTAGCCTGGTCAGGAAAGGCGACTTGCGCCACGCCAGTCACGACCAGTGGATAGGCGACGCCGGTGATCAGGGTCATGAGTACCAGCAGGCTCAGGGCCGGGCGGATCATGGTGGACATTTCAAATTCCTCAATTGTCGGCGGATTCCCACGCAGAGCGTGGGAACGATCCGGGTTACACCAGGTGCAGCGCAGTCAGCAGCATGTCGATCGCCTTGATGCCCACGAACGGCACCAGGATCCCACCGAGCCCGTAGATCAGCAGGTTGCGACGCAGCAATGCCGCCGCACTCGCCGCCTGCACGCGCACACCGCGCAGCGCCAGGGGAATCAGCACCACGATGATCAACGCGTTGAACACGATGGCCGAGAGGATCGCGCTCTGCGGGCTCTGCAAGTGCATCACGTTGAGCACGCCGAGTTGCGGGTAGATCGAGGCGAACAACGCCGGCAGGATCGCGAAGTATTTGGCCACGTCGTTGGCGATGGAGAACGTGGTCAGCGCCCCGCGGGTCACCAGCAATTCCTTGCCGATCTGCACCACGTCCAGCAGCTTGGTCGGGTCGCTGTCGAGGTCGACCATGTTGGCCGCTTCACGGGCCGCTTGGGTGCCGTCGTTCATCGCCATGCCAACGTCAGCCTGGGCCAGTGCCGGGGCGTCGTTAGCGCCGTCGCCGCACATCGCAACCAGGCGACCGTCGTTTTGTTCGTGGCGAATGCGCGCGAGTTTTTTCTCCGGCGTGGCTTCGGCCAACACGTCATCCACACCGGCTTCAGCAGCAATCGCAGCAGCGGTCAGTGGGTTATCGCCCGTCACCATCACGGTGCGAATCCCCAGTTTGCGCAGCTCGGCGAAACGTTCGCGGATGCCAGGTTTGACCACGTCTTTGAGGTGGATCGCCCCCAGCAGTTTGCCATCGGCGCACACCAGCAACGGTGTGCCGCCGCTTTGGGCGATCTTGTCGATTTCCCGCGAGAGTGCCGGCTGCAGGTCGCGACGTTGTTGGCCGATAAACGCCAGCAGCGAGTCGACCGCGCCTTTGCGGAACACACGGCCCTGGTAGTCGACACCCGACAAACGCGTTTCAGCACTGAAGGGCACCGAGGTCAGTTGATCCAGGCTCGGCTCTGCCTGAGGGTGCAAGGCCCGCAGGTACTCGACGATGGATTTACCTTCCGCCGTGTCATCCGCCAGGGAGGCCAGCAGCGCACCTTCAGCCAGGTCACGACCGCTGACGCCAGGCGCGGCGATCACCGCAGCACAGCGACGGTTGCCGAAGGTGATGGTGCCGGTTTTGTCCAGCAGCAACACATGCACGTCACCCGCCGCTTCCACGGCGCGGCCGGACTTGGCGATCACATTGAGGCGCACCAGGCGGTCCATACCGGCGATACCGATGGCCGACAACAGGCCGCCGATGGTGGTAGGGATCAGCGTCACCAGCAGTGCGACCAGGAACACCAGCGGCAGGCTGCCATTGGCGAAGTGGGCGAACGGCTGCAAGGTGACCACCACCAGCAGGAAGATCAGGGTCAGGCCGATCAGCAAGATATCCAGCGCGACTTCGTTGGGGGTTTTCTGGCGCTTGGCGCCTTCTACCAGGGCGATCATCCGGTCCAGCGTGGACTCGCCCGGGTTGACGGTGATGCGAATCAGCAGCCAGTCCGACACCAACCGAGTGTTGCCAGTGACGGCCGAACGGTCGCCGCCGGACTCGCGGATCACCGGCGCGGATTCGCCGGTAATCGCCGCTT
The DNA here is from genome assembly GCF_009707325.1 of Pseudomonas sp. IB20. Taxonomy (NCBI): domain Bacteria; kingdom Pseudomonadati; phylum Pseudomonadota; class Gammaproteobacteria; order Pseudomonadales; family Pseudomonadaceae; genus Pseudomonas; species Pseudomonas gelidaquae. The sequence continues at coordinate 1,673,910 of NZ_CP046103.1, read as the reverse complement.
CGTTAACCGCCGCAATGCCTTCGATGACCTCGCCGTCACCGGGGATCATTTCCCCGGCGGTGACGCGTACCACGTCGCCTTTACGCAGGCTGGTGGCCGGCACGACTTTGAAGCTGCCGTCGGCCTCTTTGCGGCGCGCGCTGAGGCCTTCGCTACCGGCTTTAAGGCTGTCGGCGCGGGCCTTGCCGCGACCTTCGGCCAAGGCTTCGGCGAAGTTGGCGAACAGCACGGTGAACCACAGCCAAACGGCGATCTGCACGGCGACAAACGTCGGCACGTTGACGTCGGGTACAAAGCACAACACGGTGGTGAGGATGGCGGTCAGTTCGACCACCAGCATCACCGGCGAGCGTTGCAGTTGGCGCGGGTCCAGCTTGACGAACGCCTGGATCAGCGCCGGGCGCCACAGGGCGGAGATGGCGGTTTTGGCGGGTTCCTGGGTTGTCACAGGGGCCGCATTTTTTGCAGGCATATTCATTTTCATATCCCTCAGAAGCCCATGCTCAAATGTTCAGCGATTGGGCCCAGTGCCAGTGTCGGCAGGAAAGTCAGGCCGCCCACCAGCAAAATGGTCACGGTCAACAGGGTCACGAACAGCGGACCATGGGTGGGGAAGCTGTTCTGGCCAATCGGTGCGGTCTTTTTCATCGCCAGGCTGCCGGCCAGGGCCAGTACCGGGAGGATGTAGCCGAAGCGGCCGATCAACATGCCCAGGCCCATCATCAGGTTATGAAACGTGGTGTTGCCACTGAAGCCGCCGAACGCCGAACCGTTGTTGGCACTGGCCGAGGTGTAGGCGTACAGCAACTGGCTGAAACCGTGAGGGCCGGGGTTGCTGATGGCACCCGCCGGGCCAGGCAGGCTGGCGGCGATGGCGCCCAGTACCAGCGTGCCCACCGGCATGACCAGCAAGGTCACCACCAGCAATTGCACTTCCTTGGCCTGCAGCTTCTTGCCCAGGTATTCCGGGGTGCGGCCGATCATCAGGCCGGCGAGGAACACCGCGATCAACACGTTGAGCAACATGCCGTACATACCGGCGCCGACGCCGCCGAAGATCACTTCGCCGACCATCATGTTGACCAGCGCCACCATGCCGCTCAGCGGGTTGAGGCTGTCGTGCATGCCGTTGACCGAACCATTGGACGCCGCCGTGGTGGTGACCGACCACAACACAGTGGCGGTGGTACCGAAGCGCACTTCTTTACCTTCCAGCGGCGCGGCTTGCTCAACGGCTGGATTGTTCAGGGTCGGGTTGGGCTGGTATTCGGCCCCCAACGAGGTCGCGCCGCCGATCAGGAACAGGGCCAGCATGCAGCCGAGGATCGCCCGGCTCTGACGCAGGTCTTTCACGTAATGGCCGAAGGTAAACACCAGCGCCACCGGGATCAGGATGATCGCCGACAACTCGAACAGGTTGGCCCAAGCGGTCGGGTTCTCAAACGGGTGCGCCGAGTTGACGCCGAAGAAACCACCACCGTTGGTGCCCAGTTGCTTGATTGCAATCTGGCTCGCAGCCGGGCCCAGTGGGATCACCTGGTCAACGCCCTGCATCGTCACGGCGCTCACATAGTGAGCGAAGGTTTGCGGTACGCCCTGCCACACCAGGAACAGCGCAAACACCAGGCACATCGGCAGCAGGCCGTAGAGGGTAGCGCGGGTCATGTCGACCCAGAAGTTACCCAAGGTCTTGGTGGATTTGCGACCGATACCGCGGCAAAGGGCGACCAGCACGGCCAGGCCGGTGGCGGCACTGACGAAGTTCTGCACGGTCAGGCCGACCATCTGGATGAGGTAGCTCAGGGACGCCTCACCGCTGTAGTTCTGCCAGTTGGTGTTGGTCATGAAACTGACCGCGGTGTTGAAGGCCAGGGTCCATTCCTGGCCCGGCAATTTCTGCGGGTTCAGTGGGAGGTAGTCCTGGAACAGCAGGATCGCGAACAGCAACACAAAACCTGCCAGGTTGAACGCCAGCAACGCCAGCATGTACTTCTGCCAGCTCTGTTCCTGATGTTCATCCACGCCCGACAAGCGATAACACGCGCGCTCGACGGGGCCGAGCACTGGCGTGAGCCAAGTGCGCTGACCTTCCATCACCTTGTAGTAGAACCGCCCCAGGAACGGTGCCGGCACCAGCACCACGGCAAAGAAGGCGATGATCAGCCAATAGTCATAACTGTGCATAGCCTGCTCCTAGTTCCGATCCGCGCGTAACAGCGCAACCAGCAGATAAATGAACAGCGCCACGGCCAATAGCAGTGACACCCCGTCCAGAACGCTCATGGAAGTCTCTCCGTTTTGCGGCGATTGCCGCGTGTGGGGCAATTGTCCGCAGGAGTGGCGTAAAGGAACGAGAGCGACGGCAGGGGCGGGGCGTAAAGACGGCGTAAAGAGTGGGTTTATGCGGGGTTTACAGGAGGGTTTTCGACGACTGGGTGGGCCTCATCGCGGGCAAGCCCGGCTCCCACACGGACCGCAGTGGGGCGGGCTTGCCCGCGATGGCGGCGGCGAGGTCGCCACCGCCCCCATCTGGTGCGACGCTGGCAATTTTCAAACGCCAAACCATTCCCTTGACGACAGTTCGGCGCCTTTACGACACCGCATCGCGCAGTGGCATGGCCGCTGCAACACCCTGAATCATTCCAAACCGTTCAGGGAGCGCAACACGATGAACACACAACTCAAACCCACCTTGGGCACCCTGCATTTGTGGGGCATCGCCGTCGGGCTGGTGATATCCGGCGAATACTTTGGCTGGAGCTACGGCTGGGGCGTGGCCGGTACGCTGGGCTTTTTGGTGACCTCACTGATGGTCGCCGCCATGTACACCTGCTTTATATTCAGTTTCACCGAGCTGACTACCGCGATTCCTCACGCTGGCGGGCCGTTTGCCTACAGTCGTCGCGCCTTTGGTGAGAAAGGCGGCTTGATCGCCGGCCTTGCGACGTTGATCGAATTCGTCTTCGCACCGCCCGCTATTGCCCTGGCGATCGGGGCGTATCTGAATGTGCAGTTTCCGGCCCTGGACCCCAAACACGCGGCCGTGGGTGCCTACATCGTGTTCATGGGCCTGAATATTCTCGGCGTGAAGCTCGCGGCCACCTTCGAGCTGGTGGTGTGCGTGCTCGCCGTCGCTGAATTGCTGGTGTTCATGGGCGTGGTCGCGCCGGCTTTCAGCTTCAGCAACTTCGCCCTGAATGGCTGGGCCGGTTCCGATACCTTCGGCGCGCCAGCCATTGCCGGGATGTTTGCGGCGATTCCCTTCGCCATCTGGTTCTTCCTCGCCATCGAAGGCGCGGCCATGGCCACCGAGGAAGCCATAGACCCCAAGCGCACCATTCCAAAAGCCTACATCAGCGGCATCCTGACGTTGGTGATCCTGGCCATGGGTGTGATGTTCTTCGCGGGCGGCGTGGGCGACTGGCGCACCCTGTCGAACATCAACGATCCGTTGCCGCAAGCGATGAAAACCGTGGTGGGCGACAGCTCCGGCTGGCTGCACATGCTGGTGTGGATCGGCCTGTTCGGCCTGGTGGCGAGTTTCCACGGCATCATCCTCGGTTACTCGCGCCAGTTCTTCGCCCTGGCCCGTGCCGGTTACTTGCCGTCGTTCCTGGCCAAACTGTCGCGTTTTCAGACTCCGCACCGGGCAATCATCGCCGGTGGCGTGGTCGGCATCGCGGCGATCTACAGCGACGGCCTGATCAACCTGGGCGGCATGACCTTGACCGCCGCCATGATCACCATGGCAGTGTTCGGGGCCATCGTGATGTACATCATGAGCATGCTCAGCCTGTTCAAACTGCGTAAGACCGAACCGCTGCTGGAGCGCACCTTCCGTGCGCCGGGCTACCCAATCGTGCCGGGCATCGCTTTGGTACTGGCGGTGGTGTGCCTGGTGGCAATGGCCTGGTTCAACGCACTGATCGGGCTGATATTCCTCGGTTTCATGCTGGTGGGGTTCATCTACTTCCAGCTGACCGCGCAAGACCGTGCCGATGCACCGGCGGATGCGATGTTGACTGGCCTTTAAGACCTTGAGCAGGAACGGGCCTACAATGAACTACTAAGAACGCCCGTTACTCAAAGCAGCAATGACCGTGGGAAATTTACCCACGGTTTGCTGCCTCAAGGAGAGCCCTATGCCGTGGTATGCCTGGTTGATTTTAGTGGTCGCGATCGGTTCGATCGTCGGTGGTTTGTTGATGCTGCGTGACAGCGCCAACAAGGTGGAACTCACCGACGAACAGCGCAAGCGCGTGGCCGAGCGCAACGCACAAGCGGACTCAAAAGACGCACAAGACCGCTGAACCTGCCGCTACTCCCAATCCGCCTTGGCGATATGCAACCCGTGCTGGCCTTTATAGGCCGCACGCTCGGGCTGGCTCCAGCCTTTGAGCAACTCATCCTCCAACCGATAGATCTCCACCCCCAGCGGGCGACACACCGTCAGCGGGTCTTGCGCGTCTGGCCCCCACATCGGCAACGACAGATCCCCGCCCGGGCAAGTCGACAGTGCGCAGAGCACATCAATCTCGGCAAAAAACTCCAAGTAGTCGCCCTTCTGCGCCGGGCAGGCTTTCATGAAGTACATGTCGTCGTGATTGAGGCCGGTGCACTGGAAGATATTCAGCACGTCGTGCACATCAAATTCGGTCAGGCCGTAGGGAAGCACGGCGCGCGTCAGGTTTGAATGGCAATGGTGATGAAAGTCTTCGCCGGTGAGCATGCGGTTCACATACGGGTCGCAGCGCGTACCGAGCAAGTCGTGCAGGCGCCCGCCATGTTCATCGATGCCGTAGCTCGCCAGGCTGTCATCGGTGATGGTCACCAACGGCCGCAGAAACGGCAGGTTCGACCACAGCCGGTCATGGGTGCTGACATGCGCGCCTTGCAACTGGCGGGTGCGCGCCGCCCACAAGCGTTCGCGCGGGTCGTTGGCGTTCCACACATTGAAGTCGCCGACCTGCGGCCCCACCGGCGTGGTGACACGGAACACATGCCCGGCCGGCACCTTCCATGCCCTGCCCGTGCGAATCGGCACTTCAAACTGCTCGATTAACGTGCGTTTATCCGCCTGGTCACGAATGCGTTCGTAGAACGCCGTGTCCACCTGCAGCGCCGACCCCTTACTGACCTGGTAAGCGGCGGGATAGTCTTTGTACATGGTGAAGATCCTCGATCAGGGTTAGGTAAACAGGCTTAATGTCAGACGCTGCGAATCATCCAGGTACAGGCTCATCGCTTGGCCTGCCGCCGGTTTATCCGCTTGGGCCAATAATTCGTAAATTTCGCGATCGCGCTCCAACCAGGGCGCCTGGAAACGCTGCTCATCGGGTGCCGCGCAAAACACCAGCCGCAGTTGGGCAATGACTTGGGCGAAAAACTCATCAAACAATGGGCTGCGCATCAGCCCAACAACCTGCTGGTGGAACACCAGGCTGTGCGTCGCCACGGCGCGCCAATCTTCACGCTCCCGGGCCAGGGTGGTGGCCTCAATGGCGTTTTGCATGCGCTCGGCCTGATCAAAGGTCAACGCTGCGCTCTGGGCGATGGCCTGCAATTCAAGGGTTCGGCGCACGACGAACAGATCACGCACTTCGTCGCGCTCCAGCCGCCGCACCATCACACCTTTGTTGCGCACGTAGCGAGTGAGCCCCTCCTGCCCCAGACGATGCAGCGCCTCGCGGATCGTATTGCGCGAGGCGTTGTAGGCCTTGACCAGATCAACCTCGACCAACGCCATCCCTGGTAACAGCCGCCCAGCAATGATGTCGGCACGCAGTTCCAGGGCAATCTGATCGGCTAAAGACAAACTGAGCGTCATGACCACCTCATGATTGTTGAACAATCCCTGCTGAAGGCATAAACACTTTTCATGCCAAGATCGCCGAGGGTTGCTTGGGTGTGTAAAACGGTTTAACCCGTTAAAATGCACACTGGTTCACGAGGCAGTCCTATGCGTTATTCAGCAGACCATAAAGCCCAGACCCATCAACGCATCATCAAGGAAGCCTCCGTGCGCTTTCGCCGCGACGGTATCGGCGCCACCGGCCTGCAGCCGTTGATGAAAGCGTTGAACCTGACGCACGGCGGGTTTTATTCACATTTCAAATCCAGTGGAAAAAGCCCTGCAGGCTGCTGCTGCGCAATTGGATGCCCATTGCGAAATGCTGTTCAGCCAGGAGCGGCCGTTGGAGGCGTTCATCGACAGCTACCTGCCTGAATGGCACAAGGCCTCACCGGCAGAAGGCTGCCCGCTGCCAACCATGTCTTCGGAACTGGGCCTCAGAGGCCAACATAGCTCGACCACCGATGCGGTACTGGGTGCTCGGTTGAAGCAGGTCGAAGCGGCCCTGGGCAACGCGAATGCCGATGAACAAAGCCTGGTGATGATGTCGACGCTGGTAGGTGCTCTGGTACTGTCCAGGAGTGTCGAGAGCCCGCAATTGGCGACGCAGATCATGAATGTAGTACGCGCCAGTTTGAAAGCGCAGGTTGCAGAGGATGAAAAGGCCGGTCAGTGACCGGCCTCCTTAGCTGCTTTCACATCCTCAATTGATCACCAGCCTGTCGCGATTTTTCTCCAGCAACGCCTTGCCGATGCCCTTTACTTCCAACAACTCATCCACGGCCGTAAACGGGCCGTTGCTTTCGCGGTAGGCGATGATCGCCTTGGCCTTGGCCGCGCCGATGCCGAAGAGGTCACGTCGCAGGGTCTCGGCGTCGGCCGCGTTCAGGTTGACCTGGGCAGACTGCTCGGCCTTGGGCATCTGCGCGGTGATGGGGGTCGGGGCTTCGGGCTTGATAGAAGGGGCTGCGTTGACGGCAACCGAAAGCGTGGTGAGTAAAGCGAAGATCAGCGAAGAGATGTAAGTGTTTTGCATTGGTGACGCTCCATGACATCGGTAGAAGAAAAGCAGCTTTCCGAAGCTGCTTCTCAAACTTAGGTCATGTTGGGCGTTCGTCAAAAACGCTTGAGTAACAGCGTGTTAAATCAAGGTTCCAGACGGCGCTGCTGGAAGATCAGGTCGACGATGCGTCAAAAACGCTTGAGTAACAGCGTGTTAAATCAAGGTTCCAGACGGCGCTGCTGGAAGATCAGGTCGACGATTTCGCCGTCCGGTGAGTAGCCGCTGACCGTATCGCGCAGCAGCTGTCGAACGCGGGAATAATCGTCCTGATCCACCGCCACCAGCAGTTCACTCAGCTTGCCCTTGAGCAGATCCCAGGCCAGATGGTCTTCATTGGCACTCATGATCATCGGGTGCTGGGTGGCAACGACGTTGTCGCCAATCAGTAACTCTTCGTAAAGTTTTTCACCCGGGCGCAGTCCAGAAAACTCGATGGCGATATCGCCGTGCGGGTTTCTATCGGAGCGCACACTCAGGCCCGACAGGTGAATCATCTTCTCCGCGAGTTCGACAATTTTTACCGGTTCGCCCATGTCCAACACGAATACATCACCGCCCAGTCCCATGGAACCGGCCTGAATCACCAGTTGCGCAGCTTCCGGGATGGTCATGAAGTAGCGGGTTATTTTCGGGTGAGTGACCGTCACCGGCCCACCCGACTTGATCTGCTTGTGAAACAGCGGAATCACCGAACCAGACGAGCCGAGCACATTGCCGAAGCGCACCATGGTGAATCGGGTTTTGTTAACGCGCGAGACGTTTGAATTGTCGCTGAACAACACAGGCGCTATCTCACGACTGAGGGCTTGCAGGGTCATCTCGGCGAGGCGTTTGGTACTGCCCATGACATTGGTCGGACGGACCGCTTTGTCGGTGGAGATCAGCACAAAATTGGCCACACCTGCCTGCAATGCAGCTTGGGCCGTGTTCAGGGTGCCAATGACATTATTCAACACACCTTCGGCAATATTGTGCTCGACCATCGGCACATGTTTGTACGCGGCAGCATGATAAACGGTGCTGACGTGCCAGGCTTTCATCACATCAAGCAACTTGGACTGATTGCGTACCGAACCCAGGATCGGCAACACCTTGACCGGCAACGACTCGCGATTGATGCGTTCTTCCAGTTCACACAGAATGCTGTAGAGATTGAACTCACTGTGTTCGAACAAAACCAAAGCCCTCAAACAGCGCGTGCTTCACAAGAGGATTAACGAAAAGGAATAGCCTCCCCTACCCAACCCACAAGGGCGAGCAGTAGCGAAGAGGACATTATCCGCGCGCAGCAGACGCTCGCTTATTACGACGGCCACTGGCGGCCAAAAGGCAAAATAACGGACCTATCAACAACCCGACGATCAGCGCAGCCACAACATACACCGCCACCGGCAATTGCATGGTGGTCCACCCCAGGAACGAAAGAGAGACGCCTTGTTGGTTTTCCAACACAAAGCCCAACACCACCAGCGCGACAGCCAGCACTGCCAGCACCAGAACAACGCGTTTAATCCCACGCATAACTTACTCCTACCCCAAAACCACTCAGACGCCTTCTTCCTCGTCTTCGTTCACTCGATCCCGCAACTCCTTGCCCGGCTTGAAGTGCGGCACAAACTTGCCGTCGAGGCTGACGGACTGCCCGGTTTTCGGGTTACGGCCCACACGCGGTGCGCGGTAGTGCAAGGAAAAGCTACCAAAGCCCCGGATCTCGATTCGATCCCCAGTGGCCAAGCATTGGGACATTTGCTCAAGCATGGTCTTGATAGCCAGTTCTACATCCTTGGATGAAAGCAGCCCTTGATGGGTGACAATTCGTTCGATTAACTCCGACTTCGTCATATTTTTCCCTTCTTTTTCAAGCAGCTAGGAAAAGCGCTTCAGAGGTTTTAGCATGACTTGGTGAATTTGAACAGCCCACACCCTAACTTATCTGCAGGTTCGTTTTACGCCCATAAAAAGTGCCAGCGCCCTCATTTGCAGATCACCAGCATCGTACGGGTCACCGCGCCAGCCGGGTTCCAGCCAAACAGATAGTCACCCTCTTCATCCTTGGCGTCGCTGGAACGAGCTACAACCTTGTAGCCCTGCATCTTGCACTCGCGGGCAGCACGCTTCTCACACTTCTCCCAATTGGAGCCAAGCCCTGAACAGTCAATCTCGATGCCGCTGACGCCGTGCCTGGCGTGAGTCTTGGCACTGGTGGAGCAGCCAGCAAGCAGCATCATTGAGAAAACGACAATAAACCTGTTCATTCAAATCCTTATTGAAGCAACAACACGAAATAGCGCGTATGAAAACTATAGTCAGTTCTGACACCCCGCTGTAAGACTTGGTTCGAGGTTGTTGATTCAACAAATTTCAGGCACAAAAAAGGGCGACCGAAGTCGCCCTTTTTCTATGGTCTGACAGAACTTAGTTCTGTTTTTCCATCTGTGCACGCAGCAGGTCGCCCAGAGTGGTAGGACCAGCAGAAGGCTCAGACGAAGCTGGCTTATCGCGCAGGCTTTGAATGGCTTCTTTCTCTTCGATCTCGTCTTTCGACTTGATGGAGAGCTGGATTACGCGGCTCTTGCGGTCAACGCTGATGATCTTGGCTTCTACTTCCTGGCCTTCTTTCAGAACGTTACGCGCGTCTTCAACGCGGTCACGGCTGATTTCGGAGGCTTTCAGAGTCGCTTCGATATCGTCGGCCAGAGTGATGATGGCGCCTTTGGCGTCAACTTCTTTCACGATGCCTTTAACGATTGCGCCTTTGTCGTTCTCTTGAACGTACTCGGAGAACGGATCGCTTTCCAGTTGCTTGATACCCAGGGAGATGCGCTCGCGCTCTGGGTCAACCGACAGGATAACGGTGTCCAGCTCGTCGCCCTTCTTGAAACGACGAACAGCTTCTTCGCCAACTTCGTTCCAGGAGATGTCGGACAGGTGAACCAGGCCGTCGATGCCGCCGTCCAGACCAATGAAGATACCGAAATCGGTGATCGACTTGATGGTGCCGGAGATTTTATCGCCCTTGTTGAACTGGCCAGAGAAATCTTCCCATGGGTTAGATTTGCACTGCTTGATGCCCAGGGAGATACGACGACGCTCTTCGTCGATGTCCAGAACCATAACTTCCACTTCGTCGCCGACTTGTACGACTTTCGAAGGGTGGATGTTTTTGTTGGTCCAGTCCATTTCGGAAACGTGTACCAGGCCTTCCACGCCTTCTTCCAGCTCTGCGAAGCAGCCGTAGTCGGTCAGGTTGGTAACACGCGCGGTTACGCGAGTGCTTTCTGGGTAACGAGCTTTGATAGCAACCCATGGATCTTCGCCCAGCTGCTTCAAGCCCAGGGAAACGCGGTTACGCTCACGATCGTACTTCAGAACCTTGACATCGATCTCGTCGCCAACGTTGACGATTTCGGAAGGATGCTTGATACGCTTCCAAGCCATGTCGGTAATGTGCAGCAGGCCATCGACGCCACCCAGATCGACGAATGCGCCGTAATCGGTGAGGTTCTTGACGATACCTTTGACTTGTTGGCCTTCCTGCAGGGATTCCAGCAGAGCTTCACGCTCGGCGGAGTTCTCTGCTTCCAGCACGCTGCGACGGGAAACGACAACGTTGTTGCGCTTCTGGTCGAGCTTGATGACCTTGAATTCGAGTTCTTTGCCTTCCAAGTGCGTGGTGTCGCGCACTGGACGAACGTCGACCAAAGAACCTGGCAGGAACGCACGGATGCCGTTAACGTCGACAGTGAAGCCGCCTTTAACCTTACCGTTGATAACGCCCTTGACCACTTCTTCAGCTGCGAAGGCTGCTTCGAGAACAATCCAGCATTCAGCGCGCTTGGCTTTTTCACGGGACAGCTTGGTTTCACCGAAACCGTCTTCAACCGAGTCCAGAGCAACGTGAACTTCGTCACCGACATTGATAGTCAGGTCGCCAGCATCGTTGTAGAACTGTTCCAGCGGGATCAGAGCTTCAGACTTCAGACCAGCGTGAACGGTTACCCAGCGAGCTTGGTAATCGATATCAACGATAACACCGGTGATGATGGAGCCAGCCTGAAGGTTCAGGGTTTTTAGGCTTTCTTCAAAGAGTTCCGCAAAGCTTTCGCTCATTTTAATTCCTGTTGATAAGGGCGAAGAATACGCCCATCTCCACACCCCAGACGGTGTGGGTTAGTTTCAATTAGAAGAAGCACCGCAGGACTATGACTGGTCCCCTGCAGCCTTCTTGGTCACCCGGCGATATCGCGAATGGCGATTTCACTCAAGATGCGTTCCAGCACCTGCTCGATGGACAACTCCGTGGAATCCAGCTGTATGGCGTCAGCCGCCGGCTTAAGCGGGGCTACCGCACGCTGGGTATCACGCTCATCGCGTGCACGGATCTCATCTAGCAGACTCGACAGACTAACACCATCGACTTTTTCCTTCAACTGCAAGTAACGGCGGCGAGCCCGTTCCTCGGCGCTGGCGGTCAGGAAAATCTTCAGCGGCGCTTCCGGAAACACCACGGTGCCCATGTCACGACCATCGGCGACAAGACCCGGCGGCTCCTGAAAAGCCCGCTGACGCTGCAGCAATGCGTCACGCACGGCCGGCAGCGCGGCAACCTGGGAAGCCCAGGAACCGACTTGTTCGTTGCGCAGATCATCGGTGACGTCATCGCCTTCAAGGATGATGCGCTGCGGATGACCTTCCGTCGCGCCGACGAACTGCACATCCAGGTGCGCCGCCAGCAGCTTCAGGGATTCTTCGTTGGTCAGGTCGACGCCATGGTTGCGTGCGGCAAACGCCAGCACGCGGTACAGCGCGCCGGAATCGAGCAGGCACCAACCCAGGCGCTTGGCCAGAATGCCGGCGATGGTGCCTTTGCCCGAGCCGCTTGGCCCGTCGATGGTAATCACCGGTGCTTTGATATTCACAATTGAGCCTCTTGGGCAACACGGATGCCGACATGGGCACACAGTGTAAGAAAATTCGGAAAAGATGTAGCTACATTGGCGCAGTCACGAATACGAATCGGCGCAGTAGCCCGTAAGGACGCCACGCTGAAGGCCATGGCAATCCGGTGGTCGCCATGGGCATGCACGTCGCCCCCGCCTATCAGGCCCCCGTCAATGATAATCCCATCAGGTGTCGGTTCACACTTCACGCCCAATGCCAACAGACCGTCGGCCATGACCTGAATACGGTCGGACTCTTTCACGCGCAGCTCTGCAGCGCCGCGCAATACAGTGCGGCCCTCAGCGCAGGCCGCCGCGACGAACAACACCGGGAACTCATCAATAGCCAGCGACACCAACGCCTCAGGAATCTCGATGCCCTTCAGCGCAGCAGCACGCACGCGCAGGTCCGCAACCGGTTCACCGCCGACCTCACGCAGGTTTTCCAGGGTGATATCCGCGCCCATCAGCCGCAGGATATCGATCACCCCGGTACGTGTCGGGTTGATCCCCACATGCTCCAGCAACAACTCGGAGCCTTCGGCAATCGACGCCGCCACCAAGAAGAATGCAGAAGAAGAAATATCCCCCGGCACCTCAATATGCGTGGCGGTCAATGCATGGCCCGACTCGATCGACGCCGTAGCGCCCTGCACCTGCACCGGGTACCCGAAGCCGCGCAGCATTCGCTCGGTATGATCACGGGTCGGGGCCGGCTCAGTCACCGAGGTTTTACCCTCGGCGTACAAACCTGCCAGCAACAGGCAGGATTTGACCTGCGCACTGGCCATCGGCAGCGTGTAGGTCAGCCCCTTCAATGCCTGGCCACCGCGAATGGTCAACGGCGGGTGCCCTTGCGGCCCGGTCTCGATCACGGCTCCCATTTCCCGCAGCGGCGTGACCACGCGGCTCATTGGGCGCTTGGACAGTGAAGCATCACCGGTCAAGACACTGTCGAAGCTCTGCGCCGCCAGCAACCCGGACAGCAGGCGCATGGACGTCCCGGAGTTACCCAGGTAAATCGGCCCCGGCGCTGGTTTCAAGCCATGCAAGCCAACGCCATGAATGGTCACGCGCCCATGGTGCGGCCCTTCAATCACCACGCCCATGTCACGAAACGCCTGCAAGGTTGCCAGGGCATCTTCACCTTCAAGAAAACCTTCAACCTCGGTCACACCATCGGCCAATGAACCAAGCATGATCGAGCGATGGGAGATCGACTTGTCGCCCGGCATCCGAATCTGCCCGCTCAAGCGGCCACCCGGGCTGGCGAGAAAGGTCAGCTCATCGGCGTTCACGGCAGTTTCCATGTAGGCCCGGCGAGCCAGGATCTTGCTGAAATGCTCACGCGCCACCCTTGCACGGGTGAAAACGCCCAGTAATTGATGGCCGTCCCCGGCATCCACCGCGTCGCGCAAGGCGTCGAGGTCACTGCGGAAGGTGTCCAGGGTGCGCAATACCGCCTCGCGATTGGCAAGGAAGATGTCGTGCCACATCACCGGGTCGCTGCCGGCAATGCGCGTGAAATCGCGGAAGCCACCGGCGGCGTAGCGGAAAATGTCGAGGTTTTCGTTACGCTTGGCCAGCGAATCCACTAGACCAAACGCCAGCAGATGCGGCAAATGACTGGTCGCCGCCAGCACTTCGTCGTGGCGCTCGACCTGCATATGCTCGACATCCGCGCCCAGCTCGCGCCACAGCCGATCAACCACAGCCAACGCCGCCGGATCGGTTTGCTCAAGTGGCGTCAGGATCACCTTATGGCGGCGGAACAGCTGCGCATTGGACGCCTCCACCCCGCTCTGCTCGGAACCGGCAATCGGGTGGCCCGGCACAAAACGCGCCGGCATGCCGCCAAACGCGAGTTGTGCCGCGCGCACCACATTGCCTTTGGCACTGCCGACGTCCGTCAGGATCGCCTGGCCCAAGTCCATCTCGGCCAGCAAAGCCAGCAGCTTCTCCATGGCCAGAATCGGCACAGCGAGCTGGATCACATCCGCGCCCTGGCATGCGAGCGCCAGGTCAGCTTCACAGCGATCCACCACGCCCAACTCAACCGCCAACTTGCGCGATTGTGGGTCCAGGTCCACACCGACCACTTCGCCGCACAACCCGCTTTCACGCAGGCCTTTGGCGAAGGAGCCGCCGATCAACCCCAGACCGACCACCACCAAGCGACCGACCATAGGCACAGCAGGTTGCAATGCAGTGACATCAACCACGAGCCAGAACCTTGGCCAACGCCTCCAGGAAGCGGCTGTTTTCCGCCGGCAAACCGATGGTGATACGCAGGTGGTTCGGCATGCCGTAGTTGGCCACCGGGCGCACAATCACGCCTTCGCGCAGCAGGCCCTGAAAGACCGGCGCAGCCGGTTGACCAAGGTCGACGCAAATGAAGTTGCCCTTGGACGGAATCCAGCCCAAGCCCAACTCACGGAAGCCTTCCTGCAGTTGCAGCATGCCGCTTTCGTTGATGCGACGGCCTTCTTCCAGGTATTCGGCATCCTTCACCGCCGCACAGGCCGCCGCCAGGGCGAGGCTGTTGACGTTGAACGGTTGGCGCACGCGGTTCAGCACATCGGCCACCACCGCCGTGGACAGGCCGTAACCCAACCGCAGCGAGGCCAGGCCATAGGCCTTGGAGAACGTACGCGACACCAGCAGGTTCGGGTAAGCCGCGAGGAAATCCAGGCCGTCCGGCAGGTCGCTGCCTTCGGCGTACTCGATGTAGGCCTCGTCCAGCACTACCAGCACGTGCTCCGGTACGTCTTGCAGAAAGTCGTTCAACGCCTGCGCATCAAACCAGGTGCCGGTCGGGTTGTTAGGGTTGGCGATAAACACCACACGGGTCTGGGCGTCGATGGCCGCCAGCATGGCCGGCAGGTCATGCCCCCAATCCTTGGCCGGAATAACGCGCGCGTCAGCACCCACCGCCTGAGTGACAATCGGATAGACGGCAAAAGCGTGCTCGCTGAACACCGCATTCAAGCCAGGCGCGAGGTAGGCGCGGCCGACCAACTCAAGAATGTCGTTGGAACCGTTACCCAAGGTCACTTGGTTCAGCTCGACCCGGCAGTTTTCCGCCAGCAGGGACTTGAGGGCAAAACCGTTACCGTCCGGATAGCGGGTCAGCTCAGCCAGCGCTTCACGAATCGCCGCCAACACCTTGGGGCTTGGGCCCAGCGGGTTTTCGTTGCTGGCCAGCTTTACGATCTTCGACGGGTCCAGGTTCAACTCACGCGCCAGCTCGTCCACAGGCTTGCCTGGAACGTAAGGCGACAGTTGTTGCACGCCCGGCTGAGCCAGGGTGAGGAAGTTGCCACTCATGTTAAAGCCTCACAAAACCGCTTTCGGGTAAGAGCCCAGCACCTTGAGTGCTACGGCTTCCTGACTGATTTTCTCCAGCACACCTTTAACCAGTGGGTCGCGGTGATGGCCGATGAAGTCGATAAAGAACACATAAGTCCATTTACCGCTGCGCGAAGGGCGCGTCTCGATTCGCGTCAGGTCAATCCCGTTGTCGTGGAACGGCACCAGCAGCTCATGCAGCGCGCCGGGCTTGTTGCTCATGGAGACGATGATCGAAGTCTTGTCGTCGCCGGTCGGCGGCACTTCCTGGCTGCCGATCATCAAGAAGCGCGTGGAGTTGTCCGGGCGGTCCTCGATTTTCTCGGCCAGACGCGTCAGGCCGTACAGGCCAGCGGCCATATCGCCGGCAATCGCCGCCGAATTCCACTCACCCTTGACCCGCTTGGCCGCTTCGGCGTTGCTGGACACCGCCACGCGCTCGACATTCGGGTAATGGGCGTCCAGCCACTTGCGGCACTGGGCCAGGGACTGAGCGTGGGAGTAGATACGGCTGATGCTGTCGGTCTTGGTGTTCTCGCCCACCAGCAAGTGGTGGTGGATACGCAGCTCAACTTCACCGCAGATCACCATGTCGTGCTCAAGGAAGCTGTCCAGCGTGTGGTTGACCGCGCCTTCAGTGGAGTTCTCCACCGGCACCACGCCAAAGTTCACCGCACCAGCGGCCACTTCACGAAACACTTCGTCGATCGCCGCCATCGGCTTGCTGATCACGGCGTGGCCGAAGTGCTTCATGGCTGCTGCTTGGGTGAAGGTGCCCTCAGGGCCGAGGTAAGCCACTTTCAGCGGCTGCTCCAGTGCCAGGCACGAAGACATGATTTCACGGAACAACCGCGCCATCTCTTCGTTGCCCAGCGGGCCCTGGTTGCGCTCCATGACGCGCTTGAGCACCTGGGCTTCGCGCTCAGGCCGGTAGAATACCGGCACTTCGCCTTCCGCCAGAGACGCCATCTTCACTCGTGCAACTTCCTGGGCGCACCGCGCGCGCTCACTGATCAGCTCCAGGACTTTCTCGTCCAGGCTGTCAATGCGTACGCGCAGAGCTTTGAGTTCTTGCTCAGACATTAGCCGTGTTCCTTTTCGAACTCTGCCATGTAGGCCACCAGCGCCTTGATGGCGTTGATGTCGACAGCGTTGTAGATGGAGGCGCGCATGCCACCTACCGAACGGTGGCCCTTGAGGTTCAGCAGGCCACGTGCGTCGGCACCGGCCAGGAATGGCTTGTCCAGACGGTCGTCAGCCAGACGGAACGGCACGTTCATCCACGAGCGGTCGGTCAGGTTGATCGGGTTGCTGTACAGGCCGCTGGCGTCGATGAAGTCGTACAGGGTGCGCTTCTTCTCTTCGTTGAGCTTGCCCATGGCGGCGACACCGCCCTGCTCTTTGAGCCACTCGAACACCAGGCCCGACAGGTACCAGGCGAACGCCGGCGGGGTGTTGTACATCGAACCATTATCGGCCGCGACCTTGTAGTTGAGCATGGTCGGGCACACCGAGCGCGCGCGACCCAGCAGGTCTTCACGGACGATGTTGACCAGGATACCGCTGGGGCCGATGTTCTTCTGCGCGCCGGCGTAGATCATGCCGTACTGGGACACATCAATCGGGCGCGAGAGGATGTCCGAGGACATGTCGCACACCAGCGGCACATCACCCACTTGCGGCACCCAGTCGAATTCCAGGCCGCCGATGGTTTCGTTGGCTACGTAGTGAACGTAGGCAGCATCCTTCGACAGCTTCCATTCGTTCTGACCGGGAATGGCGAAGTAGTCGTAAGGCTTGGCGGTGCCGGCCACATTGACGTGACCATAGCGCGAGGCCTCTTCAATCGCCTTCTGCCCCCAGATACCGGTGTCGATATAGTCGGCGGTGCCGTCTTCCGGCAGCAGGTTCAGCGGGATCTGGGCGAACTGCTGGCTCGCGCCGCCCTGCAGGAACAGCACTTTGTAGTTGGAGGGGATGCCCAGCAAGTCGCGCAGATCCTGCTCGGCCTTGGTGGCGATGGACACGAACTCATCGCTGCGATGGCTCATTTCCATCACAGAGAGGCCTTTTCCATGCCAGTCGAGGAGTTCACCCTGCGCGCGCTGCAGGACTGCTTCAGGAAGCGCCGCGGGACCGGCACAGAAGTTATAGGCTCTCTTGCTCACATCCAATCTCACTCTGATCTGGTTGGGGCTGCAATCATGTTCGGCAACAACCTTTATCTGAAGCAAACCCACGCGGGAGTTGGCTTGCCTGCGATACAGGCACCTCGGTAGTTCAACGGGTACCGCGGTGATGCTATCGCAGGCAAGCCAGCTCCCACAGGGAACGGCCCCAGACAAAAGCCAAGTATTTCAAAGGGGACAAACAACAAGGGGGCGAATCTTCATCCGCCCCCTGTGTGTCCGCTTATTCCTGCGGTTCTTCTTCGTCTGCGGCAGCATCGAGGGTTGGCTCGTCGACGTGGTCATCGCCGGTTGCGATCACCTCGCCGTCAAACACTTCACCTTCTTCCAGCTCTTCGCCTTCGACTTCCGACGGTTCCTGCACACGCTCCAGGCCGACCAGTTTTTCGTCCTTGGCCAGCTTGATCAGCGTCACGCCTTGGGTGTTGCGACCCAGGCTCGACACTTCAGCCACACGGGTACGTACCAGGGTGCCCTGGTCGGAAATCAGCATGATTTCCTCGCCATCGAGCACCTGGACCGCGCCGACCAGACGGCCGTTGCGATCGTTGCTGACCATGGCGATAACGCCCTGGCCGCCACGCTTGTACTCCGGGAACTCGCTGATGGCAGTACGTTTGCCATAACCGCGCTCGGAAGCGGTGAGGATCTGGCTGCCTTCTTCCGGGATCAGCATCGAAATCAGCTTCTGCCCTTCCGGCAGACGCATGCCGCGCACACCGCGAGCGGTACGGCCCATGGCACGCACGTCGGATTCCTTGAAGCGAGTCACTTTGCCGCCGTCGGAGAACAGCATGACTTCACGCTCGCCATCGGTGATGGCAGCGGAGATCAGCACGTCGCCTTCATCCAGCTCCAGGGCGATCAGGCCCACGCTGCGCTGACGGCTGAAGGATTCCAGCGGAGTCTTCTTCACGGTGCCTTTGGCGGTCGCCATGAAGATGAAGTGACCTTCGGTGTATTCGTCAACCGGCAGCATGGTGGTGATGTATTCATCACTGTCCAGCGGCAGCAGGTTAACCAGCGGGCGACCACGGGCGGCGCGCGAGGCTTCCGGGATTTCGTAGGTTTTCAGCCAGTACACTTTGCCTTTGCTGGAGAACAGCAACAGCGTGGTGTGGCTGTTGGCGACGAGCAGGTGAGCGATGTAGTCCTCATCCTTCACGCCAGTAGCCGACTTACCTTTACCGCCACGACGCTGAGCCTGGTACGCAGCCAACGGCTGGGTCTTGGCGTAGCCACCGTGGGAGATGGTCACCACACGCTCTTCTTCCGGGATCATGTCACCCAGGGTCAGGTCGAGACGGGCATCGAGGATTTCGGTGCGGCGCACGTCGCCGTACTCGGCACGGATCACTTCCAGTTCTTCGCGGATCACTTCCATCAGGCGCACAGCGCTGCTGAGGATGCGGATCAACTCGCCGATCTGGTTGAGGATCTCCTGGTACTCGGCCAGCAGCTTCTCGTGCTCCAGACCGGTCAGGCGGTGCAGACGCAGTTCCAGGATGGCCTGGGCCTGTTCCGGCGACAGGAAGTACTTGCCGTCGCGCAGACCGTATTGCGGGTCCAGGGTCTCCGGGCGGCACGAATCGGCACCGGCACGTTCAACCATCGCCACGACGGCGCTGGATTCCCACGGCATCTTGATCAGCGCTTCTTTAGCTTCCGACGGCGTCGGCGAAGCCTTGATCAGCGCGATAACCGGGTCGATGTTCGACAGCGCAACCGCCTGGCCTTCCAGGATGTGGCCGCGCTCACGCGCTTTGCGCAGTTCGAACACGGTACGGCGGGTGACCACTTCGCGACGGTGACGCACGAAGGCTTCCAGCAGATCCTTGAGGTTCAGGATGCGCGGGCGACCGTCGATCAGGGCAACCACGTTGATACCAAACACGCTTTGCAGCTGGGTCTGGGCGTAGAGGTTGTTGAGGATCACCTCAGGCACTTCGCCACGACGCAGCTCGATCACCACGCGCATACCGTCTTTGTCGGACTCATCGCGCAGCTCGGTGATGCCTTCCAGCTTCTTCTCTTTAACCAGCTCGGCGATCTTCTCGATCAGACGCGCCTTGTTCAACTGGTATGGGAGTTCGGTGATGACGATCTGCTGGCGGCCACCGACCTTGTCGATGTCTTCGATCATCGAGCGGGCGCGCATGTAAATGCGGCCGCGACCGGTGCGATAGGCTTCGATGATGCCGGCGCGACCGTTGATGATCGCGGCGGTCGGGAAGTCCGGACCGGGGATGTATTGCATCAGCTCATCGATGGTCAGCTCAGGGTTGTCGATGAGCGCCAGGCAACCGTCGATGACTTCACCGAGGTTGTGCGGCGGGATGTTGGTGGCCATGCCCACGGCGATACCGCTGGAACCGTTGACCAGCAGGTTGGGAATACGGGTTGGCATGACCGCCGGGATCATTTCGGTGCCGTCGTAGTTCGGCACCCAGTCCACGGTTTCTTTATGCAGGTCGGCCAGCAGCTCGTGCGCCAGCTTGGTCATGCGCACTTCGGTGTATCGCATGGCCGCGGCGTTGTCGCCGTCGACCGAACCGAAGTTACCCTGGCCGTCTACCAGCAGGTAGCGCAGGGAAAACGGCTGGGCCATCCGAACGATGGTGTCGTACACCGCAGTGTCGCCGTGAGGGTGATACTTACCGATCACGTCACCGACAACACGGGCAGATTTCTTGTACGGCTTGTTCCAGTCGTTACCCAGCTCGCTCATCGCGAACAGCACACGCCGGTGCACGGGCTTCAAGCCATCGCGCGCATCAGGCAGTGCCCGCCCGACAATTACGCTCATCGCGTAGTCGAGGTAGGACTGTTTCAGCTCGTCTTCGATATTGACCGGGAGGATTTCTTTGGCCAGTTCGCCCATGAGAAGCCTGATTCCTTTTTCGGGTGAAACCTCGTCACATCCTATGGGACGAACGAAGCTCGCCGCTGCCGGCAGAGTGCCTGACAACGACTTACGACAAATCAACGAGTTATGACACGGATCTGCACGTTATAGGCGGCCCCTTGAGGCAGCCCTGGAAACCGCCGGATGTTATCACAATCGCCGCCACGCACCTATCCCCCTGATGCGCATGGAGCATAGTAAGTTGACGGATGACAGGCTTGAAGGCGACGAGAGAGGCTCAGAGATAGGGTGGTGCTATTTTTCCGGGGCAGATGCGAGGGGTTTATTGACTTTTAAGGCCAATCGCGGGCAAGCCCGCTCCCACCTGTTGATTTGTGAACACAGTGAGTGTGGGAGCTGGCTGGCCTGCGATGACGGTTCCACAGACAGCAAAGCCCTCAATGCAGGCGCTTACGGCACATCAACTTGGCCAGCTTGGCCGTATCCGGACGCTCAACAACGCCCTTTTCCGTGACGATCACATCAATCAGATCGGCTGGCGTCACGTCAAATACCGGATTAAAAGCAGCCACCTCCAAGCGCTGCCCCATGACATCCAACAATTCACCGGGATCACGCTCTTCCAGCGCGACGTCATCGCCCGTTGCCATCATCAAATCCAGCGTCGAACTCGGCGCCACCACCATAAAACGCACGCCGTGGTGCATGGCGCACACGGCTAACTGGTAAGTGCCGATCTTGCTTACCACATCACCATTGGCGGCAATGCAGTCGGCGCCGACAACCACCCAGGTCACCCCTTTGGTCTTGAGGATATGCGCGCCGGCCGAGTCAGTATTCACCGTGACCGGGATGCCCTCGCCCGCCAGCTCCCACGCCGTCAGCCGCGAACCTTGCAGCCAAGGCCGCGTTTCGTTGACGTAGACACGCTCGACCAAGCCTTCCAGGAAGGCCGCACGAATCACCCCGAGGGCCGTGCCGACACCGCCGGTCGCCAGTGCGCCAGTATTGCCATGGGTCAGGATCGCCTGGGGGTTGCCCTGGTGCTTGCGAATCCGCTCAAGACCCAGTTGGGCCATGACCACATTGGCTTCCCGGTCGCTTTCATGGATCCCAATGGCTTCGGCTTCCAGCGCCGCCAGCGGGTCGGCGTGCTTGCTGACGCGGTCCAGGCGATCACGCATGCGCTTCAAAGCCCAGAACAGGTTCGACGCCGTCGGACGGGTATCGGCCAATAGCGCGTAGCCTTCTTCCCACGCAGCCTGCCAGTCACCGCCTTCAGCCATGGATTCACGGGCGGCGAGCACCAGGCCATAGGCGGCGCTGATACCAATGGCCGAGGCGCCGCGCACTACCATCGTGCGTATGGCATCGGCTACTTCAGCCACAGTAGTGCAGGCAACCCAGGATTCCTGAGACGGCAAGGCACGCTGATCGAGCAGGTGCAGCGCGCCATCACGCCATTGGATGGCCTTCACTTTCTCTGCCGCTAACAGTCGGTCGCGCATCCCTTACCCCGCACTCATGAACAAAAGCCGCCGATTATAGCGATCCGCCAGCCTGGACGCTCGGGTATACTTCGCCCTTCTTTTATAGCTGCCCGGGAAGAAGCCTGCGATGACCTCCACTGCCGCCCCGCTCGACGTGTTGCTGCTGCCCACCTGGCTGGTACCTGTCGAACCTGCCGGCGTGGTGTTCAAGGAATACGGCCTGGGCATTCGCGATGGGCGCATCGCCTTTATCGGGCCACGGGCCGCCGCACTGAAGCTTTCGGCCACCGAAGTGCGCGAGCTGCCGGGCATGCTGCTCAGCCCCGGCCTGATCAATGCCCACGGCCATGCGGCGATGAGCCTGTTCCGCGGGCTGGCCGATGATTTGCCGCTGATGACCTGGCTGGAAAAGCACATCTGGCCCGCCGAGGCCAAGTGGGTCGATGAAGCCTTCGTGCGCGACGGCACCGACCTGGCCATCGCCGAGCAGCTCAAGGGCGGCATCACGTGCTTTTCCGACATGTATTTCTACCCCAAGGTCGCCAGCGACTGCGTACACAACAGCGGCATGCGCGCGCAGATCGCGATTCCGATCCTCGACTTCCCGATTCCCGGCGCCAGCACGGCCGATGAGGCGATTCGCCAGGGTGTAGAGCTGTTCGGCGACCTCAAGCACCACCCACGTATCAAGATCACCTTCGGCCCGCACGCGCCCTACACCGTGTGCGATGAGAACCTGGAGAAGATCCGCATCATCGCCGAGGAGCTGGACGCGGCCATCCACATGCACGTGCATGAAACCGCTTTTGAAGTGCAGCAAGCCGTCGAGCAGACCGGTGAACGCCCCTTGGCGCGCCTGGGCCGCCTCGGCTTGCTCGGCCCGCGCTTCCAGGCCGTTCATATGACCCAAATCAGCGAGGACGACCTGGCTTTGCTGGTAGAAAGCAACACCAGCATCATCCATTGCCCGGAATCGAACCTGAAACTGGCCAGCGGCTTTTGCCCGGTGGAGCGTCTGTGGCAGGCTGGCGTCAATGTGGCGATCGGCACCGACGGCGCCGCCAGCAACAATGACCTGGACCTGTTGGGCGAAACCCGTACCGCCGCGATGCTGGCCAAGGCCGTCGCCGGCTCGGCCACCGCCCTGGATGCCCACCGTGCCCTGCGTATGGCCACGCTCAACGGCGCACGGGCCATGGGCCTGGAAAGCGAGATAGGCTCGCTGGAGGTCGGCAAGGCCGCCGATATCGTGGCCTTTGATCTTTCAGGGCTGGCGCAACAACCGATCTACGATCCGGTCTCACAGCTTATATATGCCACCGGACGCGATTGTGTGAAACACCTTTGGGTCGCCGGCAAGCAGTTGCTCGACGACCGGCAATTGACCCGCATGGATGAACAACAGTTGACCACCACGGCCATTGCCTGGGGCCAGCGCATCAGCGGGCACAGCGAATAACGCAGGGTTTGAACCTACGCTTGAACATCTGCAAACCGATTTATCAGATTTAGAGGATTCACCATGAGCAACGTCGACCACGCCGAAATCGCCAAATTCGAAGCCCTGGCCCACCGCTGGTGGGACCGTGAAAGCGAGTTCAAACCGCTGCACGACATCAACCCGCTGCGGGTCAACTGGATTGACGAACGCGTCAACCTGGCCGACAAGAAGGTGCTGGACGTTGGTTGCGGCGGCGGCATCCTCAGCGAAGCGATGGCCCAGCGTGGCGCCACGGTAATGGGTATCGACATGGGCGAAGCCCCGCTGGCCGTGGCCCAGTTGCACCAGCTGGAGTCCGGTGTGAGCGTGGAATACCGCCAGATCACCGCCGAAGCCCTGGCCGAAGAAATGCCTGAGCAGTTCGACGTGATCACCTGCCTTGAGATGCTCGAGCACGTACCGGACCCGTCCTCAGTGATCCGCGCCTGCTTCCGCATGGTCAAGCCGGGCGGCCAGGTGTTCTTCTCCACCATCAACCGCAACCCCAAGGCCTACCTGTTCGCGATCATCGGCGCCGAATACATCATGAAGCTGCTGCCGCGAGGCACCCACGACTTCAAAAAATTCATCCGCCCTTCCGAACTGGGCGCCTGGAGCCGTCAGGCCGGGCTGACCGTCAAAGACATCATCGGCCTGACCTACAACCCGCTGACCAAGCACTACAAGCTGGCCAGCGACGTTGACGTCAACTACATGATCCAGACCCTGCGCGAGGAGTAAGCCTGTGAAGTTGCGAGCGGTTCTCTTCGATATGGACGGTACCTTGCTGGACACCGCGCCGGACTTCATCGCGATCTGCCAGGCGATGCGCGCCGATCGCGGCCTGGCGCCGATCAACGACCAGCACATCCGCGATGAAATCTCCGGTGGTGCGCGGGCGATGGTTGCCGTGACCTTCTCGATGGACCCGGAATCCCCAGGCTTTGAAGAACTGCGCCTGGAATTCCTGGAGCGCTACCTCAAGGGCTGCGCGGTCCACAGCAAACTGTTCGACGGCATGGCCGAGCTGCTGGAAGACATCGAAAAATCCAAGCTGGTGTGGGGCGTGGTCACCAACAAGCCGCTGCGCTTTGCCGAGCCGATCATGCAGCAGCTGGGCCTGGCCGAGCGTTCGGCGCTGTTGATCTGCCCGGACCACGTGAAGAACAGCAAGCCGGACCCTGAGCCGTTGATCCTGGCGTGCAAGATGCTCGACCTGGACCCGGCCAGCGTGCTGTTCGTGGGCGATGACCTGCGCGACATCGAATCCGGCCGCGACGCCGGCACCCGCACCGCAGCAGTCACGTTCGGCTACATCCACCCGGACGACAACCCACGCAACTGGGGCGCCGATGTGGTGGTGGATCACCCGCTGGAACTGCGCAAGGTGCTGGATAACGCACTGTGCAGTTGCTGAGTGTTCGCAGATCTCACCAACACTGAGATCAATGTGGGAGCTGGCTTGCCTGCGATGGCTGAGTACCTGTCGCCACAGGTGCTGGCTGGCAGACCGCTACCGCAGGCAAGCCAGCTCCCATCTGAAATGGATTCCACTTCAAGAGCTGTATCAGCTTGAATTCTGTCGAGGCTATTTATGTTTGATTACTGCGCACGTCCAGAACTGCTCAAAGGCCGCGTGATCCTGGTGACCGGTGCCGGTCGCGGGATTGGCGCGGCGGCGGCGAAAACCTATGCCGCCCATGGCGCCACCGTGCTGTTGCTGGGTAAGACCGAAGCCAACCTGGCCCAGGTGTACGACGAGATCGAAGCGGCCGGCCAACCGCAACCGGTGGTGATTCCGTTCAACCTGGAGACCGCCCTGCCCCATCAATACGATGAGCTGGCCGCGATGATCGAAAAAGAATTCGGCCGCCTCGACGGCCTGCTGCACAACGCCTCGATCATCGGCCCACGCACGCCGATCGAGCAGTTGTCCGGTGAGAATTTCATGCGGGTGATGCACGTCAACGTCAACGCGATGTTCATGCTGACCAGCACCTTGCTGCCGCTGCTCAAGCTGTCCCAGGATGCGTCGGTGGTGTTCACCTCCAGCAGCGTCGGGCGCAAAGGCCGGGCGTACTGGGGCGCTTATGGCGTGTCGAAATTCGCCACTGAAGGCTTGATGCAAACCCTGGCCGATGAGCTTGAGGATGTGGCGGCCGTGCGCTCCAACAGCATCAACCCGGGCGGTACACGCACCAGCATGCGTGCCCAGGCCTACCCAGGCGAGAACCCGATGGAAAGGCCTGCGCCGGAAGAGATCATGCCGGTGTACCTGTACCTGATGGGGCCGGACAGTACCGGCATTAATGGGCAGGCGTTTGATGCGCAGTAATAACTGAAACAACACCACCCAAAATGTGGAACTGGGTTTATGTGGGAACTGGCGTGCCTGCGATGCAGGCACCTCGGTGCATCAGGCATAGCCAGTTGATGCCATCGCAGGCAAGCCAGCTCCCACAGTTAGACTTCGGTGGTTTCAGGCTTTACAGCCTTCCTAGGCGCATCCACCAGCACCGGAATCTCCTTCCCGTCAGCATCAAACAACTTACCGCCGCTGAAGTAATCCCTGAGGGGACGAGTGAGATTCAGCGGATGGTGATTGCGCGGGAGTTGAAGAATTATCAGCTTTGAGGGAATTGGTGTTGTCGAGGGTCTGCTGGGTACATATCCGTTATTGGGGTGATGGCTGATATTGGTTCCGCTCTGCATGAGAAAGCTGCTGACGATCTTGAATGCGATGGTGCGCGATCAAAAGCATTTCGCTGAAATGGCTTGAATTTCGACACGGTTGCTCACTCCGGCTTTGGACGGGGCCGCCGCCATGGGCCATCCTTGGCCCATCGCGGCTAAACCGGCGTCCTGCCGGTTTACCCCGCTCCAAAGCCTGCGTTCGGCCAGCGTGGTTTAACGGGGCGCCTAAGATCAAGATCAAATCAAAAGCAAGAGCACGGCGGCGAATTGTGGGAGGGGCGGTGCGACGGTTCGACTTGCTCCCGATGGCGGTGTGTCAGTTGATGTATCTGGTGAATGGCCCACCGCATTCGCGAGCAAGCCCGCTCCCACATTTTGAGCTCAGTACATCAGGTAGATGTGTGTACTCGGCAAATGTGGGAGCTGGCTTGCCTGCGATGGCATCCTGGTTGCCTGAACACCGAGGTGCTGCATCGCAGCGGTGCGGCGATCCGACAAGCCAGCTCCCACAGAAAAGCAGAGCACTGCGGTGCTGGCAGCTAAACTCGGTCAAAATTGTGGGAGCGGCTTGCTCGCGAAGGCGGTGGGTCAGTTACAATAGCTGACTGACCCACCGCCTTCGCGAGCAAGCCCGCTCCCACATTTGATCTCGGTACATCAGACAGAGAGTGTGCTGCTGTGCTTTTGCCCTGCTTTTGCTTCAACCACTCAGGTCGGCTACTAGGCCGCCGTGCTCTTGCTTTTGATCTTGATCTTGATCTAGCGCCCCGTTAACCAGTGATCCATCGCAGGCAAGCCAGCTCCCACAGTTAGACTTCGGTGGTTTCAGGCTTTACAGCCTTCCTAGGCGCATCCACCAGCACCGGAATCTCCTTCCCGTCAGCATCAAACAACTTACCGCCGCTGAAGTAATCCCCCTCGCGCAACGCCGCCACGTCGTGGAAGCACAAACTGCGCTCAGTCCCCGCCACGAACACCGACTGCTGGTCCGAGTTACCGGCGGTGAAGTGGTTGAAGCCCAGGTTCAGCAGGATCGCCATGATCGCCGACGAACTGATGCCCGAATGAAAAATGGTCGCAAACCAAGTGGGGAAGTGGTCGTAGAAATTCGGCGCGGCGATGGGGATCATGCCGAAACCGATGCTCGTTGCAACAATGATCAGGTTCATGTTGTTGCGGTAATCCACCTTCGACAGCGTGCGAATACCACTGGCCGCCACGGTGCCGAACAGCACAATCCCGGCGCCGCCGAGTACCGACGTTGGTACGGCCGCAATCACCCGACCCATAAAGGGCAACAGGCCGAGCACCACCAGGAACATCCCGCCGGTGGCCACCACAAAGCGACTCTTCACGCCGGTCACCGCCACCAAACCGACGTTCTGGGCGAACGCGCTTTGGGTGAATGAACCGAAAATCGGCGCGAACATGCTCGACAGCATGTCGGCGCGCAGGCCGTTACCCAGGCGTTTGGAGTCGACTTTGGTGTCGATAATCTCGCCCACTGCCAGGATGTCCGCCGAGGTTTCCACCAAGGTCACCATCACCACGATGCACATGGAAATGATCGCGGCCACATGGAAGGTCGGCATGCCGAAATGGAAAGGCGTGGGAAAGCCAAACATCGGCCCTTGGGCGACGCCGGAGAAATCCGCCATGCCGAGGAACACCGCGATCACGGTGCCAATCACCATCGCCAGCAGGATCGACAACCGCGAAATAGTGGCGCTGCCGATCTTGCTCAGCAGCAGCACCAGTACCAAGGTCAGCGCCGCCAGGCCGATGTTCGGCATGCTGCCGAAATCCGCTGCGCGGCTATTGCCGCCCATGGCCCAGCGCGCCGCCACGGGCATTAAGGTCAGGCCGATGGTGGTGATCACAATACCGGTGACCAGCGGCGGGAAAAACTTGGTAATCCGAGAGAACACCGGCGTGATCAACAGGCCGATCAACGACGCGGCCATCACCGCCCCAAGAATCGCCGGCACCCCGCCGGCGCCATCACTGCCGACAATCGCCACCATGGTTGCCACACCGGCAAACGACACGCCCTGCACCAACGGCAATTGGCAGCCAAAAAACGGCAGGCCCAGGGTTTGCAGCAGCGTGGCCAGGCCACCGGCAAACAGCGACGCGGCGATCAACAGGCCGATATCCGCCGGCGACAACCCGGCCGCCTGGCCGACGATCAACGGCACGGCAACGATGCCGCCGTACATGGTGAGCACATGCTGCAGGCCGTAAGCCATGTTGGCGGCGACGCCAAGATTCTCATCTTCTGGCCGCTGCGGTGACGCCTTCGGGATAGTCATGGTGAGGGGTTCTCTGTTTTTGTTGTGCGAGCACTGTATGCAATGTTTGGACTGGATGTCCATAGAGTTGTATACAATCAATCGAACAAGATACCCTCCATCGGCGTTACAAAAATAATCCGGCCGTCATGAGCCAGAACGCCAAAGGACCTAGAACAATGAAAAAGGCATTACAGGGCGCAACCGTTGCACTCACCCTCCTCGGCGGCGGGGAGGCTGTCGCAGTGGAATGGATGAACAACAGCGTGGGATTTCGCTACGGCCAGCACTTCACCAACCCGAACAACCCCGACGACTTCAGCAAGCGCATCTACAGCTTTACCCACGCCAGCGGCTACCAATACGGCAGCAACTATCTGAACCTCGATGTGTTTCTGTCCGACAGCCGCGACCCGCGCAAGGGCACCGACCATGGCGGCAGTGAGGTTTACGCGGTGTACCGGCACCAGCTGTACGCGTCACGGGTATTCGATGTGCCGCTCGGCACCGGGCTGATCAAGGATTACGCCCTGACCCTGGGCTTTGACGCCAACCGCAACAACAACCTCGCCTCAGCCAAAAAGCGCGCACTGGTGATCGGCCCGACATTGAAGTTCAACACCGTCGGCGTGCTGGATTTGAGCCTGATGTACTACAAGGAAAGGAACCACACCGGCATCCCCGGCGCGCAAGAGTCGAACCACACGTTTGACGACACCTACATGCTCAACCTGACGTGGATGCGCCCGTTCGACATCGCCAACCACGCGGCGAAATTCCAGGGGTTTGTCAATTATGTCGGGGAAAAAGGCGAGGACTACCATGGCCGTGACACCGCGCCGGAAACGCTGATGCGCAGCGCGCTGATGGTGGCGGTGCGGCCGGGTAAAAGCGTGAGGCCGAACCTGTATCTGGGGGTGGGTTACGAGTATTGGCATAACAAATTCGGCGTGGACGGTGGCCGGGGTACCCGGACGTCAACGCCTACGCTGAATATGGAAGTGACCTTCTAAAAGTCGCCACTCAATCAGCTGAAGAACTGGGTCAACTGTGGGAGCTGGCTTGCCTGCGATGCAGGCACCTCGGTTTATCAGCCACGGCGCACTTCAGCGATGCGATCGCAGGCAAGCCAGCTCCCACATCAGATCAGGCGTTTGCGAGCTCCGGATTGTCCGTCTTCGGCCGCGCCAACCAGTAACCCAGCACCGCCAACGGCGCCGTCGCCAGCATCACGATCACGGTAATCAGCAGCGGCTGATCAATCATCGACGACACCAGCAGGCTGCTGAGAAAGCACAGCCCCAGTTGCAAGGTGTTTTGCAGTGCCGCCGCCTTGCCGGAATTTTCCGCAAAGGGCATCAGCGCATTCGCCACCACAATGGGGTAGCTCGCACCGTTAACCAGTGCCATCAGGCAGAACGGGATCAGCAAAGTGGTCAAGGTCGGCACCGTCAACGTGGCGACCAGGTACAACGCCACCATGCTGATGCAATAAGCCACCAGCAACCAAGGCAACAGGGTTTTGCCCTGGTAATGCTGCAAGGCGCTACGGCAGCTGTAGCCACCGACCAAAAAGGCCAAGGTCGGCAGCACATAGCTCAAGCCAATGTCATTCGGGCTGTAGCCCATATCGCCGAGGATGAAGGGCGAAGCCGTCAGCCAGGCGAAGAAACTGGCCGAACAGGCGGCGAAGATCATCACGTTGCCGGTGAACACGCGGGAGGTCAGCAACTGCCCATAACCGAGGCGCGAAGGCTCGCCCTCCTCTGCCCGACGTTTCGGCATCTTGCGCAGGAACAACGTCGGCAGCAGCAACAGCAGCGACACGCCCAGCAACACCGCGAAGATCGCCTGCCAGCCGAAGTGATTCAACACCATGGCGCCCAGCAACGGCGCCAGGGCCGGTGACAGCGACATCAGCGGCATGATGCTGGCGAACACGCGGTGCGCCTTGTCGGCCGGGTAGCGGTCGATCACCAGCGCCTGCCAACTCACCGCTGCGGAACACACACCAATCGCCTGGATAAAACGCAACGCCAACAATTGCGGCGCCGTTTCGACCCAGAACATGCCCGCGCACCCCAGCACAAACAGGCTCAGGCCCGTCAGCAGGATCGGCTTGCGCCCCAGGCGGTCGGACAACGGCCCCCACAACAGCTGCCCCACCGCAAACCCAGCGAGGAAAATACTCAAGCTGGCGCCCACGGCACCTGGGCTTATGTGTAATTGCTCGCCCATGGCGCCGAACGCCGGCAAGTACATGTCCATGGCGAGATAACCGAGCATGCTCAGCCCCGCCAGATACCAAGTGAAACCAAAAGAATTTTTCATTGAAGCCTTGCTGAACCTGCCATCAAACTATTTGCTGACTGGCGCCCATTATGAAGCTGACAGTTTGTGTGTGAAGCGATAATAATTGGATACTCTTATCAATTTTTTTGAAGGCAGCCGCCATGTGGTCCGAATACTCGCTGGATGTCGTCGATGCCGTGGCACGCCATGGCAGCTTCAGCGCCGCCGCTCAGGAGCTGCACCGCGTGCCTTCCGCCATCAGCTACACGGTGCGCCAGCTTGAGGAATGGCTGGCGGTGCCGCTGTTTGTGCGCCGCCATCGCGACGTGGAGCTAACCCCCGCCGGGCGCCTGTTTATCGACGAAGCCCGTGGCGTGATGAAAAAAATGCTCGGCACCCGGCGTTTGTGCCAGCAGGTGGCGAATGGCTGGAGCGGCCAATTGAAGGTGGCCGTGGACTCCATCGTCAAGCCCCAGCGTTGCCGGCAACTGGTGCTGGACTTCTACCGGCGCTTTCCCGAGGTGGAATTGCTGCTGGAATACGAGGTGTACAACGGCGTGTGGGACGCCCTCGCCGACGACCGTACCGATATCGTCATCGGCGCCACCAGTGCGGTGCCGGTGGCCAGCCACTTCACGTTTCGCGACATGGGCCTGCTGAACTGGCTGTGTGTGGTCAGCGCCCAGCATCCATTGGCGGCGATGGACGGCTTGCTCAGTGACGATCAACTGCGCCCGTTCGCGTCGCTGTGCATGACCGACACTTCACGCAACCTGCCCAAGCGCGACACCTGGACCCTGGATAACCAACGCCGGCTGGTGGTGCCCAACTGGTCCTCGGCGATTGATTGCTTGCGCGATGGCCTGTGCGTCGGCATGGCGCCGACGCATCAAGTGTTGCCGTGGATCGAACGCGGCGAGCTGGTGGCGCTGCAATTGAGCCGACCGTTCCCAGCCAGCCCGTCGTGCGTGGCGTGGGCGCAGAGCAAGCTGTCGCCGGCAATGAGTTGGTTGCTGGAGTACCTGGGCGACACCGAAACCATGAATCAAGAATGGCTGAATGGCCCAGATCTCTGAACGTCACGCCGTTCAAATGTGAGCTTGTGTGGGAGCTGGCTTGCCTGCGATGCAGGCGCCGCGGTCTTAATGTCAGACCGAGGTGATGCTATCGCAGGCAAGCCAGCGCCCACATTTTGATCGGGCTTCAATCCAATAAGCGGGTGATGGCCCTTACGATCATCTCCACTTCTTTTGCCTCCAGCGTCAGCGGCGGCAGCAATCGGATGATCTTGCCCCGCGTCACGTTAATCAGCAGCCCATGCTCGTGCGCCGCACGCTGTGCCAAGTCGCGATACGGGCGGGCCAGTTCGATACCAATCATCAAGCCCTGCCCGCGAATCGCCAGCACCTGCGGGTGTTCACTCAACTCCACCCGCAACCGCGCCAGCAGCCGTTCGCCCTGGTGCGCGGCGTTCTGCAGCAAGCCCTGCTCTTCAATAATATCCAGCACCGTGCAACCCACACGGCAGGCCAACGGGTTGCCGCCGAACGTGCTGCCGTGGCTGCCCGGCGTGAACAACTGGGCGACTGCGGCGCGAGCCAGGCAGGCGCCGATGGGCACGCCGTTGCCGAGGCCTTTGGCCAGGGTCATCACGTCCGGGGTGATGCCTTCATGCTGAAACGCAAACCAGGCGCCAGTGCGGCCGATGCCGGTCTGGATTTCATCCAGCATCATCAGCCAGCCGTGGCGCGTGCAGTGATCGCGCAGGGCTTTGAGGTAGCCGGGCGGCGCGGGTAACACGCCACTTTCGCCCTGGATCGGTTCCAGCAGCACGGCCGCAATGCGCGTACCGAATTGTTCAGTGATGACGTCCAGCGCCGCCAGGTCGCCAAACCCGACCTTGAGAAAATCCCCCGGCAAACGCTGGAAGCCCAGGCGCACCGAGGGGCCATCGCTGGCCGCCATGGTGCCGAGGGTGCGCCCGTGAAAAGCGTTTTCCATCACCACCACCAACGGTTCTTCAATACCTTTTTTCCAGCCATGCAGCCGTGCCAGTTTCAGCGCCGTCTCGTTGGCTTCGGCGCCGGAGTTGTTGAAGAAGGCGCGGTCCAGGCCCGACAACTGCGTAAGGCGCTGGGCCAGGCGCTGCTGCCAATCAATGCTGTAGAGGTTGGACGTGTGCAGCAGCAGGCCCGCCTGCTCACTGATCGCCGCCACCAGCCTTGGGTGGGAGTGCCCGACATTGGTCACCGCCACACCCGCTACCGCGTCGAGGTATTCACGGCCCTGCTGGTCCCAGAGGCGCGTGCCCAAGCCACGGGTGAAGCTCAGGGCCAAAGGTTGATACGTGGTCATCAGGCAGGCGGCGGTCATGGTGGCAGGCTCCAGTGCATCGTTGGGATGGGTGCAGTATCGTTAGCCACCTGAGCTGGATAAACTGCGCATTCCTGCAATGACTTTAAACCAGGGCTTGATAATGGATTTGTTCCAGGCAATGTCGGTGTACGTGCAAGTGGTGGAGACCGGCAGCATGACGGCTGCCGCGCAGGAATGCGGGATGTCGACCACCATGGTCGGCAATCACCTGCGCGCGCTGGAGCAACGCCTGGGCGTCAGCCTGCTCAAGCGCACCACGCGCAAGCAGAGCCTCACCGAGTTTGGAGAGCAGTACTACCAGCGTTGCCTGGAAGTGCTGGGGCTGGTGGCCGACTCCGAGTTACTGGCGGAGCAGATCCACAGCGGAACCCCCAAAGGCAGCCTGCGTATCACCGCACCGCCGGTGTTTGGCACCGAACGCCTCGCACCGGCCCTGAGCGAATTTTCCCAGCGCTACCCACTGATCGACCTGCACGTGATGCTGAGCAATGAGCGGATGAACTTGGTCGACAGCGGCTTCGACGTGGCGATCCGCCTCGGCGAACTGGAAACCTCCAGCCTGATCGCCAGGCCCATGCAGGCCTACACCCTGACCCTCTGCGCATCACCTGCGTATCTGGCGCGACGTGGCACGCCTTCGAAACCCGATGACCTGCGGCAGCACGACTGCCTGGCGTTCGCCTACCCTGCGACCGACAACTGGCGCGACACCGACAAGCTCTGGCGCATGACCGGGGAGGAAGGCGAGGTGGAGGTTCCGGTGGCCGGCTCATTGACCATCAACAGCTCGCAAGGCTTGCGCCAGGCAGCCGTCAACGGCATGGGCATCATCATGCTGGCCGATGCCCTGGTGCAACCGGACCTGGAGAGCGGCAAGCTGGTGACCTTGCTGACCACCTATCAACTGTCCAGCCGCCCCATGCACTTGCTCTACCGCCAAGACCGTTATCGCCTGCCCAAGCTGCGCGCCTTTGTGGATTTCGCCATGGAGAAGTGGGCGCGCTAGAAGCCCACACCCAACTCGCGCAGGCGCGCCGCTGTACGTTCGGCCGACACATGGTGAATCCCCTGCCAACCGAGGGCGACCGCCGCCTCGATATTGCCGGCGACATCATCGATAAACACCACTTCACTGGCCTGGATATCCGGCAGATGGGCACGCACCTGGCTTAGGCTCGCGTGATAGATCGCCGCATCCGGCTTGATCAGCTTCAGCTCGCCCGACACCACGATGTCGCGAAAACGCTGCAGGAACGGATAGTTGGCCAGCGCATAGGGGAAGGTTTCAGCGGACCAGTTGGTGAGCCCGAACAGCGGCATATCGGCCGCATGCAACGCTTCGAGGATCGCCACGCCTTCCGGCAATGAGCCGCGCAGCATCTCGTGCCAGCGATCGTAATAGGCCTGGATCAAGGGTTGATGTTGCGGGTATTGCTCAATCAGGTGGCGCGTGCCTTCGGCCAGGCGGCGGCCGGCGTCCTGCTCGGTGTTCCAGGCCTGGGTGCAAATGGTGTCGAGAAAGTGTTGCCGCTCAAGATCATCGGCAATCAGCTTGCGGTACAGGTGGTGCGGGTTCCAGTCGAACAGGACACCGCCGAAATCAAAAACTACTGCACGAATCGTCATCAGATCCTCCGTTAGCGTGGCTTGATAGCCGGTGGAGTCTGGCAGATTGTGAGGGCGGGTGGGAGGGTTCCCAAAAGGAAGGCGTGACGCAAACAAATGTGGGAGCTGGCTTGCCTGCGATAGCAACACTGCGGTGTGACTGACACACTGCGGTGTGACTGACACACCGTGGTGTTGCTATCGCAGGCAAGCCAGCTCCCACATAAACAGCTCTTACATTTTTAGAGCGTGTTTCAGGCGTGGATCAGACCATTGATCTTAACGGTCGGGTTCACATCCGCTTCGTAATCAACACCGTCGATTTCAAAACCGAACAACCGCAGGAACTCAGCCTTGTAACCGGCAAAATCGCTGATCTCGTTAACGTTGTCGTCAGTCACCTGGTTCCACAGCGCCGCCACGGCGTCCTGGACTTTCGGCTCCAGCTCAGCCAGGTCGGCACGCAGGCGGCCGTCGGCATCAAGCTTGGGCTCTTTGCCGTACAGGCTGTCCTTGAACAGGCCGTAGACCTGCTCGATGCAACCTTCGTGAGTGCCCTGCTCTTTCATCACTTTGAACAGCAGCGACAAATACAGCGGCATGATCGGGATGGCCGAGCTGGCCTGGGTGACGACGGCCTTGAGCACCGACACACGGGCGTCGCCCTTGAGTGCGGCGAGGTTGTCGCGCAGGGTCAGGACTTTTTTGTCCAGGTCTTTCTTGGCTTCGCCGATGGAGCCGTTCCAGTAGATGTCCTGGGTCAGCTTTTCACCGAGGTAGGTGAACGCGGTGGTCTTGGCGCCTTCGGCCAGTACGTCGGCGTCACGCAGGGCGTCGATCCACAGCTGCCAGTCTTCGCCGCCCATGACTTTCACGGTGCCGTCGATTTCTTCCTGGGTGGCAGGCTCAAGCGTGGTGTCGACCACAACGCCTTTGTCGGTGTTGATACCGCGCAGGGTCACAGCCTTGCCGATCGGCTTGAGGGTGGAGGTGTGCACCACGCCTTGCGGGTCGGTACGGCGTGGCGCGGCCAGGCTGTAAACGACCAGGTCGATCTTGCCCAGGTCTTTCTTGATGGTTTCGATGGTCAGGCGCTTGATCTCGTCGGAGAACGCGTCGCCGTTGATGCTCTTGGCGTACAGGCCTTTTTCAACCGCAAACTTCTCGAACGCCGCGCTGTTGTACCAGCCGGCGGAGCTCAGTTTGCCTTCTTCGCCTTCTTTCTCAAAAAACACACCCAGGGTGTCGGCGCCGCAGCCAAACGCTGCACTGATGCGCGCGGCCAGGCCGTAACCGGTGGAGGCGCCGAGGACCAGCACCTTCTTCGGGCCGCCTTCGATAACGCCATTCTTGGTTACGTAGTCGATCTGTTCCTTGACGTTCGCTTCACAGCCAACAGGGTGAGCGGTCACACAGATAAAGCCACGAACCCGCGGTTTGATGATCATAAAATTTCTGCCTCTTCCAAGGTGCCGAAGGCCAATGGTGGCCGTTCAACTTAATCGTACCGGTCTATGACGCCCGAAAAACCGAAGCGTCACGATAGTCGTAAATCTTCTGTTTACAAAATCCAATCGGCGCAGCGCTTTTTGGCGCATGCCTGCTACCGTTCACACACCTACCGAGCTTCCTGCGCAGAATTCTGAACCCGACCCTAAATATGAAGATTTGTTCATACTATGGCGTCCAGCTGGAGCTGAGTTTCATGAGCAAGTCTGCCTTACGCAAAAAAGCAGTGTCGGTCGCCTGGGTCATTGGCGTCCTGCTGATTATTTGCCTCTTTCCCCTGACCACCGCGGTATTCCTCGGCCTGGTGCTGGTGTGCGGTGTCTACGACTTCCTGCGTAACGGCCTCTATGACGCCAACACCATCAAGAAGTACTTCATCGGCAGTGGCCGCAACACCTGGATATTGGCACCGTTCAACACCCTGTTTGACCTGTTGAGCCTGCGCAACCGCCATGTCTACACCATGCGCGACCTGCCACCCGCCTGGCGTGAAGACCTGCAGCAGGTCATCGACGATGCCATGGCCAACAAAGATGAAATCATCAGTTACCTGGACGAGCGCATGGCCGAGAAGAAGCGCGGCATGTTGTTCTTCCAGTGGTACGGCCGCCCAATCGAAACCACCTTGGACATCCCGCAACTGCGCAAGAAACTGCCGTTTGTGAAGACCATCGGCGTCTCGGTGTTCAACGAAAACCGCTCGACCTCCTTCCACTTCGGCCCGCTGCGCATGATGTTCCGTGTGCTCTACAACATGGCGCCGGCGCCTCACCACGACGGTGTCTTTATCCAGGTGGGCAAGCACAAGCACTACTGGCACGACGACCCGCTGTTTATCTTCGATGACACGCTGATGCACGCGTCCTTCAACAAAAACGACGCAAAACGTTACTGCCTGTTCATTGATATTGTGCGGCCAACCTTGTTGCCCTCCGTGCTCAACGCCGTGATCGCGGGTTTTGCCGGGCTGGTGTTTACCCTGCGTCGGGTTTTCTACAAAAACTGGAAGCTGATTCAGTAAGTTCTGCGGCATGATGGTGCTGGACGGTGTTTGCGCCCTGCCTGAGAGGCGGCCAAACTACAGTCTCGTGCGACCGAATTCGGCGCTCACCATTTTCAAGCCATCGCCGCCCTGTGCGGGTGCGGTGGCTGCGCCTTCAAGGAATCAGAATGCCCCAACGTCAAGTCATCAATGCCTCCGTCAGCCCCAAGGGCAGCCTCGAAACCCTGTCCCAACGTGAAGTTCAGCAACTGAGTGAAGCCGGCACCGGCAGCATCTACACCCTGTTCCGCCAATGCGCCCTGGCCATCCTCAACACCGGCGCGCATATCGACAACGCCAAGACCATCCTCGACGCCTATCAAGACTTTGAAGTGCGTATCCACCAGCAGGACCGTGGCGTGCGCCTGGAACTGTTGAACGCGCCGGCCGACGCCTTCGTCGATGGCGAAATGATCGCCAGCACCCGCGAGATGCTGTTCAGCGCCCTGCGCGACATAGTCTACACCGAGAATGAGCTGGGCAGCCAGCGCATCGACCTGAGCGACTCCCAAGGCATCACCGACTACGTGTTCCACCTGCTGCGCAACGCCCGTACGTTGCGCCCGGGTGTCGAGCCGAAAATCGTGGTGTGCTGGGGCGGGCACTCGATCAACACCGAAGAATACAAATACACCAAGAAAGTCGGCCACGAACTGGGCCTGCGCAGCCTCGACGTGTGCACCGGTTGCGGCCCTGGCGTGATGAAAGGCCCGATGAAGGGTGCGACCATTTCCCACGCCAAACAGCGTATTACCGGCGGGCGCTACCTGGGCCTGACCGAGCCGGGCATCATCGCGGCCGAAGCGCCGAACCCGATCGTTAACGAACTGGTGATCTTGCCCGACATCGAAAAACGCCTGGAAGCCTTCGTGCGCGTCGGCCACGGCATCATCATCTTCCCGGGCGGTGCCGGCACGGCCGAAGAGTTCCTGTACCTGCTGGGCATCCTGATGCACCCGGACAACCGCGACGTGCCGTTCCCGGTCATCCTCACCGGGCCGAAACACGCCGCGCCGTACCTGCAACAACTGCACGCGTTCGTCGGTGCCACCCTCGGCGAGGCGGCGCAGGCGCACTACCAGATCATCATCGACGACCCGGCTGAAGTCGCGCGCCAGATGACCGTAGGGCTCAAGGCCGTAAAGCAGTTCCGCCGCGAGCGCAACGACGCGTTCCACTTCAACTGGCTGCTGAAGATCGACGAAGGCTTCCAACGCCCGTTCGACCCGACCCACGAAAACATGGCCAGCCTGCAACTGAGCCATGCGCTACCGCCCCATGAACTCGCCGCCAACCTGCGCCGTGCGTTCTCGGGGATCGTGGCGGGCAACGTCAAGGACAAGGGCATTCGCCTGATCGAGCAACACGGCCCGTACGAAATCCACGGCGACCCGGCGATCATGAAACCACTGGACGAGCTGCTGCAGGCGTTTGTCGCCCAGCACCGCATGAAGTTGCCGGGTGGCGCGGCGTATGTGCCGTGTTACCGAGTGGTGCAATAACTAGCGTTGCACCGCCACACATTTGATTTCCACCAGCAACCCGGGGTGTGCCAGTTCGGACACCCCGATGGTCGTCCAGGCGCAATGGCCACGTGGGAACAGGCGGTTTTTCACCTCGCGAAAAACCGCCATGTGCTGGCTCATGTTGACGTGATACGTGGTCATGTCGACCACGTCTTCAAAACCACAACCGCCCTCCTCCAATACCTGCAGCAGGTTCTGCCAGGCGGCGATGAATTGCGCCTCGGGATCTTCTATCACCGCCAGTTCCAGTGTGCGGCCGACCTGCCCTGCGCAGTACAAGGTGTTGCCAACTTTAACGGCGGGCACGTAGCCAGCACGCTCAACGATGGGTTGCATGGCAGCGGGGATGATGAGGCGGCGGCGGTCAGTCATAGCTTGTATCTCTTTGGGGCTGAGGCAGGCGTGCGAGAGCAGACAGTTCGAACTAGGGTTTTACCTGTTCCCACTTACCAGCAGAGCAACCTATGGACCAACGGATCTTGTCCTTCATCAATCCTTACCTTAGGGTAAGGAATATCACGATGGAGATCTTCGCTATGGCCACCGCAACATTGACCTCAAAAGGGCAAATCACCATACCTGTCCAAGTCCGGACAGCACTCGGCCTGGAAACGGGCGATCGGGTTGAATTCGTCGAAACGGAAGATGGCAAATTTTCGATCATCGCGGCGAGCAAAACCGTGCAGAACCTCAAAGGGTTGATCCGCAAGCCTGCCCACGCCGTATCGATTGAAGACATGAACCACGCCATCGCGGCGCAAGGAGCAAAAGCCGGATGATCGGGCTGGATACCAACGTACTGGTGCGCTATGTCACCCAGGATGATCCCATTCAATCACCCAAGGCATCGGCGCTGATCGAATCGCTCACCACGCTGTCACCGGGCTTTGTGAGCCTGGTGTCCGTGCTGGAACTGGTCTGGGTTTTACAAAGCTGCTACCAGTCGGCCAAGAGTGATGTGGTGAATGTTTTGGAAACGCTGTTGCGCACGCGTGAATTGACCGTCGAACATGCCGAAATCATCTGGCAGGCCCTGCGACGATTCACGGCAGGCAAAGCCGATTTCGCCGACTACCTGATAGAACGCTGCGCCCATGCAGCAGGCTGTGAATACACCGCCACCTTTGACCTCAACGCAGCCAAGGCCACCGGAATGAAACGGCTGGCCTGAGCCATGGCATTGCGACGACGTTCAGGCTTTGGTAAAAACCGCGTTCAACCTTGATCGAGAGACAGACTCACGTGCGCACGCTTCTTCTCGCTACCTTGAGCATGGCCTGCACCCTGGCCAGCGCCGACACCATCACCTGGCCGGATCTGCCGCAGAGTTGCTTCGTCAGCGGCCGCTCAGCTACCAGCACGGATGTCGACACAGGCTGTGCGGCGTTTCTGATCAATGTGCAAGGCAAGGCGGCGGGTACGCCGATCAAGCTGGATATCCCCCAGTATGCGATGCATGTGGACGAAGCCACCGGCAAAGAAACGCCGGTGATCATCATCCAGGCGGAAGAGAACGGCGAGGTCAAGGCGGTCGGCTACAAGGAACTGGGCACCGATCAGCTCGGTGCCGCGTTGCTGCGGGAGGTTCGGCTTCTAGGCACCCAGAAGCCGATCTAGACGTTATTTGGTCTGGGCTCAGCGAACCCAGCCACCGCCCTGCCAGTGGTAACCGTCATTGCGCTGCACCCAATGCGGGTGCACATAACGATAGCCTTCGCGCACTTGCTCCCAATGGCCGTGCACCGCGACGTATCGCCCGCCTTCCCAACGCCAGTAACCGCGTGACCAGACATAGCCGTAGCGCGTAGCCGGTTCGACTTCGATCACCTGCACCGGCGGCGGTTGCGGCGCAACGACTTCGACATACTCACGTTGTACCGGCCTGCGGTCATGCACAACGCGCTCTTGCACACACCCGGACGCCGCGACGACTACCGCCGCCAATGCCGCATAACGTAGCCACATACAAAACCCTCGGGCGCTGACGCCCAACACCTGCACCGTAAAAAATGCCCCCTTGTTTCAGCCGCGCTCCTGCTTAGGCTTGGGTTCTTTTTTAACAGGTGATGTCTGTCAGCTTGCTGAACCCGCAGGCCTCAAGAGGCACATGCGACGGTCGGTCGTTTCAGGCGCGCCGACGAACATCGGTTACACCCGCCCGCACTCATGACCGCGACACTTACACCCGCCCGCACTCATGCAACACACGCGATTGCACACAACTCAGACGCCGCGACAACTGCCGCCACCAATCCTGCATAACGTAGCCACATACAAAACCCTCGGGCCCCGACGCCCAACGCCTACACCCATCAAAAATGCCCCCTTGTTTGAGCCGCGCTCCTGCTTAGGCTTGAGTTCTTTTTTAGCAGGTGATATCTGTCGGGTTGCTGAACCTGCTGGCCTCAGGAGGCACACGCGACGGTCGGTCGTTTCAGGCGCACCAGCAGCAACCCCGCAACCACCACAGCAATGCCGGCGTAGGTCGACCCTGCGATCACATCGCCAAACATCAGCGCCGCCCACACCAACGTTACCGGCGGCTCCAGATAGACCAGCGCCGCAACATGGGTCGCCGTCATCACCCGTAACAACATCCACAGGCTCAAGTAGGCGACGAACGTAGAGAACAGCGTCAGCCAGACAATCGAGATCAACACGTCAGGATCGTGGGGAATACTCAGCGTGTCGGTGTAAAGCACCGCAGCGGTAAAGCCGACCAGGGTCAGCAGCGACTGGATAAACAGCGGCAACACCAAGCCTGCGTCCTGGCGGTGCACGGTGCGGCGCTCATACAAGGTCGCCAGTGTCAGCCCCAACGCCGAGGCCAGTGGCAACAGGTACATGACCAGGCCGACGCTTTGGCCGCCGCTGCCATACTGCCCGGCAATCACGATCGACACCCCGCCGAAGCTAATCAACAGCCCGAGCCACTGCCAGCCACCGCTGCGCTCCGCCGCGCTGCCGGTCGACAGTGCCGCTGTCATCAACGGCTGCAGCGCCGCAATGATCGCAGCAATGCCAGGCGGCAAGCCATTCTGGATCGCCACGTACAGGCAACTCAGGTACAGGAACTGCGACAGAAAGCCGATCACGGCGTAATGGCGAACCTGAGCCCATGAAACCTTCAACAACCTCACATTCAAAAACAGCCCCAGGCACACCGAGACCAACAGGAAGCGCCAGAACAGCAGGTTGAACGCCCCGCCGCCTTGGGTACCCAACTTGGCGCCGATATAGCCGGAGCTCCACGACAGAACAAACGCCACCTGCAACAGCAGCCGCTTTAAGGTTGATCGCGTCATGAAGCCTCCCGTCAGTGCACATTGACGCAAAGGCTAAGAGCCGCGCATGCTTCTGTATATTTGAATTAACGGCACTACTAATCCGTAATAGTGGAATCATGGCCAAACAACTGAATATCGATCTGCTGCGTACCTTCCATGCCGTCGCGCGCTTTCGGCGCTTCAACGAGGCGGCCGAGCATGTGCACCGCAGCGCGTCGACCGTGACCACACAGATTCAAAAGCTCGAAGACCAAATTGGCCAGCGCCTGTTCAGCCGCAGCAACCAAGGCGTTGAACTGACCCTCTACGGCCAGAAGCTTCTGGGCGAAACCATCGAGTTTCTCAAGAGCCACGACCGCCTGCTGATCGCGCTGATGCCACAGCGCATGCAGGGCAAGATTCGCCTGGGCATTCCGGACACCTACGCTCCGGCGTTCATGCAGGCGCTCCTGCCCCGTTTGATCGCCGACAACCCGCTGCTGGAGCTGGAAGTCGAAGCGCGCACCAGCGGTGAACTGCTGAATAGGTTTATGGCCAACCAACTCGACCTGGCCATCACCGTCAGCGCACAACCGCTGGCCCAGGGCGAACGCCTGGGGCCGGTGCAGCCGCTGTGGGTGGCGGCCGAGGGCTTCCGTTGCGCGCCGAATGCGGCGCTGCCGATCACCGTGCCGGTGGCCGGCTGCCCGTACCGTGCGGCGGCGTTGCAGGCGCTGAAGGATCACGGGATTTACCACCGGGTATTGCTGGAGAGCCCCAACTCCACAGCGGTCGAGGCCTGTATCCGCAGCGGCGTGGCGGTCGGGTTGATCGAGGAAAGCCGCATGGGCACCGGCCTGACGCAAGTGATTGCAGGGTTCGAGTTACCGCCCTTGCCGGTGCATCATCTGTACCTGCTGTGCGATAGCAGCAATGCACTGGCCCTGCATCTGTATGCGCAGGTTAAACAGGGTTTCCACATGTGAGCCCTCACGCCGGGCCGAAGCGCGCCAGCACCGCCTCGACAAACCGCCGCAACTTGGCGGTGCGCTGCCGGTTGGCGGTGTAGACCAAGTGCATGGGGCGGCTGGGCGCCTCAAATGCCGGCAGCACCTGCACCAACTCGCCCTTGGCCAAGGCCGTGCGCAGAAAGTCTTCGGGGCCCAGCACGATGCCGAAGCCATCCAGTGCCGCCGACATCAACGCCCGGCTTTCATTGATCTGAAGGCGGCTGGCAACCTGCACCCTGTAAGGCGTCGCGCCTTGGTGAAAGACCCATTCGCGGTCCGCCGGGCGTGACCAAAAGGCGTAGCCCAGGCATTCATGCTGCGCAAGGTCCGCCGGACGCTGCGGCGTACCCCGCGCCGCCAGGTAAGCAGGCGCCGCGCACACCACCAGGCGATAAGGCGCCAGTGGCCGGGCCGTCAACCCGGTGGTGGCCAGCGGGCCGATGCGGAACGCCGCTTCATAGCCTTCCTCCACCAAGTCGACGAAACGATCCGTCAGGTGCAGGTCGATTTCCACGTCCGGGTTGTCGCGCAAAAACGCGGTAATCAGCGGCATCAGGCTGTAGGAGCCGAAGGTGACCGGGGCGGTGACTCTCAGCTTGCCGCGCGGCGTGTCATTCATGATCTGGGCGAGCGAATCGGCAGCCTCGGCCTCCGTCAGAATATGTTTGCAGCGCTCGTAGTACGCCTGCCCCAACTCCGTCAGGCTTTGCCGACGCGTGGTGCGGTTGAGCAAACGC
Organism: Pseudomonas sp. IB20; assembly: GCF_009707325.1. Taxonomy (NCBI): domain Bacteria; kingdom Pseudomonadati; phylum Pseudomonadota; class Gammaproteobacteria; order Pseudomonadales; family Pseudomonadaceae; genus Pseudomonas; species Pseudomonas gelidaquae. Next base: position 1,630,335 of record NZ_CP046103.1, on the reverse strand, counting down.
GCGCCCAACCGTTGCTCCAGCGCAGCCACATGCTTGGCCACCATTTGCGCAGACATATTCAAGCGCTCGGCGGCGCGGGCGTAGGAGCCCAACTCGGCGGCCATCACAAAGGCATTCATGCTTGAAAGACGGTCCATCATTCCCCACTCCCAGTAACAACACCAACACCAGAACGCTCATTTATCGCCAACTGGTTGCCAATCATCATAACCGCTCGACGACTGACGAGGAGCAAGACCATGAAGATCGGTGTGATTGGAGCAGGTTTTATCGGGCGTGCCGTGGCACAGCTGGCGCTGGCCGCCGGGCATGAAGTGATGTTGAGCAACTCCCGTGGCCCGCAGACCATGAGCAGCGTGCTCAGCGGCATGCTCGGCGTGCAGGTGGGCAGTGCTGAAGACGCCGCCAAGTATGGCGACGTGGTGCTGGTGGCCATCCCCCTGGAGCATTACCGCAGCGTGCCCGCGCAATGGCTGGAAGGCAAAACGGTGATGGACGCCAACAATTACTACCCCGACCGCGATGGGCACATCGCCGTGCTGGACCGCTTTGAAACCACCACCAGCCGGCTGCTCGCCGAGCATCTACCGCACGCTCACGTGGTCAAAGTGTTCAATGCGATTTTTGCGCCCGACCTGACGCAACACGCCCGCCCCCACGGCGCGCCAGACCGCCGCGCACTGCCGGTGGCCGCCGATGACGCCGCAGCGAAGGCGCAAGTGATCAAGCTGCTCGACCAGCTCGGTTTCGATGCCGTGGACGCCGGCGGGCTGGATGAAAGCTGGCGTTTTGAACGGGCGAAACCTGCGTATTGCGTGCCGCTGGACCAAGCGGGTTTAACGGCGGCGCTGGCAGCCGCCGAACGCACGGTGGAACTGCCGCCGGTCGAACGCTCCCGCGCCTGAATACCACGCACAAAAAAGCCCGCTGACCGTTCCCGGTTCAGCGGGCTTTTTTACATCAGGCTTGGCTTACAGCGCCAAGTCAGACGCCGGCTTGCTCGGCTCAGCCGCAGGCTTGGCAGCCTCGGTGGCCTTTGGCGCGGCCATCTGCGGAATCGCAGGCGGTGGCGTCAGTTGCAGGATACCGGCGGTGTAGGCCCATTCCTTGGCAACAGCCTCAGGGCTGTCGTTCAGCTTGGTGCCGTAGCTCGGTACGATCTGGTGCAGTTTGGCCTGCCACTCAGGGGTCGCGACCTTGTCCTTGAACACTTTCTGCAGCACGGTCAGCATGATCGGAGCCGCGGTGGACGCGCCTGGCGATGCACCCAACAGGCCGGCGATGGTGTTGTCGGCGGAGCTGACCACTTCGGTGCCGAGTTTCAGGACGCCGCCCTGCTCTTCGTCACGCTTAATGATCTGCACGCGCTGACCGGCTTGCCACAGGCGCCAGTCGGATTGCTTGGCGTTCGGGAAGTACTCTTGCAGCGCCTTGAAGCGGTCGTCATCCGACAGCATCAGTTGGCCGGCGAGGTACTCAACCAGTGGGTATTCACGAATACCGACTTTGGTCATTGGCCAGATGTTGTGGGTGGTGGTGCTGGTCAGCAGGTCCAGGTACGAGCCTTCTTTGAGGAACTTGGTCGAGAAGGTCGCGAATGGGCCAAACAGAATGACACGCTTGCCATCCAGCACGCGGGTGTCCAGGTGCGGAACCGACATCGGTGGCGCGCCAACCGAAGCCTTACCGTAGGCCTTGGCCATGTGCTGCTCGGCGATGGCCGGGTTATCGGTCACCAGGAACGAACCGCCCACTGGGAAGCCCGCGTATTCCTTGGCTTCAGGAATGCCCGACTTTTGCAGCAAGTGCAGTGCACCGCCGCCGGCGCCGATGAACACGAACTTGGCGTCGGTTTCAGTCTTGGTGCCGTCTTTCAGGTTTTTGTAGCTCACACGCCACGAACCGTCGGCGTTCTTGGTGATGTCCTGCACTTCGCTCGACAGTTTCAAGTCAAACTTCGGCGTGGTTTGCAGGTGAGCGACGAACTGGCGGGTGATCTCGCCGAAGTTCACGTCGGTGCCGATCGGGCTCCAGGTGGCGGCGATCTTCTGCTTCGGATCACGGCCTTCCATCATCAGCGGAACCCATTTGGCGATCTGCGCCGGGTCTTCGGAGTACTGCATGCCAGCGAACAGCGGGCTCGCTTGCAGGGCTTCGTAGCGTTTTTTCAGGAACTTGATGTTGTCATCGCCCCACACAAAGCTCATGTGCGGTGTGGAGTTGATGAACGAACGTGGGTTCTTCAGCACGCCCTGCTGGACCTGCCAGGACCAGAACTGACGGGAAATCTGGAACGCTTCGTTGATCTCGACCGCTTTCGGGATCTCAACGGTGCCGTCCTTGTTTTCCGGGGTGTAGTTCAGCTCAGCCAGGGCCGAGTGACCGGTACCGGCGTTGTTCCAGCCGTTGGAGCTTTCTTCGGCCACGCCATCCAGGCGCTCGACCATCTCCATCGACCAGTCCGGCTGCAGCTCGTTGAGCCAAACACCCAGGGTCGCACTCATGATGCCGCCGCCGATCAGCAGCACATCGACTTTCTTTGCCTCTTCCGCGTGAACGGACGTGATCCCCATCGACAAAGCCAACCCCAGCAGGGCAGTGTTTACTTTTTTAAACATCAGTAGCACCTATGATAAAACGCCATCCGCCCTACCGCCCCTGAGCATGGGCAACCCTCCATCACGCTGCGTCAGGCAACGCACCGCGGGGTTTGCACATTCACGAGAGAGCCGCAGGGTGGGCACACAAGGCCGACGTATCGACCTCACTGTTTTTGTCCCTTCTGCGCTGACTTCTTATCATTATTGGCTTCAGCTACCTGGGCAACAGCCAACCGCCGGGACGTATACGGATGTACGCACCGGGGTAAGACTAGACCAAGACGGCGCGCAGAATATCACGGCATACAGCCAATATGCGCTGTTTGGCCAATTGACAGCTCTAAATCGCGGGTTTTAACCCGAGCGTGTCAAGCCTGGCAGGCGCGACGTGGGGTCACAGGCGGCTAGATGAAACTGAACTCTGCTGCAAAAGGCTGTTCTAGACACCTTCGCCATTGCTTGCGTAGCATCGGCCGTCTCCTTTCGTGCACACCCTCCACACAGAGTTACCCATGACTATCCAGCAAACACCCGGGCACGTGCTGCCAGCGCGCAGCGCCGCCAAAATGGAAGCTGCCATGGCCGTGGGCGCCTTCGCAATCGGCACCGGCGAATTCGCCATCATGGGTTTAATGCCCGACATCGCCCAGAATTTGAATTTGAGTGAACCGCAAGTCGGCCACGCCATCAGCGCCTATGCATTGGGCGTGATGGTCGGCGCCCCGCTGCTGGCCATCCTCGGCGCCAAGCTGCTGCGCAAACACATGCTGCTGTTGCTGATGGGCCTGTACGCCCTGGGCAACCTCGCCACCGCCTTCACCCCGACCTTCGGCTCGCTGATGGCCTTCCGCTTCATCAGCGGCCTGCCCCACGGCGCCTACTTCGGCATCGCCGCCGTCGTCGCCTCGAGCATGGTGCCCAACGACAAGCGAGCCGGCGCCGTCGCCCGCGTAATGATGGGCCTTACCCTCGCCATGCTGCTCGGCAACCCCATCGCCACCTTCCTCGGCCAACACCTGGGCTGGCGCTCGGCGTTCGCGCTGGTCAGCGCCATCGCCCTGTGCACCCTCTTCCTCGTCTGGCAATTCGTCCCCGACCGCCACGACGAACCGCGCAGCGACCCACGCAAAGAACTGCGCGCCTTCACCAAACCGCAGGTGTGGATGGCGCTGTCGATTGGCGCAATTGGCTTTGCCGGCATGTTCTGCGTGTTCAGCTACCTTGCCCCGACCATGCTCGAAGTGACCAAAGTCTCGCCACAATGGATCCCCTTCGGCCTCGCCGCGTTTGGCGTCGGCGGCATCATCGGCAACATCGCCGGCGGCAAACTGTTCGACCGCATGCAATTTCGCGCCGTGGGCTGGATTCTGGTGTGGTCGATAGCCGTGCTGCTGTTCTTCCCCTTCGCGGCATCGTCGCTGTGGGGCGTGCTGCTGAGCATGGGCCTGGTCGGCACCATGGTGGCGTTGGCCGCACCGCTGCAAATCCGCCTGATGGACATCGCCCACGAAGCCCCAAGCCTGGCGGCGGCGTCGAACCACGCTGCGTTTAACCTGGCGAACGCGCTGGGGCCTTGGTTTGGGGGGATGGCGATTACGGCGGGTTACGGCTGGACCAGCACCGGCTACATTGGCGCCGCAACAGCGCTGGTCGGCCTGGGCATCTACCTGATTGCCCGCCGCATGAAGGGCGGGCACTGACACTACGGGCTTGCCCGCGATAGCGGTGGGTCAGTCAACAAATCAATGACTGCCCACCCGCTCACTCAATCATCATGCAACAACCCCGACCCATACTCCCCATAACTACTCCCCAACCCACTGCCGCCAAAACTCATCTTGGCCGCCTTGCTCGGGCTATGGTCCCCAAACGCCTGACATCCCCCCGAAAAACAAGGGTCACCACTCCCGCCCGACGACCCCGTCGAACAAGCGCCCAACAGCAACGTGCCAGCAATCATCACGACTTTAACCAGGTTCGAGATCATGTTTCAGTTCCCTATGGGCTGGAGGCGCGGGGGTCCTCTCTTAAGTGGGAGCGTAGTCCTCAACGGTGCGGGGAATTATGAAACTTTGCTGGGTGACAGGATGGGTTCAGGTTGCCGCCTTGGAGTAAGGCGGCGGGGTTGGATGTCAGGCGGTGGCCGTGCTGGCGGCGGGCGCGACGTGCTCTTGGGCTCGTGCGACGAGTAAAGCGCTTAGGTCGATGAGTTGCTGGATGCCGAGGATGATGGCGCGGTGGGGGTCTTCGAGGTCGAAGGCCAGGGTGGCGGCCATTTGGTTGGCGGAATCGAGGTTTTCGGCGGCGTTGGCTAGGAGGGTTTCGGTGTCGATGTTGGGGCTGACGCGGAAAAGATTGCCGGGCGCGGGTTCAAAGATTGCATCGTCGTCAGATGGCGGCAGGTAATGATAAATAGCGCGCTGAGCCGCAGCGTGAAGCTTGGCATCAATGGGTTCAGCGTTTGAGGCATGAGGCGGATTAGGCGTGACCTTGTACATGGCGAAGCTCCTTTAGAATTCCAGGAACTACCAAACTCACTTCCACATGAGGGTGGCAGCTGTACGCAGGTGTGGAAGACCAGGGCTAAAGGACCCGGCGCACCGAAGTGCCCCGCGCACAGCCGCCATAAGCAATGCAGGCTTTTGACCACCCCACAACGCCAAGCAAGCGCCCAGCCTGAACCGCCGCGAGTGGTCCGCAGGTGCGCAGAAAAAACGACCCATTTAGCCCGCAGGCGAGGTGGGGGGACGACGGCGCGCGCCAGGTGGAAACGTTGCGCCTGACACGAACTAATTTTTGACATTGAACATGCTGTAAAAGACCTTATAGAGGCTATTACGTATACTGATCAGAAACACATGGACGCACTGATTGCATCACTCTAGTTTTCCCAGGCAGCAAAAAGCCGCCTCGTGGGGCGGCTCGGTTTGTTGCTTTGATGAGTTCCACCTTTAGGTCAGAACAACCCTCCCAATGCCGCCGGCTCCCAGTTCATGATCACCAGCTCTCCGCTGACCTCGGCTTTCCCCTGCCGCTGATTGGTAGTGCTGTACCGAATGTCCACCGTCTCAAAGTGGAACCCCTCAAACACCCGTCGGATATCTGGGTGGTCGTTGATGCTGACCATTACCTTACCCTTGCACCGCCGCATAAAATCGGCCATCCGCTCATAGTTCTCAAACGGAAAGTCCACCCCATAACCAGCGGTCTGCCAGTAAGGCGGGTCCATGTAATGGAAGGTGTGCGGCCGGTCGTAGCGTTCGGCGCATTCAAGCCAGCCCAGGTTCTCGACATAGGTACCAGACAACCGTTGCCAGGCAGCAGACAGGTTCTCCTCGATCCGCAGCAGGTTGATAGCGGGGCCAGTGGTCGCGGTACCGAAGGTTTGCCCACTGACCTTGCCGGCGAAGGCATGGTGCTGCAGGTAGAAAAACCGGGCAGCCCGCTGTTCGGTAAGGTTTCGGCGGGTCATCTTCTGCCATCAACACCTGGGGAGTGAGCCCCATTTGAACTGGCGCACGAATCTTCCAGGTGGTTCTGCACACGCGGTAAGCGTACCAGGTCGCCTTGATTCTTGAGGACTTCAACGGGGCGCCTGGGGACGCATATAGAGCCGGCGCGCCGGCAAAGACCTCGACTACACTCATGGGGTGGAAACAGTGGAATTAGACGATCTGCCAGGCGGCGCTTGCCGCCCATCCACGGGATAATTGGTGTGCTCATTAAGTGATCCTTGTTTCGACAATTGGATTCGCTTAGGCTTCGCACCCCCTGCGCAGTGGGGCGAGGCCTTGGTTGGAGCACTCGGCGTGTTCGAGTGATTCAGCGTCGGACCTGTGTTAGCGCACAGGTTCGTCGCCTCGTTTACTGCGCAGGGGGGCTTTTAAGCCTCCCCGCCAATTTCGTAGGGCTTGAAGCGGATGACGTTCTCCCCGATCCAGTCATTCAGTTGCTGCATACGTGTCTGAATCGGTTCTATCTCATTCGCTGCATAAATCTGTGCCGCTTCCCTGATCGATCCAAAGCCCCCTGCGTTTTGCGGAACGATCCCCATCAACTGCGGCGGAATGCGCAAGCTGGCCAGTACATCGTCACGGGTCTGGTTTTTGATCGAATTGAATTCATCCTTGGCCGCGACCTCACTGACCGGGACGGCGACGTGCTGGCGGTCAAGACCGAAGAAGTAGAAGTCAACGGCCAGAAAAAACTGGCCCTGTTCGCCCAGGTTGAGCCAACCCCCGACCTGATCGCCATGAACAAGGCCAGGCAGAAGATCTACACCTCGATTGAGATCGACGACAGCTTCTCCGATACCGGGGAAGCCTACATCGTAGGTCTGGCGGTAACTGACTCACCCGCCAGCCTGGGAACCGATGTGCTGGCCTTCTCCGCGCAAAAGCCAGATTCCAGCCCGTTCAAGGATCGCCACTACTGAGGAAGTCACACCGACCATCGACGACTACCGCCGCGATCTGCGCTGGGCAGTCCGTGACTTCCTCGGGTTGAGCCGCACCACCGTGGAGCTGATCTAATGCCCACATCCATTCGCACCAATCAAAATGAAACCGTAGACGCCCTCTGCTGGCGGTTCTACGGACGCACCGCGGGCGTCACCGAGACAGTGCTTGAGGCCAACCCCGGCCTGGCCGACCACGGCCCAATCCTGCCGCAAGGCCTTGTCGTCAATATGCCCGAAGCCCAAACCAGCGCGCCTCAGCGGCAGATGGTGCAGCTATGGAACTGACCCTCTGCAATCAAGGAAACCCACACCATGGCTGATCCGACTTCCAGCGTTGTGACTGGTCTGCTCATTGGTTTGGGCCTGTCCACCGTGACGCCCGTCATCGACGACGGGGCGCTATTCGGCGCCATCCTCGGCGCCTGGCTTGTTACCAGTACCAAGCGTGATCTCAAAGTCTGGCAACGGCTGGGCTCACTGTTCCTGTCGGCCGGCGTGGGCTATTTGTTCGCGCCCATGGCCTTACAGGCAATCCCGTTTATCACCAGCGGTGGCAGCGCCTTTGTCTGTGCCTTGGTGGTCATCCCGATCAGCATCAAACTGATGGTTTGGGTGGAAAAGGCGGACATCTGGGACATCTGGCGTCGCATCAGAGGGGGCACCTGATATGCAGAACATCGAACTGGCCGTGCAGTTGATCGCGGCAATCGCCTACCTGCTGAGTGCCCTGCGCCTGGCCTGCTACACCCGAGGTGATGCGCGGTACCGGCGCAGTATCTCGCTGCTGGCAAGCCTGTTTGGCGCCACGTTGTGCATCTGCGGTTTGGAGATCCTGTTGGAGCGTCAGCCCACCAGCCTCGGGCAGACAGCTGCCATCGTGCTGCTCTGCATCCTTATTTTCCGTTCAGGCGGCAACGTCGCCGCCCTGTTGAGGCCCAGCGCATGACCACCACCCTACGCCACGGCGACCGCTCGCAAGCGGTGCTGATGCTGCAAAAGAACCTCGTAAAGAACGGCGCCAACCTGATACCGGATGGGCACTACGGCGATGCCACTGAATCCGCCGTGCGCGCATACCAGGTAAAAGTCGGCCTAGTCGCCGATGGAGTCGCCGGCACCAAAACCCAGACCAGCCTTGCCGGCGGCGACTGCGCCCAGCTGCTGCGCAACCACGACCTGGTGGTCGCTGCAGAACGTCTCGGCGTACCGCTGGCGAGCATCTACACGGTCAATGAGGTGGAATCCAAGGGCAAGGGCTTCCTCGACAACGGCAAGCCAGTGATCCTGTTCGAAAGGCACATCATGTACCGCCAGCTCGCCACCGCTCGAAACGGCGATGACCCGGCAGAACTCAAACGTCACGCCGATCAACTCGCCACCGCCAATCCTGCCCTGGTCAACCCAAAGCCGGGTGGATACATCGGCGGTACGGCCGAACACCAGCGGCTGGCCATGGCCCGCCTGATCGATGACACCGCCGCCTTGGAGTCGGCTTCCTGGGGTGCCTTCCAGATCATGGGGTTCCATTGGAAGCGACTCGGCTATGCCAGCGTGCAGGAATTTGTGGCGGCGATGAGTGCCGGCGAATCGCAGCAGCTCGACGCCTTTACCCGCTTCATCGAAACCGACCCGGTGCTACACAAGGCCCTCAAAGCCCGCAAATGGGCCGAGTTCGCCAAGCTCTACAACGGGCCGGATTACCTGCGCAATCTCTACGACACCAAGCTCCAGCGCGCCTACGAGCGGCACGCCGGCTGCGAGTGCGGGCAAGGGGTGGCGGCATGATCGACTTCGAAGCGTTGCAGAAATTACGCGTGCAGGACGGTGACCTACTAGTGGTGCCGGAGTCGACCGAACAGGACGACATGGAATTGTTGGCTGAATCCATCCAAATAATGAACGGCGCCCGGGCCGTGATCGTGCGCGGCCCCATCAAGCAGCTCGACACCGCCGCCATGAACAAACTCGGTTGGTACCGCGCGTGAGCACCCTGCGCCAGGCCCTATACGGCTTCGCTCTGCTGGGTGCCCTGGTGCTGCTGATATGGGGTCAGTAATGCACAGAGCCTCCTACGCAGCCAGCAAGACCAACTGCGCCTGGGTCTGGCGAAGCGCGAGAGAACCATAGAGGAACTGAAACTTGAAAATGACGACCTTCAGAAATGGGCTGATCAGCCTTTGCCTGACGCTGCTCGCCGGCTGCGCGAGCGCCCCGCCCTCACCGGCGCCGCAGCTTACCGTGACTGGCTGTCCGGCCGTGGTGCCGTGCGTCCTCCCCGCGACCAGCCCGCGCAGTAACGGCGACCAGCTCACCGACCAGGACCGCGCCGAAACGGCTTGGGCTGATTGCGCCGCCCAGGTCGACATGGTCTACAAACACCAGCAGGCACAACCATGAACAAACCCGAAAGCCTGCGTGCTCACCTGCTGGCCACCGTCGCCGACTTCAAGCACGACCCCGACCGTCTGTTGATATTCATCGACAACGGCAAGGTCCGTTGCACGGCCGCCGCCCTCTCTCGCATGCTTGAAAACCTCATCCGCTTCGGCGTCATCGCCGCCGTGCAGATGAAGCCCCCGCGCGTGAAAGTAAAAACCGGAGAGCTGACCACCGCCTGGCTGCCATGGCTTGCCCTGCGCGCCGGTTCTGATCGTGAGTGGGACCCCGAGAAACCGGCGGCGCCATCGGCACTCTGGACCATATCGCCCAGTCCATTCCCGACGTCCTCACCACCCGTATTGGCACCCGCGTAATGCGCCGCGAATACGGCAGCCTACTGCCCGAGCTGATTGACCATCCTTTCAACGACGTCACCCGCCTACGGGCATACTCGGCCACGGTCATGGCATTGATGCGCTGGGAGACTCGTATCAGCCTCAGCCGTGTTCAGTTTCGCGGTGCCAGCCTTCAAGGCAAGTCGGAGCTGGATCTGGAGGGCAGCGTAGTGGACAGCAATGAAGCGTTCAGCATGAGCATTCCGCTGCAACTGGGAGGCAGTGTATGAACAGCTTCGCAGCCATCGACCTCAGCCAACTGCCACCGCCGCAGATCGTCGAGCAGATCGACTTCGAGCTGATCCTGGCCGAGCGTAAGGCCTACATGATCAGCCTGTGGCCGGTTGAGGAACAGCCTATGATCGCCGCGCGCCTCGACATGGAGTCGGAGCCGCTGTGACCGTCCAGGGCGCTGAAATCGTCCGTTACCAGGTCAAAGCAAAACTTTACCTCCTGTCCAGCGGGCCTGAGTCGGAACCGATTCTTGCCGCAGCCGAAACACGCTTGCAGGCTTACGTCAGCCAACGCCGTCGCCTCGGTATGGAAGTGTCAGAGTCGGCCATTCACGCGGCCTTGCACGTTGAAGGTGTCCGCAAGGTCGAGCTGGAAGACTGGGTTGATATCGTTGCGACCAAAGCTCAGGCGCCGTATTGCACCGGCACGACTGTCACGCGAGGTATCGAGTAATGGGCGCCCAGCAGCTGCTGCCGGGAAACGCCACGCCACTGGAACGCCAAGCAGCGCAAGCACTCGCGCAAATTCAGCGCGTGCCCATCCCTCTGCGCCAGCTCTGCAACCCCGACACTTGCCCGCTTGCACTGCTGCCATATCTGGCCTGGGCTTTTTCGGTTGATCGCTGGGATAGCAAATGGACCGAGGCCGCGAAACGGTCTGCCATTCGCTCATCCCACTTCATCCACTCTCGCAAGGGCACCATCGGCGCCCTGCGCCGCGTGGTTGAGCCGCTCGGTTATCTGATCGAAGTACTGGAATGGTGGCAAACCACCCCACTCGGTGTGCCAGGCACCTTCGCCATCAAAGTCGGCGTTCTGGAAACCGGTATCACCGAAGAGATGTACCAGGAGCTGACCTGGCTGATCGATGACGCCAGGCCAGTCACCCGCCACCTGACCGGCCTGGCTATCAGCCTTGAAACCACCGGAGTGATGAACGTCTTCCTTGGGGCGATGATGGCTTTCCGGTGCTGGTTGAACCTCCACCACTCAGTGATGAAGAGCTGGCGTCTGTTGAGCGGTCCTGGCGGGACGCTCAGCTTTTCCCGACTGATGCCATTGTTTCGAGGCATCGCGACGAGTTGGAAAGTGGCGGCACGACTTCCATAACCCCTGAGCAATACACAGAGCTGCAGGCCTATCGACGTCAGTTGCGTGAATGGCCGCAGGGGGCTGAGTTTCCCCTGGTAGATCACAGACCGGTTGCACCCTCTTGGCTGTCGGCATAAATGCAGCAGCGTCAGTAACGTCACCGCGCATCAACCTGTAGGGCCACCCGTTACAAGCCTGCGCGCTCGCCCAACCGGCGCGCGCGCGGCAGCCTGTGCACTGTCATTCCATCACAGCGCAGGCAACCACCCATGGCCGGTTCAGACTATCTCCACGGCGTGCGGGTCATCGAACTCAACGACGGCACCCGCCCCATTCGCACCATCCCCACCGCAGTCATCGGCCTGGTTTGCACGGCTGAAGATGCTGACCCACTTATGTTCCCGCTGGACACGCCTGTCCTGCTGACCAGTGTTCGAGCCGCGATTGGCAAAGCCGGCGTCAAAGGTACCCTGGCGACCAGTCTGCAAGCCATTGACGACCAGACAAAGCCCTACGCCATCGTGGTGCGGGTCAAGGAAGGCGCTGACGAAGCGACCACCATCAGCGCATTGATCGGTACCACCACTGCCGACGGCAAATACACCGGCATGAAAGCCCTGCTTGCTGCCAAGGCCCGCGTGGGCATGACGCCGCGCATCCTCGGTGTGCCAGGTCTCGACAGTTTGCCGGTGGCCACCGCCCTGGTATCCGTTGCCCAGGACCTGCGCGCCTTCGCCTACGTCCATGCCTGGAACTGCAAAACCAAGGAAGAGGTGGTCGCCTACCGCGAGAACTTCGGCGCTCGCGAGCTGATGGTGATCTGGCCGGACTTCCTCAACTGGGACACCGTCATCAGCAAGACTGTTGCCGCGTCGGCAGTGGCGCGCGCCCTCGGCCTGCGAGCGAAGATCGATCAGGAAACCGGCTGGCACAAGACTCTCTCCAACGTCGCAGTCAACGGCGTCACCGGCATCAGCGCCGACGTGTTCTGGGATCTGCAGAACCCGGCCACCGACGCCAACTACCTCAACAGCAATGAAGTCACCACCCTCATCAACGAGGGCGGGTTTCGCTTCTGGGGTAGCCGTACGTGCAGCGACGATCCGTTGTTCGCCTTCGAAAATTACACCCGAACCGCGCAGATCCTCGCCGACACCATGGCCGAGGCGCACATGTGGGCTGTGGACAAGCCCATGCACGCCTCCCTGGTGCGCGACATCATCGAAGGCATCAACGCGAAGTTCCGCGAATTGATTGCCCAGGGCTACCTGATCGGTGGCAGTTGCTGGTACCCGGAGGACATCAACGATAAAGACACCCTCAAGGCCGGCAAGCTGACGATCGATTACGACTACACGCCAGTGCCGCCCCTGGAAGACCTCACCTTGCGCCAGCGCATCACCGACCGCTATCTGATGACGTTCGCCAGCCAGATCAACAGCTGAACCGGGTCTCCCCGCAAGGGGAGTTAACCCCATGCCAAACACCCGGAGAACACCGCTATGGCTATGCCACGCAAACTGAAAAACCTCATGCTCTTCAACGACGCCAACATCTACAGAGGCGTGGTTAAGTCCGTCACCCTGCCCGCCCTTGGCCGCAAGATGGAAGCCTATCGCGGCGGCGGCATGAACGGCCCGGTCAAAGCTGACTTGGGCTTCTCCGACGACGGTATCCAGTTCGAATGGAAAACCGGCGGCCTGGATCTGATCAGCCTGAAACAGTTCGCCATGGTGAATGCGTCGGGCGTGGCATTGCGCTTTACCGGCGCATTTGAGCAGGACGACACAGGCGAAGTCAGCGCCGTGGAAGTCGTCGTGCGTGGCCGTCACGAGACCATTGAAATGGGCGACGCCACACCGGGTGAAGACACCGAGCATTCAATGACCACCACCTGCACCTACTACAAGCTGACGGTCGATAACCAAGAAATCATCGAAATCGACTTGCTCAACTTCATCGAGAAGGTCAACGGCGTCGACATGCTGGAGAAACAGCGCAACGCCCTGGGCTTCTGACCACTCACCATCCCTTAACCCGCTCACCTATCACCAGGAGCAATACCCATGAAAACCGCAGCCATCGAAGAAGCTGAAGTTAAGCCACTAGCCGACGACAACACCGTCATCCTCGACATGCCGATTCGCCGTGGCACTTCCACCATCGACAGCATCACCCTGCGCAAGCCCAACTCGGGCGAGCTGCGGGGCGTGAGCCTGTCAGAGCTGTTGCAGATGGACGTCAACAGCTTGGTCAAGGTGGTGCCTCGCATCAGCAGCCCAACCCTCACCCCCATTGAAGTCAACTCAATGGACCCCGCCGACCTTTTCGCCCTCGGCACCAAGGTGTCCGGTTTTTTGCTACAGAAATCGATGAAGACGGACGCATCCCTCGTTGCGTAGAGGACGCCATGGCCGACCTGGCCGTGATTTTTCACTGGGCACCGGCTGACATGGATCAGTTGGGCCTGCAAGAACTGATGGACTGGCGCGAGCGCGCCAGGGTGCGGAGTTCCACCGATGGCAAATGATCTGCGGCTACAGCTGATTCTGAACGCCATTGATCGCGTCACAGCCCCACTGCGCAGCATTCAACGGCAATCCACCGTAGCTGCGCAGGCGCTCAAGGCAGCCAGGGACCGGCTGAAAGGTCTCAACGAGTCGCAGAAACAAATCAACGGTTTCCGCGAACTAAAGCAGGGGCTGAATTCGACCCGAACCGAACTGCAAGCGGCTCAACAGCGCACCCAAGAACTGGGGCACGCACTGTCCAAAAATCCAACCCGCGCCATGCAGCGGGACTTTTGACCTTGGGCAGCACAGCGCACAGCTACGCGCTGATATGGCTCGGGCGAATGCTGAGATTGCAGAGCAACAGCGACGGCTTCAAGAACTGACACGACGTCAGCGCGCTAGCGCGCAGGCGAGCGAACGTCTTCGCCGTAGTCAGCAAAATGCTGGACGACTCGCCATGGGTGGGGCGGCTGGCCTGGGCGTAGGCTATGCAGCGAGCCGGCCCCTTGCTGCAGTAGTTAAATCATTCGCACCCAACGAGGATTCCGCTACGCAGCTCAAGGTGTCGATGATGGATGACACCGGGAAGGTCTCGGAGGACTTCCAGAAAATCACCGACCTGGCCACCAAGCTTGGCGACCGTTTGCCTGGCACCACGGCCGACTTCCAGAACATGATGACAATGCTCAGGCGCCAGGGCCTGAGTACCAAGAGCATCCTGGGTGGTACGGGTGAAGCCGCTGCATACCTGGGCGTCCAGCTGAAGATGGGAGCGACGGAGGCAGCAGAGTTCGCCGCCAAAATGCAGGATGCGACGCGTACCAGCGAAACAGACATGATGAGCCTGATGGACACCATTCAGCGCGGGTTCTACGCCGGTCTGGACCCGGACAAAATGCTTCAGGGCTTCAGCAAAATTTCGCCCGTCATGGACACAATCAAAAAGTCGGGGCTGGATGCAGCTAAGGAACTGGCGCCGCTGTTGATCATGATGGACCAGGCCGGGATGGATGGAGGCGCGGCGGGAAACTCCTTCCGCAAGATCTTTCAGGCGGGGCTTGATCAGAGCAAGGTCGACAAAGCCAACAAAATTGCAGCGGGTGCTAACAAGGGAGTAGCTCTCAAATTCACGAATGATGAAGGCAACTTTGCTGGGCTGGAAAATCTATACGCTCAGGTGGAAAAGCTCAAAGTTCTGAACGACACCGACCGCACAGCTGTGATCGGCAAGCTTTTTGGGGATGATGCTGAAACGCTGACCACCTTAAACGTGATGATGAACAAGGGCCTGGCTGGGTATCAGGAGGTCCAGCAAAAACTGAAAGTCCAGGCTGATCTGCGCACCAGAGTCAACGAGCAGCTCGGTACGCTAACCAACGTCATGGAGGCTGCCGAGGGCAGTTTTACCAACGCCATGGCAGAGTTCGGCGCAGCCGTTGCGCCAGAACTCAAGAGCCTGATCAACACCCTGGGCGAAGTCGCAAACAGCGTAGGCACATGGGCCAGAGAGAACCCAAAATTGGCCGGTGGTTTGGTCAAGGTGGTGGGTGCGATTACCGCACTAGCATTCGTGTTCGGTGCTCTAGCATTGACCATGGCGAGCATGCTGGGACCGTTCGCCGTGCTCCGCTACGGTATGACGATGTTCGGTCTACAGGGTGGCGTCGTCACCAAGATGCTCGGCAAACTGCTACCAACGCTGACGGGCTTGGCTCGTAACGCGTTCCCAATGTTGGTGCAAGCAGCCCGGTTGGCAACCTGGCGAAAGCCGCCTATGCAATACCGGGTGTAGGCACTGCGTTAAGGCTGCTCGGCAGCATCGCGCAGCCTCTGTTCAACATGATATCCAACGGTATCAGCGGGTTGATTGGGTGGTTCAGTGACCTGTTGAAGCCGGTCGAGGACGTCGGCGGCGCCGCCCAGTCGATGGGCCAGCGATTCGGGGCAGCTATCGGCAACATGATCGCCACACTCGTGCAGAGCATCGTTTCACTCGCTACGGGCGCCGCCAATCTGTGGGCAAGTATTAAGACCAGCTTTGATCAAGGCCTGTCTGGCATCCTTCAACTGATTGCTAACTTCAGCCCGCTCGGCTTGTTCTACCAGGCCTTCTCCGGGGTTATGAGTTACTTCGGCGTGGAACTGCCGGGGAAATTCACTGAGTTCGGCGGCATGATCATCAACGGATTGATCAATGGCCTCACCTCTGGAATCGGCGCCGTCAAAGACGCCATCGGCTCGATCGGCGACGCCAGCATCGGTTGGTTCAAGGAAAAGCTCGGCATCCACAGCCCATCCCGGGTGTTCGCGGAGCTGGGTGGGTTCACCATGGCGGGGCTGACCCAAGGGCTGGAAGGCGGGCAGAAAGGCCCGCTGGACGCACTGACCAGCGTGAGCAAACAGATGGCTGCCGCAAGCACCCTGGCTTTGGGCGCGACCGCCATGCCGGCGTTTGCCGTGGACAACACGCCGCCCATCAGCAGCGCGCCCGCAGCAGCCGTTTACGATAGCCACGACACCTACGAATTCACCATAACAGCAGGGCCTGGCACCGATATGCAAAGCCTGGAAAAGACCCTGCGAGCCATGATGGCCCGCATCGAAAACGAAAAGAAGGCGCGTCAGCGCAGCAAACTTTCTGACCTGGAATAACCACCATGATGCTCGCCCTCGGCATGTTCGTGTTCAGCCTCTCCACCGCCGCCTACCAGGAGCTGCAACGCCAAACCGATTGGCGTCACGCCAGCAACAACCGCGTCGGAGCAGCTCCCGCGCGGCAATTCGTTGGCCGTGGCGAGGACGCTATCACCCTCCCCGGCATCATCCTCCCCGAGCTGGCAGGCAGCGCCCTCAGTCTCGACGCACTGCGCCTGATGGCAAATACCGGCAAGGCTTGGCCTATGGTCGAAGGCAGCGGCCGGATCTACGGGCTATGGGTGATCGAGAGCCTGAGCGAGAACAAGACAATCTTTTTCAGCGACGGCACGCCACGGCGTATCGAGTTCACCCTGAGCCTGAAGCGCACCGACGATGACCGCATCGACCTTCTCGGTGCCGGTACCAGCATCGGCGTCAACATTCTGCGAGGCCTGCTGTGATCGAATCGGTAATCTCCAAGGTCACAGGCTACGTGCGCAGCACGGCCGACGGTGCCCGCCTTCCGGCTCACCGTCGACGGTCTGGACATCGCCCAACTGATCAGCCCTCGTCTGATGGGCCTGGAGCTGACCGACAACCGCGGCGTTGAGGCAGACCAACTCAGCATCACCCTCAGCGACCACGACGGCCTGCTGGCGATTCCCCCCAAGGGCGCGGTGTTGCGGTTGTGGCTGGGTTGGAGCGACACCGGACTGGTGGACAAGGGCACCTACACCGTCGACGAAACCGAACATAGTGGCGCGCCGGACGTACTCAGCATCCGTGCTCGATCGGCAGACCTGCGCAAGGGCTTGAAAACCAAACGGGAGCGTAGCTGGAGCAACACCACACTCGGCGACGTCCTGGGCGATATCGCCGTAGGCAACGGTCTGACCGCGACCATCGCAGGCGCCCTCGACGGATTGCCCATCCTGCAGCTCGACCAGGCCAACGAGTCCGACGCCAACTTGATCAGCCGTCTGGGCGAGGAATTCGACGCGGTGGCCAGCGTGAAAGCGGGTTGCCTGTTGTGCCTGCCGGCGGGTGGCGGCAAGACGGCCAGCGGCCTGGACCTGCCGCACATCACCCTCACCCGCGCCGACGGTGACCAACACCGCTACCTGCAAGCCGACCGCGACAGCTACGACGGCGTGCGCGCCTATTACTATGACGTGAACAGTGCAAAAAAACAGGAGGCTATTGCCGGCGGCGGCGACAACCTCAAGGATCTGCGACACACGTACAGCGACCAGCAGTCGGCCCTGCGTGCCGCCCGGGCGGAATTCCGGCGTTTGCAACGAGGCAGCGCCACGCTCAGCTACAATCTGGCCATCGGCCGGCCGGACCTGATCCCCGAGTTGACGTACACGCTCCAGGGCGTAAAGGAGGAAATAGACGAGATCATCTGGTATGGCGGCAACGTGCAACACAGCCTGAGCGCAGACGATGGATACACGGTGAGCCTGGAGCTGGAAAGCAAGCTGCCGGAGGATAACGTTGAGGACCTGGCGGAAGAGGACAAAGGTGATTACACGGGAATCATCGCGTACTACCGCGACCCGAAAACAGGGAAGGAAAAGACAATTACGGCGGGGGATCAGGCGAAGCCGAGGCGGTTGCGGTGGCTGTACGCTAGTGAGGCGACTGCCAAACGAGCGGTAGATCGAGAGTGGAAGAAAGCACAGGCTGAAAAGTCAGCATAAACCCCGGAACCTGTCCGGGGTCCGCAGGTTTACTGCTCAGACGTGTGTGTAAAAACCTCCAATAATCGCAGAACATCTTGTTGCCGCTGAGCACTGATGGCCCGGAACATTACCAGCAACCTTACTTCCTGATCGCTAAGGCATTGAAGAAGAAAGAAAACATTTGTTGGATCTGCTGGTGATCGCTCAACAGCGACTGAACACATTAAAAGAAATCGTCGCCACCACCAATGACGACTGCTCTGGCAGCGATATCCGCATGGCAATCGGTGACGCAATCACACCGTTGAACATTGCCCTCGAAGATGCTGAAGCGCTGTAAAGGACGCCGGTTATGAGTACTTACAAGCTGGTTTGCCCTCACTGCCACGGCCGCATGCGTATCCGTACCAGCGAAGGCCAGCACATTTTTCTGCGTATCACCTACATGCAGTGCACCAACGAAGCCTGCGGCTGGGCGGTGCGTGCTGAATTTCAAATGACCCACGAACTGAGCCCCAGCGGCATGCCCAACCCGGCTGTAAAGCTGCCAGTTGCAGATGTGGTCATTCGTCGCCAGGCAATGAAAACGGCAAACGATCAGCCCGATCTGCTGGACCAACTGGAAATGGAGCGTGCGTGATGAACCTCGATCAACAGACTCATGACTACCGCAGCAGCATGCAACACGCTGCTTTCGCTTACTTGCTGCTCAACCTCACCAGTGAACAACGCCTCAATTCATTGGGCGCGGTTCGACACGTCTTCGCAACCGACTTCGTTCAGTTCTGAAATCCTCGGTTTTGGCGCTGCAACGCCTGCCACCCAAAGGAGAAGCACCATGCACGTACAAGTCATCACCGGCGAAGGTCGGGACGGAGCCACGAAGCTGCTCAAACATTTGAAGGAGCTGCATGAGTGGATCGGCGAAGCAACCCAATTGGTACATGCCGAGGCATACAGCGCCGCTGGCCTGGTCGAGATTCTGGAAGTCCGTAGTGCTACGGAACAGGAGCTTCTAGTGCTGGGGTGCAGCCGAGAACAAATACAGGCAGTCCTGGAATGGCAGTCAGCAACAGATGAAGTTGTCGAGTTTGAAAACCTGCTACTGCACCTGGTGCGGAAGCAAAACCCAACCGGCGAAAGCCAGTAAGAAGGTGGTGTCGAGGGGCTGCAACCCCTCGACACCGACCACCCAAAGGAGAAGCACCATGCAAGTGAATCAACCCAAAGGCGGCAATGCAGAGGCTACCACACCGCGATACGACACCATTGTGATCCGTGGTACCCAAGGTTCTGCTGTGCCGAAAGAAGTAGATGGCGGTGAAGTTATCTCGTGGAGTCGCGGCCATGAGCTGGCAGGTGAATGGCGAGGAACACGCCTCCCCGACACCCAAGACCCATCCCTGATAAACTGCGCCCCATTCGTCTCGCTAACTCAGATCCCCAATGCCCTTACAAACCGCTCCCCTCTCCCGCCGTTTCTCCGTCGCCCCCATGATGGATTGGACCGACCGCCACTGCCGGTTCTTCCTGCGCCTGCTCTCCAAGCACGCCCTGCTCTACACCGAGATGGTCACCACCGGCGCGATCTTGCACGGCGACCACGACCGCTTCCTGCGCCACAACGAAGCCGAGCACCCGCTTGCGCTGCAGTTGGGTGGCAGTGTCCCCGCTGACCTGGCTGCCTGTGCGCGTATGGCTGAGGCCGCCGGCTACGATGAAGTGAACTTGAACGCTGGCTGCCCGAGTGACCGGGTGCAGAACAATATGATCGGCGCGATCCTGATGGCGCACCCTGCATTGGTGGCGGATTGCGTGAAGGCGATGCGTGATGCGGTGTCGATTCCGGTGACGGTGAAGCATCGTATTGGGATCAATGGGCGCGACAGTTATGCCGAGTTGTGTGATTTCGTCGGGACGGTGAGGGATGCCGGGTGCACCAGTTTTACGGTGCATGCGCGGATTGCGATTCTTGAGGGGTTGTCGCCGAAGGAGAATCGCGACATTCCGCCGTTGCGCTATGACGTGGCGGCGCAGTTGAAGCAGGATTTCCCGGAGTTGGAGATTGTGCTGAACGGTGGGATTAAGACGCTTGCGCAGTGCCAGGAGCATTTGCAGGTGTTTGATGGGGTGATGTTGGGGCGGGAGGCTTATCACAATCCGTATTTGCTGGCGGAGGTGGATCAGCGGTTGTTTGGGAGTTCGGCGCCGGTGGTTAGTCGGGCGGAAGCGTTGGCGCAGTTGCGGCCTTATATTGCGGAGCATTTGGCCAGTGGTGGGTCGATGCATCACATTACGCGGCATGTGTTGGGGTTGGGGACTGGGTTTCCGGGGGCTCGGAAATTTCGGCAGATGTTGTCCGTGGATATTCATAAGGCGAGTGATCCGTTGGCGTTGTTGGATCAGGCTGGGGAGTTGTTGGAGGGGCGGTGATTTAGCCGGTTGGGTGTCAGTTGGTTTATTGGGTGGCTGGGGTTGGCGGTTCCCCCAACTGATCGTTCCCATGCTCTGCGTGGGAATGCAGGGCGTGACGCTCCGCGTCACTATTGCGCTGGACTTGAGCCGTGCGCTGGTAGCGGGACGCGGAGCGTCCCAGGAGGCGTTACCACGCGGAGCGTGGGAACGATCGATATAAGGGACGGCGTGACGCTCCGCGTCACTATTGCGCTGGACTTGAGCCGTGCGCTGGTAGCGGGACGCGGAGCGTCCCAGGAGGCGTTACCACGCGGAGCGTGGGAACGATCGATATAAGGGGAACCTGTCGGCGGTTTTGGTCTCCTATTTAGCACCACGGCCGGTGATTCAAACGGCTGTTTTCAGGTTGCTGCCCTCGCAAACGATCGAACGCATTTGCGCCCTTGAGCGCCTGCCGGCGCTCGGGTAATGTCATCAGACCCACAGGACAGAGCACGCCCATGACTTCCAAGCTGGAACAACTCAAGCAATTCACCACCGTTGTAGCCGATACCGGCGATTTTTCTACCCTCGCCAAGCTCAAGCCGCAAGACGCCACCACTAACCCTTCCCTGCTGCTCAAGGCCGCTTCGATCCCAGGCTATGCCAAGCTGCTGGATGAGGCTGTGAAGGACTGCAATGGTGACGTGGGCCTGGCCAGCGACCGTTTTGCGGTGGCGGTCGGTCAAGAGATCCTTAAAGTCGTACCGGGCCGTATTTCCACTGAGGTGGATGCGCGTCTGTCGTTCGACGAAGCGGCCATTCTCAAGCGTGCGCACCGTCTGATCGACTTGTACGACAAAGCCGGCGTTGGCCGTGACCGTGTGCTGATCAAGATCGCCTCCACCTGGGAAGGCATCCGCGCGGCGGAGAAGCTGGAGAAAGAAGGCATTCAGACCAACCTGACCCTGCTGTTCTCGTTTGCCCAGGCTGTGGCCTGTGCCGAGGCTGGGGTGTTCCTGATTTCGCCGTTCGTGGGCCGTATCTACGATTGGTACAAAAAGGCCAACGGCAACGACTACACCGGTTCCGATGATCCAGGCGTGCAGTCGGTAACGCGCATCTACAACTACTACAAGGCCAATGGCTACAAGACCGTGGTGATGGGTGCGAGCTTCCGTAACCTCAACCAGATTGAAGAGTTGGCCGGATGTGATCGCCTGACCATCAGCCCGGACCTGCTGGAGAAGCTGGCGGCGGATGAAGGCAAGCTGGAGCGCAAGTTGGCGCCAGGCCATGCCGGTGAAGCGCGGGTGCATTTGACTGAAGCGCAGTTCCGTTGGGAATCCAACGAGGATGCGATGGCGACTGAGAAGCTGGCGGAGGGGATTCGTCAGTTTGCTCGGGACCAGGAGAAGCTTGAAGCGTTGTTGACTGCCAAGCTGTAAGGCAGTCGGCGACAAAAAGGGCGGCACCCTCGCGGGTGCCGCCCTTTTTTGTGCCTTTCGCTGGTCTCAAGCCGACCTCAGTACAACTGTGGGGCGGCGCCAGCTCCCACATTTGACTGTGTTGTTCTCAGCAGCGGGGGCTTAGTGGCGCTCTAGGGCGTTCACAAGGTCATGGAACGCTTCGCGGTTGGACTCGTTCAGGCCCATCAGGATCTTGTGCGCTTCGAGCACCTTGATCCGTACCACTTCTTCGGACTGGTCTTGCGAAGGCAGGTCGGTCAGGCATTCCGGGCAGGGGATCGGGCGGTCAACGATGTTGAACACTTGATCAAAGCCCATGGACTGCAGCAGACGGGTGATGTCTTCGTGGGTGGTGACCACAGTCGGCAACAGTCCGACCTTCTGCCGAGACAGAATGGACAACTTGGCCAACAGGCCCAGGGTGGTGCTGTCGATGCTGCGGGTTTCGGTCAGATCGATCACGATCGCCGAGAAATTCAGGGCTGTGAAAATCCGCTCAATCGTTGCATCCAGCGCCGAACACAAGGTCAGGCGCACTTCACCGACAAACTTCAGGACGAAGGTCCCGTCTTGCTCGGCGAATTGGATTCTTCCGGTACTCATCAAAGATTCCTGCTCAACACCAATAGGGCGATATCATCCGGCATCTCCCCTAGCGTGGCCAATCCAAAAACCTGCCGCAGGCCATCCAGGCTGCCGCCCGCCGACTTGACCTTTTGGGGCAAGGCGGCTTCTTTCTCTTTGAGTGTAGGCTCTGGAAGAAGGTCCAGGATACCGTCGGACATCAGCGTGAGGCTGAAGGTCGGCGGCAGTTCCAGGATGTGGTCTTCGTAGGTGGCTTCATTGAACAAGCCCACCGGCAGACCACGCCCTTCCAGGTAACGCACACTGTCTGGAGTGTATAAAACCGGCATCGGCAGGTGACCGCCGATGCTGTAGGTCAAAAGACCCGTTTCTTCATCAATTACGCCGCCGACCATCGTCACGTGCTTGCCCAGCTTACAGCTGATCAGGCCTCGGTTGATGTGGCCCAGCACCTCGGAGGGGGTGAACTCCGGCAAGGTGCCATTGCGCTTGGATTCGAACAACAGCCGTGTGGTCATGAACTTCAACAACACGGTGACAAAAGCAGATGAAGCACCGTGGCCGGAGACGTCGGCCAGGTAGAACGCGACACGCCGCTCGTCGACGCGGAAATAGTCGACAAAATCACCCGACAGGTACAACGACGGGATGATCTGGTGAGCGAACTTGAACTCATCGATGGTCCAGGGGCTGACCGGCAGCATGTTCATCTGCACCTGGCGACCGGCGTTCTGGTCTTCCTGGAGCAGGTTGAGGCTGGCTTCGAGTTCGCGGTTGGCGGTTTCGAGCTTTTCGCGGTAGCGCTGGTTTTCCAGCAGCAGGCGGGCACGGTCCAGTGCGCGGCGCACCGAGTGCTCCAGCACGGCCAGGTCTTCCAGGGGTTTGATCAGGTAATCGGCGGCGCCCAGGCGCAAGGCCTCGACGGCGTCGTTCATCACGCCGGCACCGGACACGACAATCACCGGCGTCTGCGGGGCAAGCTCAGTCACCTGGCGGATCAGTTCGAGGCCGCCCATCTGGGGCATGCGCAGATCGCAGATCACAAGGTCGGGCTTGTCGCGCCCGAATACCTGGAGACCCTGTTGGCCATTGCTGGCCTGCAGGACGCTGAAGCCACTGTCTTCCAAATAGGCCGCGAGGCTCGCGCGCACTACTTCGTCGTCATCGATTATCAGCAGCGTGGCACTGGTTTTTTGCATGTGGGCAAACGGCGCCAGAATTAGGTTGGCGTAGGTGGCTCGACAATGGCCGGGCGCACTTACTGGATTCGCTTTCTAGCCACTCTGTCCTACAAAGCATTGGGATTTTGCCCATGCACAAAGGTAAAGCAGAGGTGCCCTTCTAAGGCGCAGACGGTACTCCCATCCGTCAGGGGTTTCAAGCTCATGCCGATGGTCGCCAAGCGTCTTTACACCGCAAATCACTGGGAGTTATAAGAACACTCACGACCACAACACAAAGTAAGGATGGAACCCGTGAGCGAACACGAGCGCGACTACGCCGAAAAACGCGATTTCATCCGCATGCGAGTGGATGCCGATGTGTCGTTGATCCACGCAGGGCAGGAGATTGCCGGGGTCTGCGTGGACCTTTCCAGCTCTGGCATGCAGGTCCAGGCGCCGCGCCAGTTTCAGGTGGGCGACCAACTGACCGTGCGGATCGATTCAGATCACGCCGCTCTCAAGGGCCTGGAAGCAGATACCGAAGTGGTATGGACCAAGGCCACAGATACAGATCAGCAATTGGGCCTCAAGATCTTGAAAATGCGCTGAAACCGCGCACAAAAAAAGGCGACCACTTGGGTCGCCTTTTTTCGTTTCAAAACGTCACAGCTTAAAAGTCGTCGACGACCTTGCCGTCTTTGACCTTGAACTCACGATTCTGCAAGTAAGCGTTACGGATGAAGGTGTACTTGTCACCGGTGATCAGCTTCTCGCTGTCGAGCAGGCTGGCACGGGTATCGACAATGTTCAGGCCGAAGGTGCTGTTACGCCAGCCGATGTCGTTCATGTAGCGGTACGGCTGGGTGTAGCTGTCGACGTATTTGGACGGCGCATCACGCAAGGTGCTTGGGCCCAGCAGCGGCAGCATCACGTAAGGACCGCTGCCGACGCCCCAGTAACCGAGGGTCTGGCCGAAGTCTTCATCGCTGCGCTGCAGCCCCATTTTGGTGCCGACATCAATAAAGCCCAGCACGCCGAAGGTGGTGTTCATCAGCAGGCGGGCAGTGTCCACACCGGCGGCGTGCGGCTTGAGCTGCAGCACGTTGTTGGCCAGGTTGCCAACATCGCCGATGTTGCGGAAGAAGTTGTGCACGCCGTCTTGCACAAATTGCGGGGTGACAAACTGATAACCCTGGGCAATTGGCTTGAGCGCGTAGGTATCAACGGTGTCGTTGAAGGTGAAGATCGGGCGGTTGACGCTTTCCCACGGGTCGTCTTCCGACGCAGCCTGGGCCGCGAACGGGGCCAACAGGACAGTGGCACACACAGATAGCTGAGCGAAGTAGTGGCTCCAGCGCATAGCTTTTGCTCCTTGAATGGTCTGTCATGGGCGCTATGCCCTGAATAAGGATGTCAGTATATGACGGAAGTGCTGGTTTAGGCAGCTGCGAGGAAACGACATACGAAAAATGCACAAAACTCCTACAATAACCCCTCAGTGTCATGCGCTTGTCATCCCGCCTCGATAGCGTCATTGCTATTTCAGGGATGTAGAAATGCCTCACGCCGAGATTGCCGTCGCCAATGCCCCTTCTTTGACTGCCGTACTCTTTGGCCTGAGTGGCTGCCTGGTGGATTTTGGTTCCCAGGCGCGCACCGATTCGCCCGCCCCGGACTCCCACGCCACGCCGGGCGCGCTGAAGAGCCTGCGCAGCCTCAAGGACCAGGGCGTGCCCTGCGCCTGGCTGGACGAACTGCCCCCCTCGGTCACCACCCCGCTGGCTGCCGCACTGCCCGACTGGATCAAGGCGGCCTCGCCCTCCTCCATCCGCTGGCCGGCGCCGCATGCGTGCTGGCAGGCCTTGATGGAACTGAATATCGAACGCCTGGAAGGCTGCGTACTGGTCAGCGGCGAGCCGCGCTTGCTGCAAGCGGGCCTGAATGCCGGGTTGTGGACCATTGGCCTGGCGTCCTGCGGCTCGCTGTGTGGCCTGGCGCCCGAGCAATGGCAGGCGCTGACCGAGCAACAACGCGAGTACAAGCGCGGCAAGGCCACGGTGGCGCTGTATGGGTTGGGCGTGCACTCGGTGATCGATCACCTCGGTGAGCTCGGCACCTGCCTGGCCGACATCAGCCTGCGCCAGCTCAAAGGCGAGAAGCCCTGATCGAGATCATGCACTAAGGGCGCCGGTGGATTAATCTACAGGTCAGCCCGTAGACCTTTCGCGACGTGCCGCGGTCTATGCCAGTGCCTATCGATAAAAGGAAGAACGCCATGCCTGCCCGCGAAAAACTGCAAGAACAGGTCACCATCCTGCGCGAGCAATTGAACCAGGAGCCACCGCTGCCACCCGAAAAGCGTGAGGCGCTGGAAGAATTGATTGCGAAGTTTGAAGTGCAACTTGAGTTGGAACCCGCCACCCAATCCCCGAGTATCGCTGACGATGTGAATCGCGCGGTGGAAGGCTTCGAACTGGATCACCCAGGTATTGCGGGGACGCTGCGCAATATCGTGATCACCTTGGGCAATATCGGGATCTAACCCCAGCCCAAGCCAAACGCAGAACCAAAATGTGGGCGCGGGCTTGCCTGCGATAGCGGTGTATCAGTCACCTAATGGATGACTGAAAAATTGCTATCGCAGGCAAGCCAGCTCCCACATTTGTTTTGCGTGAAGGCTACTGACGGGCCAGTCGCAGGTTTTGGAACTGCACATCTTCCGTGCTGCGGTACGGGTTGATATCCAACCCGCCCCGGCGCACATAGCGCGCATACACCGTCAGTTTCTGCGGCTTGAGCAAGCGCTGCAGGTCGAGAAAAATCCGCTCCACACACTGTTCATGGAAGTCGGAGTGCTGGCGAAAGCTCACCAGGTACTCCAGCAGGCTGGCGTGATCCAGTGCCGAACCCCGGTATTCCACCGCCACGCTGCCCCAATCGGGCTGACTGGTGACCGGGCAGTTGGATTTGAGCAAGTGGCTGTGCACGCTCTCCTCGATAATGCGCGAGTCATCGCAGCGCAGCAGTTCCGGGCGCGGGTGTTCGTAGTTGCTGACGCTGATGTCCAACTCGTCAATGCACACGCCCGGCAGTGCCTGCACACCTTCGGCTTCAACCTCGGCCAAACGGCGGATGCGCACGCTCACCGGCTTGCCGGCGGCGGCGCTTAGGTCGGTGCGCAAGGTCGCTTCCAGGCTTGCCGTATCGGCAAACGCGGTCTGGTTCAACGAGTTGAGGTAGAGCTTGAAGGACTTGGACTCGATGATATTCGGCGAGTCGGCCGGGATGCTGAACTCACCGATGGCCACCACCGGCTTGCCCGACGGCAGCAGCCAGGACAATTCGAAGCAGTTCCAGAAATCCACGCCTTTATACGGCAGTGTCTCGGCGCTCAGGCCCAGCTCGGCCCACTTGGCGGCGCGAGGGATCGGGAACAGCAACGATGGGGTGTAGGTGCTGATGTATTCACTGGACTTGCCCAGCGGCGAATGTTCGGCTGCGGGATGCATGGCGGAAACCTGGCTAAATAAACCGCGCCAGTCTACCAGCCTTTGCTCCCGCCCTTAAGAAACGCCTCACTCAACGGTCAGTTTGCCGACCATGCCGGCCTGATAATGCCCAGGGAGGTTGCAGGCAAACTCCAGACCCGTGGCTTTGGTGAAGGTCCAGGTCAGCTCGGCAGTCTTGCCGGGTTCGACCAACACGCTGTTGGGATCGTCATGCTTCATGCCACTCATGTCGCCATGGCGCATATCATCCTGATGCATGGCGCTGTGGTCCATCTTGCCCATGCCGGTGGCGGTGAGCATGCCGCTGGCCTGCATCTTTAACATTTCCTTCTGGTGTTCGGCATGCATCGCCGCGTCGCCCAGGTTGAATTCGTGGAGCAACTGGCCTTTGTTGACCAGTACAAAGCGCACGGTCTCACCGGCTTTTACGTCGATCGACTTGGGCGAAAAGGAAATGTCCTGCAGCAACACTTCCACGGTGCGCGTGGCTTTGTCGGCAGACGCCGGCTGGCCAAAGGCGAAGGTGTGGGCCGTGTCAGCCACAGCAGCGAAACTCAACGCCAACAGGCAGCCCGCCAATATCAGAGGTGTACGCAACGCCATCTCAATTCTCCAAACGTGTGTGAACAGCTTCGCCAGCACTCTAAGATGGCGCCGCTACCAGCCAGCTGACTGCTAGATTACAACGTTGCTCGTTCCCACGCTGAGCGTGGGAACGAGCACGTCAGGAATACCTGAGCGCATGCGCCGGCTCAATCTTCGCCGCCCGATACGCCGGGTAAACAGTCGCCAGTGAACAGCTTCGCCAGCACTCTAAGATGGCGCCGCTACCAGCCAGCTGACTGCTAGATTACAACGTTGCTCGTTCCCACGCTGAGCGTGGGAACGAGCACGTCAGGAATACCTGAGCGCATGCGCCGGCTCAATCTTCGCCGCCCGATACGCCGGGTAAACAGTCGCCAAAAAGCTCAACGCAAACCCAGCCGTGCAAATCAGCAGCACATCGCCGCCTTGCAGTTCCGAAGGCAGGTTGCTGACGAAATACACATCCGAACTGAAGATATGCTGCCCGCTCACGCGCTCCAGCCAGCCCACCAGTTCACTCACGTTCAGCGCCGCAATCACGCCTAGTACGCCGCCGATCAAGGTGCCGACAATACCAATCACCGTGCCCTGCACCATGAAGATCGCCATGATCTGGCGTGGCGTGGCGCCGATGGTGCGCAAGATCGCGATGTCTGCGCCCTTGTCGTTCACCACCATGATCAAGGTGGCGATGATGTTGAACGCGGCAACGGCGACGATCATCAGCAACAGCAGGCCGATCATGGTCTTTTCCATCTTCATCGCGCTGAACAGGCTGCCCTGGGTGTGGGTCCAGTCATCGGGCTTGTAGGCTGCGCCAAGGCTGGCGGCGATGTCCGCCGAGACTTTGGGCGCTGCATACAGGTCTTTCACCGCCAGGCGCACGCTTTGCACCTGGTTGGGCTGCCAATGCTGTATCTCGGCAGCGTCAGCCATGTTGATCAAGGCCATGGAGCCGTCCAGCTCAGCGCCGACCTTGAAGATACCGACCACGTTCAACCGCTGCATGCGCGGGGTGATGCCACCCGGGGCAGTGCTGATTTCCGGGACGATCAGGGTCAGCTTGTCGCCCACGCTCAGGCGGAAGCGCCGAGCGGTGATGTCGCCGATGACCACGCCAAATTCGCCGGCCTTCAGGTCTTCCAGTTTCCCGCGCACGATATGCTGGGCCACGATCGAGACCTTGCCTTCCTGGGCCGGGTCGACGCCGCTGATTTCGATCGGCTGCATCGCGCCCTTGTAGGAAAACATGCCGTCCATCTGTGTGAACGGCACTGCGGCGGTGACTTCAGGGTTCTTCATCGCCGCAGCCGCCACGGGCTGCCAGTCATCAATCGGATTCACGCCGACGATGGTGGCGTGGGGCACCATGCCGAGGATGCGTGAGCTCATTTCACGCTGGAAGCCGTTCATCACCGACAACACCACGATCATCGCCAGCACGCCGAGGGCGAGGCCGATCATCGAGGTCATCGAGATAAACGAAACAAAACGGTTGCGGCGCTTAGCGCGGGTATAGCGCGTGCCGATGAAAATCGATAACGGTCTGAACATTCGCGGGCACCGTTTAAAAAAATGAAAAAGCCCAGCGCCAGGCGCCGGGCTTGAAGCGGGTCAGATGGCGACCAAATGACCTTCCTGCAGGTGCAGCACACGGTCCATCTGGCGGGCCATGCTCATGTCATGGGTCACCACCAGGAACGCGGTGCGCATCTGGGTGCTCAGTTCCAGCATCAAGTCCTTGATGCCCTGGGCGGTGTGGGCGTCGAGGTTGCCGGTTGGCTCATCGAGCATCACCAGCCCTGGGTTGTTCACCAGGGCGCGGGCGATTGCCACACGCTGGCGCTCACCGCCGGACAGTTCGGCCGGCTTGTGCTCCAGGCGATGCCCGAGGCCAACGCGCTCCAGCAGGGCTGTGGCACGCTGGCGCGCTTGCGGGATCGCGGTCTTGCCGATCAGCAGCGGCATGCACACGTTTTCCAGCGCGGTGAATTCCGCCAGCAGGTGGTGGAACTGGTACACAAAGCCCAACGAACGGTTGCGCAGTTGGCCACGCGCTTTCTCACCCAGGGCCGACAGTTCTTCGCCGGCCAGCCACACGCTGCCCTGGGACGGCGTATCAAGGCCGCCCAACAGGTTAAGCAAGGTACTTTTGCCGGAACCGGAACTGCCGACGATCGCCACGCGCTCGCCCGGGTGCAGTTCCAACTGCAGGTTGGACAACACCACCACCGACTCCGGACCTTCCTCGTAGGATTTGCCCAGGTTGCGGCAGCTCAGGATTGCTTTTTCACTCATGCCCGATTCACTCATAACGTAAGGCCTGTGCTGGCTGGGTACGTGCCGCGCGCCAGGCTGGATACAGGGTGGCAAGAAAACTCAGGACCAACGCAGCGCCGCCCACCATCAACACGTCCTGGGCCTGAACCTGGGACGGTAAGTAGTCGATGAAGTAGACGTCGGCATTAAGAAACTTGTGGCCGAGGACTTTTTCCAGCGCGGCGATGGCGGCGCTGACGTTCAGTGCCGCCAGGATGCCGACCGCGGTGCCGATCAAGGTGCCGACCACGCCGATCACGGTGCCCTGCACCATGAAGATCGCCATGATCTGCCCCGGCGTGGCGCCAAGGGTGCGCAGGATGGCGATGTCGCCCTTCTTGTCGTTCACCACCATCACCAAGGTGGAGATGATGTTGAACGCTGCCACGGCGACGATCAGCAGCAACAACAAGCCGATCATGGCTTTTTCCATGCGGATGGCCTGGTAGAGGTTGCCGTGAGTGCGGGTCCAGTCGCGGGCGTAGTACTGGGATTCACCCAAATGCTGGGCGATTTCCCAGGCGCCGCGCGGTGCCTCGAACAGGTCGTTGAATTTGAGGCGCAGGCCCTGCACCTGATCCGGCTTCCAGCGATGCAGGCGCGCCAGATCGGTGAGGTTGGTCAGGCCAAGGTAGCCGTCGATCTCGCCGGCGCCGACGTGGAAGGTGCCGACCACGGTGAAGCGCTTCATGCGCGGGAACATGCCGGCCGGGGTCACGGTGACTTCCGGGGCCACGAAGGTCAGCTTGTCGCCGATGCCCACGCCGAGCTTGGCCGCGGCCTTGTCGCCGATCACGATGCCGAAGCTTCCGGGCGCCAACTCGTCGAGTTTGCCCTGCAACATGAACTTGTCGATGATCGACACGTTACGTTCCTGAGCCGGATCGATGCCATTGAGCAGGATTTTCTGCACCTTGCCGTCGTTGGTCAGCAACCCCTGCATCTGGGTAAACGGCGCAACGGCCACTACCTTGGGGTTCTGCTTGACCTTGTCGGCAAGGCTAGGCCAGTCGCTGATGGGCGAATCGCCCTCGATGGTCGCGTGGGGCACCATGCCCAGCACGCGGGTGCGCATCTCATGATCGAAGCCGTTCATCACCGACAGCACCACAATCATCACGACCACGCCCAAGGCGAGCCCGATCATCGAGGTCAGGGAAATGAACGACACAAAATGATTGCGACGCTTTGCACGGGTATAACGCGTGCCGATAAATACGAAGAGAGGTCTGAACATGTCGGGGCTTGTTCGGAGGAAAAGAAGACGTCCCGGTGGCGGGGTCAGGTAAGCAGCTTTACACTCAGACCATTACCGCTACTTTGGGTTCGCCATGTCGACATTAGATGAAGAAGAACGCCGCGAATACTACCGTATCGACGACATGATCGCACTTCAAATCAGCGCACTGTCTGCCCCGGAAGCGGCGAGCAAGGAAGTGTTGCTGGATGATTCGCCGCTATTCAACCTGCTCAGCGAATTGCACCTCAGCAAATTCGAAGCCCAGCACCTGCTGCGCCAGATCAACGAGAAGGATCGCAGCCTGGCCGCCTTCCTCAAAGTCCAGAACAAACGCGTGGACCTGCTCAGCCAAATCATGGCGCGCGGCCTGCTGGATGAGGTGGGCGCGCCGCAGCCGGTGATCATTTCCGAAGGCGGCATCGACTTCCAGCACCCCACGCCCTTGGCGCCTGGCGCGCACCTGGCGGTCAAGCTGGTATTGATGCCCCAGGCGCTCGGCCTGCTGCTGCGTGCCCGCGTCACCCATTGCGACGCCAAGGGCGACCGGTTTGACGTAGGCACGGAGTTCGAATCCATGACCGATGCCCAGCGCCAGCTGCTGGCGCGCTACATTCTGCAGAAACAAGCCCAGGAACGACGCCTGGCGCGGGAACAGAGCGACGCCCAAGACACCTGAATCTCGTATGACCCCGCCGGGCTATCCGGCGCAAAGGAGCAACTGTGACCCTGATTTATGGCCACCGCGGTGCCAAAGGCGAAGCACCGGAAAACACCCTGACCAGCTTTCAGGAGTGCCTCAAGCACGGTGTACGCCGCTGCGAACTGGACTTGCACCTGTCCATGGACGGCGAGTTGATGGTGATCCACGACCCGACCCTCAAACGCACCGCCGACCGGCGCGGCAAAGTCGTCGAGTATTCGGCGGCCGACCTTGTGAAGATGGACGCGCGCAAAGGCGGCCCTGGCTGGGTTAACCCGTGCCCGATCCCACGCTTGGAAGAACTGTTCGAAAAGTGCGACTTCGATCACTGGCAACTGGAAGTCAAAAGCGCCTCACGCACCCGCGCCGCGACTACCGTGCTGGCAATTCGTGAGATGGCCGTGCGTCATGGCCTGATGGACAAGGTCACGGTGACCTCAAGTTCGCGGGAAGTATTGAAAGCGGCGGTTGAACTCACCCCGGACCTGTCGCGAGGACTGGTCGCCGAATACGCCTGGCTCGACCCGCTGAAGGTCGCGCAAAACTACGGCTGTGAATACCTGGCGTTGAACTGGACGTTGTGCACCCCCGAGCGTCTGGAAAAAGCCCAGCGCCAGGGTTTGCACGTGTCCGTGTGGACGGTCAACGAACCTGCGCTGATGCGCAGGCTCGCCGACTTCGGCGTAGATAGCCTGATTACAGACTTTCCCGGTTTGGCCACTGCCACCCTCGAGAATTACTGAAATCGGTCTCCCCGGCCGGCTCAGGCCACCGGCCGGAGCCGCTCAAAAAAGCCGGTTGAGGCCATCGTAGGCCGCTACCCGATAGGCTTCTGCCATGGTCGGGTAGTTGAACGTGGTGTTCACAAAATACTTGAGGGTATTTTGCTCGCCCGGCTGGTTCATGATCGCCTGGCCAATGTGCACGATCTCCGAGGCCTGGTAGCCGAAGCAATGCACGCCGAGGACTTCCAGGGTTTCGCGGTGGAACAGGATCTTGAGCATGCCTTGCGGCTCGCCGGCGATCTGCGCACGCGCCATGCTCTTGAAGAACGCCTTGCCGACTTCATAAGGCACCTTGGCCTTGGTCAGTTCGTGTTCGTTCTTGCCGATCGAGCTGATCTCGGGAATGGTGTAGATCCCGGTCGGCACGTCGTTCACATAGCGCCAGCTGCCGTTGTCGACAATGCTGCCGGCCGCCGAACGGCCTTGGTCATGCGCGGCACTCGCCAGGCTTGGCCAGCCGATCACGTCACCGGCGCCATAGATATTGGTCACGCAGGTGCGGTAGTTCTCGTCCACTTCGATCTGGCCACGGCTGTTGACCTTGACCCCGACGTTTTCCATGCCCAGCTTGTCGGTGTTGCCGGTACGGCCGTTGCACCACAGCAAGGCGTCGGCCTTGATCTTCTTGCCGGACTTGAGGTGCAGGATCACGCCGTTGTCCAGGCCTTCGACCCGCTCGTACTCTTCGTTATGGCGCACGGTGATGTTGTTGTTGCTGAAGTGGTAGCTCAACGCCTGGGAAATTTCCGAGTCGAGGAAGCTCAGCAGCTGGTCGCGGTTATCCACCAGCTCCACCAGAACACCCAGGCCGCTGAAGATCGAGGCGTATTCACAGCCGATTACACCGGCGCCGTAGATGATCAGTTTGCGCGGGGTGTGGCCCAGGCTCAGGATGGTGTCGCTATCGTAGATACGCGGGTGGTGGAAATCGATGTCCGCCGGGCGATACGGCCGCGAACCGGTGGCGATGATGATGTGCTTGGCCACCAGCTTCTCGACCACGCCGTTGGCGCAGACCACTTCGACGGTTTGCTCATCGGCAAAGCTGCCGGTGCCGAAGAACAGGTCAACGCGGTTACGGGCGTAGTAGCCGGTACGCGAGGCGACTTGCTTGGAGATGACTTTTTCGGCGCTTTTCAACACGTCCGGGAACGAGAACCAGCGCGGCTCACCAATGGCCCGGAACATCGGGTTGGTGTTGAACTGCATGATCTGGCGCACCGAGTGACGCAAGGCCTTAGACGGGATGGTACCCAGGTGGGTGCAGTTACCGCCGACCTGGCGACGGCTATCGACCATCGCCACCTTGCGCCCAGCTTTGGCGGCGTTCATCGCCGCACCTTCTCCAGCCGGGCCGGAACCCAGTACCACCACGTCGTAGTTGTAGACAGCCATGCGTACTCCTCAGAACAGGCCAGGCGCACGGTTGGACGCCTGGCTAAATCATGCCGCGGCCAGCGGGCATGAAGGACAATTTGGCTCAAGTGTGTGAGCCGGGGCACAGTCTATATAAGGCTCAACGCCGCGAACATTAACCCTTGGTCGCGTCGTAGGCCAGCCTTGCCTTTACTACAGCAGTAGGAAACTGGCATTACACTGCTGACACGAACCTTTGCAGGACGAGCCATTATGCGGCATGTGCTTTTGTGTTTATTGCTGATTTTCTCTGTGACCGTGCAAGCCAGTGAAGCGGACCGGCTCAGGCAGGCGGCTTTCCCTGCGCAATCTCAGGACCTGGCCCGGAAAAACCAGGCCGTGCTGGTCTATCTCTGGGCGGATGTCTACGCGGCAGCGCTGTACGCCCCGGCCAACCTGCGCGCGAAACAGGCCTGGGACCAGCAAAAGGACCTGCGCCTGGCGTTGTATTACTTTCGCGACATCGACCGTAACGATGTGATCAAGGCGGCCACCACCGCCCTGGAGCGCCAGCAAAGCAGCGCTACCCTCGCCCGTTTGAAGCCTGCGTTGGATCAACTGCATGCAAGTTTCCGCAACATCCGCAGCGGCGATCGCTATGCCTTGGACTTCCGCCCTGGGCGCGGGTTGAACCTGGAGATTAATGAGCAGGTGGTGTTCAGCAGTGGTGATGATGAATTGGCGAAAGCCTATCTGGGCATCTGGCTGGCGCCGAAAGGCCTGTCGGACAGCCTGCGCAAAAGCCTACTGAATTAAACGCAAATCCCCTGTGAGAGCGGGCTTGCTCGCGAAGGCGGTGTGTCAGTCGGCTCATATGTAACTGACCCACCGCCTTCGCAAGCAAGCCCGCTCCCACAATTTTGACCGAGTTCGACTGCCAGCACCGCAGTGCTCTGCTTTTCTGTGGGAGCTGGTTGCTTGGGGCTCTTTTCCAAAAGTGACCCGCTGTAAGAGCGGAACCCATAGCAGCCGTTACCCAAATAACGGATATGTACCCAGCCCCCCCGCGACCACAAAAGAATTCAACCCATAAAAAGATGTGTAGATACCTATGCCGCGAAGAGGCCAACCCAAACACCACAAAACCCACACCCATAAAAAAGCCCCGAACCAGTCGGGGCTTTTTCATTTACCGCAAATGCTTAGCGCGGAAACGCAGGCGGGTTAACCCCAGCCATGTCTTCCATCACGCGAACCACCTGGCAGCTGTAGCCAAACTCGTTGTCGTACCAGACGTACAGCACAACGCGGTTGTCCTGGGTGATGGTTGCCTCAGCATCCACTACGCCAGCGTGGCGCGAGCCAACGAAGTCGGTGGAGACCACCTCCTGCGAGTTAACGAAGTCGATTTGCTTATGCAGATCGGAGTGCAGCGCCATGTAGCGCAGGTACTCGTTCATTTCTTCACGGGTGGCGGCTTTCTCAAGGTTCAGGTTGAGAATGGCCATCGACACGTTCGGCGTCGGCACGCGGATCGCGTTACCGGTCAGCTTGCCGGCCAGCTCAGGCAGGGCCTTGGCAGCAGCGGTGGCAGCACCGGTCTCGGTGATCACCATGTTCAACGCGGCGCTACGGCCACGGCGATCGCCTTTGTGGAAGTTGTCGATCAGGTTCTGGTCGTTGGTATACGAGTGAACGGTTTCAACGTGGCCGTTAACGATACCGAACTTGTCATTCACAGCCTTGAGCACCGGCACGATGGCGTTGGTGGTGCAGGAAGCGGCGGACACGATCTTGTCGTCAGCGGTGATTTCGCCGTGGTTGATACCGTGAACGATGTTCTTCAGCTTGCCTTTGCCAGGCGCAGTCAGCACAACGCGGTCGATACCCGGGCAGGCCAAATGCTGGCCCAGGCCCTCGGCATCACGCCATACGCCGGTGTTATCCACCAACAGAGCGTCCTTGATGCCGTACTGGGTGTAATCCACCTCAGCCGGGTTCTTCGCGTAGATCACCTGGATCAGGTTACCGTTGGCGGTGATGGTGTTGTTTTCTTCGTCGATGACGATGGTGCCGTTGAACGGACCGTGTACCGAGTCGCGGCGCAGCAGGCTGGCACGCTTGGTCAGGTCGTTCTCGGCGCCTTTACGCACCACGATGGCACGCAGGCGCAGGCCGTCGCCGCCACCGGTTTTTTCGATCAGGATGCGTGCCAGCAGGCGGCCGATACGACCGAAGCCGTACAGCACAACGTCGGTGCCTTTACGGGCAGCAGCGTTTTGCTGGCCAACTACATCGGCCATTTCTTCACGCACGAACTGCTCGGCGCTGCGGCCGGCACCTTCTTTGCGGAATTTGTAAGCCAACTTGCCCAGGTCTACCGAGGCCGCGCCGAGCTTGAGCTCGCTCATGGCTTTGAGCAGAGGGAATGTTTCGTGGACGGAGAGTTCGCTGTCGTCGGCAGAACGATGGCGAGCAAAGCGATGCGCCTTGAGAATCGCGATGACTGATTGGTTGATCAGGCTGCGGCCATAGATCGAGCTCACCACATTGTTATTGCGGTACAGCTGACCGATAAGCGGAATCATCGCTTCAGCGAGCGCTTCACGGTCGATCCATTCACCAAGACACTGGTCGGGCTTCTGAGTCACGGGAACCTTCCACATGTAGGGGCAGAAAAAAGGGGCTACATTATGTCGTCCGACCGCCCGTTGAGCAATGCGCCAACCACAACAAAAAGCCCTTGCAAAAAAATACCACCCCGCTACAGGCCAGGAAACACGCGGGTTCCAGAAGGCCACCAATGGCGTCGCGCCGCCAACTTGTCCGTAACCCTCCGAAATATCCGTGCTAAATGGCACTACATATTGAGTCAAAACACGCCATTGTTTGTCTTAGCCACTACATTTCCTACAAACCGTAATAGGCACAGTCAGCAACTGACAGGCGGCACCTAGGGCCGTTACAATTACCGACTTTGTCGCAACGCTTGGAGCTCAACCTTCCGTGCCCGTTCTGCGTCTACCGCTTCTCCCTGCCGCGGCAGGTAAACAGCACTGGGGCAACCTGCCCGGTGCCGCCCTGAGCCTGGCCATTGCCGAGGCTGCCAGCGCAGCCAAGCGCTTTACCCTGCTGCTCACTGCCGACAGCCAAAGCGCCGAGCGGC
Organism: Pseudomonas sp. IB20; assembly: GCF_009707325.1. NCBI lineage: Bacteria > Pseudomonadati > Pseudomonadota > Gammaproteobacteria > Pseudomonadales > Pseudomonadaceae > Pseudomonas > Pseudomonas gelidaquae. Next base: position 1,593,071 of record NZ_CP046103.1, on the reverse strand, counting down.
TGGAGCAGGAGCTGAGCTTCTTCGCCCCCGATTTGCCGGTGCTGCATTTTCCCGACTGGGAAACCCTGCCCTACGATCTGTTCTCGCCGCACCAGGACATCATTTCCCAGCGCATCGCCAGCCTGTACCGCTTGCCGGAACTGGCCCACGGCGTGCTGGTGGTGCCGATCACCACGGCCCTGCATCGCCTGGCGCCGACCAAGTTCCTTCTGGGCAGCAGCCTGGTGCTGGATATCGGCCAGAAGCTCGACGTGGAACAGATGCGCACGCGCCTGGAAGCCAGCGGCTACCGCTGCGTCGACACGGTGTACGAACACGGCGAGTTCGCCGTGCGCGGGGCGTTGATCGACCTGTTCCCGATGGGCAGCAAACTGCCGTACCGCATCGACCTGTTCGATGACGAAATCGAAACGCTGCGCACCTTCGACCCAGACAACCAACGCTCCATTGATAAAGTGGACTCGATCAAGCTGCTGCCGGCACGGGAATTCCCGCTGCAAAAAGACGCGGTCACGCGCTTCAAGGCACGCTTTCGTGAACGCTTCGACGTGGACTTCCGCCGCTGCCCGATCTTCCAGGACTTGAGCAGTGGGATTACACCGGCCGGTATCGAGTACTACCTGCCGCTGTTCTTCGACGAAACCTCCACGCTGTTCGACTACCTGCCCCAGGACACCCAAGTGTTCTCGCTGCCGGGCATCGAGCAGGCAGCGGAAAACTTCTGGAACGACGTGCGCAACCGCTATGAAGAGCGCCGCGTCGACCCATCGCGGCCTCTATTACCACCTGCCGAGCTGTTCCTGCCGGTGGAAGACTGCTTCGCCCGCCTGAAAAACTGGCCGCGCGTCGTCGCCAGCCAACAGGACGTGGACGCCGGCAGCGGCCGCGAACGCTTCCCGGCAGGCACACTGCCGGACTTGGCGATCCAGGCCAAAGCCACGCAACCGCTGGAAGCGTTATCCAACTTCCTCGGCGACTTCCCTGGCCGCGTGCTGTTTACCGCCGAATCCGCCGGCCGCCGCGAAGTGCTGCTGGAGTTGCTGGAACGCCTGAAGCTGCGCCCGAAAACCGTCGACAGCTGGCCGGATTTTGTCGCCAGCAAAGAGCGCCTGGCGATTACCATTGCGCCGCTGGACGAAGGCTTGTTGCTGGATGACCCGGCCTTGGCGTTGATCGCCGAGAGCCCGCTGTTCGGCCAACGCGTGATGCAGCGCCGTCGCCGTGAAAAACGCGCGGACGCCAACAACGACGCGGTGATCAAGAACCTGACCGAGCTGCGCGAAGGCGCGCCGGTGGTGCATATCGACCACGGCGTGGGCCGCTACTTGGGCCTGCAGACCCTGGAGATCGACAACCAGGCCGCCGAATTCCTCACCATGGAATACGCTGAGGGCGCCAAGCTCTACGTGCCGGTGGCCAGCCTGCACTTGATCGCACGCTACACCGGCAGCGACGACGCCCTGGCGCCGTTGCACCGCCTGGGCTCCGAGACCTGGCAGAAAGCCAAGCGCAAAGCCGCCGAGCAGGTGCGCGACGTCGCCGCCGAATTGCTCGACATCTATGCACGCCGCGCAGCCCGCGAGGGTTACGCCTTCGCTGACCCGAAAGCCGACTACGCCACGTTCAGCGCCGGCTTCGCCTTTGAAGAAACCCCGGACCAGCAAACCACCATTGAAGCGGTGCGCGCTGACATGCTCGCGCCCAAGCCGATGGACCGCCTGGTGTGCGGCGACGTGGGCTTCGGCAAAACCGAAGTGGCCATGCGCGCCGCCTTTATTGCCGTGCATGGCGGCAAGCAGGTAGCGATTCTGGTGCCGACCACCCTGCTCGCCCAGCAGCATTACAACAGCTTCCGCGACCGCTTCGCCGACTGGCCGGTGAGCGTGGAAGTGATGAGCCGCTTCAAGTCCGCCAAGGAAGTGAATGCCGCCGTCGCCGACTTGGCGGAAGGTAAAATCGACATTGTGATCGGTACCCACAAGCTGCTGTCGGACGATGTGAAGATCAAAAACCTGGGGCTGGTGATCATCGACGAAGAACACCGTTTCGGTGTGCGCCAGAAAGAACAGCTGAAAAACCTGCGCAGCGAAGTCGACATTCTTACCCTCACCGCCACGCCGATTCCGCGCACGCTGAACATGGCCGTGTCGGGCATGCGCGACCTGTCGATCATCGCCACGCCACCGGCACGGCGCTTGTCGGTGCGCACTTTCGTGATGGAGCAGAACAAAAGCACGGTCAAGGAAGCGCTGTTGCGTGAACTGCTGCGCGGCGGTCAGGTGTACTACCTGCACAACGACGTGAAGACCATCGAGAAATGCGCCGCCGACCTCGCCGAATTGGTGCCGGAAGCGCGCATTGCCATCGGCCATGGGCAGATGCGTGAACGCGAACTCGAACAGGTGATGAGCGATTTCTACCACAAGCGCTTCAACGTGCTGATCGCCTCGACCATCATCGAGACCGGCATCGACGTGCCGAGCGCCAACACCATCATCATCGAGCGTGCGGATAAGTTCGGCCTGGCGCAGTTGCACCAATTGCGCGGCCGGGTTGGGCGTAGTCACCACCAAGCCTATGCCTACTTGCTGACGCCACCGCGCCAGCAAATTACCGGCGACGCTGAAAAGCGCCTGGAAGCCATCGCCAACACCCAGGACCTCGGTGCCGGTTTTGTACTGGCCACCAACGACCTGGAAATCCGTGGCGCCGGCGAACTGCTCGGCGACGGCCAGAGCGGGCAGATCCAGGCCGTGGGCTTCACCCTTTATATGGAAATGCTCGAGCGCGCGGTAAAAGCCATCCGCAAAGGCGAACAACCGAACCTCGATCAACCCTTGGGTGGCGGCCCGGAAATCAACCTGCGCTTGCCGGCGTTGATTCCCGAAGACTACCTGCCGGATGTGCATGCGCGGCTGATCCTGTACAAGCGCATTGCCTCGGCCACCGACGAAGAGGGCCTCAAGGACCTGCAAGTGGAGATGATCGACCGTTTCGGCCTGTTGCCGGAGCCGACCAAGAACCTGGTGCGTCTGACCCTGCTCAAATTGCAGGCCGAGCAGCTTGGAATAAAGAAAGTCGATGCCGGGCCGCAAGGCGGGCGTATCGAGTTCGAAGCGCAAACGCCGGTGGACCCACTGGTGCTGATCAAGCTGATTCAGGGCCAGCCCAACCGCTACAAGTTCGAAGGGGCTACGCTGTTCAAATTCATGGTGCCGATGGAACGTGCCGAAGAACGCTTTAATACATTAGAGGCGCTGTTTGAGCGCCTCATTCCGAAATCTGCTTGAAGGACGCCCCAATGCGCCTGTTCCGCATTTTGAGCTTGTTGTTGGTGGTCGTTGCTCCTTCGGCGTTTGCCGACAGCCCGTACCTGGTGGAAATGGTCCTGGTGCGCCAGAACGCCGAGCCGGTGATCACTAGCCGCGCCGCGCCGGAAAACTGGGACGCCGGGGCACCACGGCTGCCGGCGGACAAAATGAGCCCGTCACGGCTGGGCAACATCGTCGACAAACTCAGTGCCGACAACAGCTATACCGTGCTGCTGCACCGCGCCTGGGACCAGAACCTGGGCGAACAACCGGTGAAGCTGGCCATTACCGACGGCCAGGAGCAATTCGGCCAGTTCCCCATCGAAGGCACGCTGAACCTGCAACTGGGGCGCTTTACCGATATCGACGCAAACTTCTGGATCAACCAGTTCGACGCCAACGGCAGCGTCATTGCCAGCGAACACCTGAGCCAGCAAGACGTGCGCACCAAAAACAACCAGCTCAACTACCTCGACGGCGGCCACTTGGCGCTGCTGATCAAGATCACCTCGCTGACCGCCAAACCACCCAGCGCACCACCGCCCGACATTCAGGACTGATCCAGCGCCATGCCCCTGACGTCGTCGTTGACCAAACCCCTGGCCCCTTCGTGGGCCAATCGCTTTAAAGAGCAAAGCCTTGAGCGTGGGCGCCGCTATGCCCTGGAAAACCGCGTGCGCATCGTCGAGTCTGGCGACAGCACCATCATTGCCAGTTGCGAAGGCTCGGGCGGTAACGTTTACCGGCAAACCATCTCGCTGCGCGAATCCGCCAAAGGCATGCTGATTCTGGTGGACAGCCGCTGCACGTGCCCGGTGCACACCAACTGCAAACACATCGCGGCGGTGCTGCTCAAGGTCCAGGAAACCCTGGCCTACCCGGCGGCCGCCCAGGATGCCGAGCTGCTGGAAAAACTCCAGGCCGTGCTGGATAACCGCGTGGTGCTGCCGCAGGTGGTGATGGAGGATGTGCGACCGGTGCCGCGCCTGTGGCTGGCGAGTGTCGAGTTCAGCGCGTTTGAACCGCGCAATGGCAAAATGCAGCGCTACATCCAGCACCGCGCAGCGTTGTCGTTCAATTACCTGGGCAACTATGTCAGCGGGCAAAAAAACGCCGACATCGTCGTGCGCCAGGAGACCCAGAGCCTGCGCATCAAGCGCCATCCGGAGTTGGAACAGCCGTATCGCGAGCAACTGCGCCTGCTCGGCTTCAAGATCGCCACGCGCCAGAGCAAAGCGTTGCCGGAAAGCGCCGGTGAACTGTTCGAGATGGTCAATGACAGCGCCTGGCTGAACTTCACCCTCAACGCATCGCCGACCCTGCGCGCCGAGGGCTGGGAGCTGCAGATCGATGAGGATTTCGGTTTCGACTTGAGCACCGTCGATGACTGGTACGCCACCGTCGATGAGGGTCCGGAGCGCGACTGGTTTGACCTGGAATTGGGGATCATCGTCAACGGTGAGCGGCTGAGCCTGTTGCCGATCCTGTTGAACCTGATGCGTTCGCACACCGAGATCCTCAACCCGGAAAAACTCGCCCGGCGTCGCGATGACGAGCTGATTCTGGTGAACATCCCCGGCCTGCCCAACGGCCACGGCCCGCTGCAAGTGGCGCTGCCCTACGGTCGCTTGAAACCGGTACTGGCCACCCTTGGCGAGTTTTACCTGCAGGAACCCGGCAACACCACGTTGCGCCTGGCCAAGGCCGATGCGATTCGTCTCAACCCGTTGGAAGACCTGCCGCTGCAATGGGAAGGCGGCGAGAAGATCCGCAACTTCGCCCAGCGCCTGTGCGACATCAAGGGTTTCACCTGCGTGGCGCCCGAAGACTTGAACGCAACCTTGCGCCCGTATCAGCTCGAAGGTTTGAGCTGGATGCAGTCGCTGCGCCAGCTTGATGTCGGCGGGATTCTCGCGGATGACATGGGCCTGGGCAAAACCCTGCAGACTCTGGCGCATATTCTCAGTGAAAAAATCGCCGGGCGCCTCGATCGGCCGTGCATGGTGGTGATGCCCACCAGCCTGATCCCTAACTGGCTCGACGAAGCGGCGCACTTCACCCCGCAGCTCAAGGTGCTGGCACTGTACGGCGCGACGCGTAAGAAACATTTCCAGAACTTGCAGGACTATGACCTGCTGCTGACCACCTACGCGCTGCTGCCCAAAGACATCGAGCAGCTCGCCGCGCTGCCCTTGCACGTGCTGATCCTCGATGAAGCGCAGTACATCAAGAACCCCAACAGCAAGGCCGCCCAGGCCGCGCGCGAGCTGAACGCGCGCCAGCGCCTGTGCCTGAGCGGCACACCGCTGGAAAACCACCTGGGCGAGTTGTGGTCGCTGTTCCACTTCCTGCTGCCAGGCTGGCTGGGCGACGTGAAAAGCTTTAACCGCGATTACCGCGTGCCCATCGAAAAACGCGCCAGCGATGTGCGATTGCAGCACCTTAACGGTCGGATCAAACCCTTTCTGCTGCGCCGCACCAAGGAACAAGTGGCGACGGAATTGCCGCCCAAGACTGAGATCATCCATTGGGTCGACCTCAACGAAGCCCAGCGCGATGTGTACGAAACCATGCGCCTGGCCATGGACAAGAAGGTGCGCGACGAGATCACCCGCAAGGGCGTGGCGCGCAGCCAGATCATCATTCTTGAAGCGCTGCTCAAGCTGCGCCAAGTGTGCTGCGACCTGCGCCTGGTCAACGATGCCACCCTGCCCGCCCGTGGCAGCAGCTCGGGCAAGCTCGACAGCCTGATGGAAATGCTCGAAGAACTGTTTGCCGAAGGGCGCCGGATTTTGCTGTTTTCCCAGTTCACCTCGATGCTGAGCCTGATCGAAGTCGAACTGAAAAAACGTGGCGTGGACTACGCGCTGCTGACCGGCCAGACCCGCGACCGACGTACCCCGGTGAAAGACTTCCAGAGCGGCAAGCTGCAGATTTTTCTGATCAGTTTGAAGGCGGGCGGGGGTTGAACCTGACGGGCCGACACGGTGATCATAGACCCTGGTGGAACCCGCGGAGAACCAGGCGACCGACCGGGCTTATCGATTGGCAGAAAGCCAGTGTTCGTCTACAAGATGATTGCACGGGGTACGGTGGAGGAGAAAATCCAACACCTGCAGAAGGAAAAGTCAGACTTGGCAGCCGGTGTGCTGGATGGGCGTACGACAGGGGATTGGCAGTTGGGCAATGACGATATTGAGGCGTTGTTTGCGCCGTTGCCTAACAAACAAGAGAAGCGTTGACCTTCAGATCGCTATCGCGGGCAAGCCCGCTCCCACATCATCTTTTCCGACGTTTTTTGCTCTTAACAAACACGTCTTGTCACTCGATCAACTGAGCATCCCGCAACGCAGTAAGCGCTGTCAGCCAACGCGGATCCTGCTTGTAGTCCGTCGAAGCAATCGCCTGCCCACGCATCCGCGCAATCCGCGCCGAAGGGATGACCTTCATGCGCTGTGCCGCGCTCAGTGCCAGCTCAGCAGCCGCACGATCGTTACACACCAACCCCATGTCGCAACCGGCCGTCAGCGCCGCTTCAATCCGGCTGGCCGCATCCCCAACCACATGCGCCCCGGCCATGGACAGGTCATCGCTGAAAATCACCCCATCAAACTGCAACTCGCCACGCAGAATGTCCTGCAACCAGCGGCGCGAGAAACCAGCCGGCTGGGCATCAACCTGCGGGTAGATGACGTGCGCAGGCATTACGGCGGCCAATTGCTTGCTCAGGCGTGTGAAAGGCACCAGGTCATTGGCGCGAATCTGTTCCAGGCTGCGTTCATCATTGGGAATCGCGACGTGGGAATCCGCCTCGGCCCACCCGTGGCCTGGGAAGTGTTTGCCGGTGGCAGCCATGCCGGCGCTGTTCATGCCGCGCATGAATGCACCGGCGAGCACAGCGGCGCGCTCGGGGTCGCCTTCAAAGGAACGGGTGCCGACCACGGCACTGCGCTGGTAGTCCAGGTCCAGTACCGGAGCGAAGCTCAGGTCAAGGCCGACCGCCAGCACTTCTGTGGCCATGATCCAGCCGCACTGCTCGGCCAGGTATTCGGCATTCGGGTTATCTGCCAACGCGCGCATGGCCGGCAGGCGCACAAAACCTTGGCGCAGACGTTGCACGCGACCGCCTTCCTGGTCGACGGCCAGCAGCAAGTCGGGACGCACCGCACGAATCGCCGCGCTCAACTCGCGCACCTGGCGTGGGTGCTCGATATTGCGCGCAAAAATGATCAGGCCGCCCACTTCAGGCTGACGCAACAGGTGGCGATCCTCGGCCGTCAGCCAGGTACCGGCAACGTCGACCATTAAAGAACCTTGCAGGGCAGCAGTCATAAACCTTCCTTAAATAACGCACACAACCCGTTGCCCTCACGTGGCGCGATAAGCGCAGTGAGCACAACGGGTTGCGAGTAAATAGCTGAAATCGGCATGGCAGCTAGCTTAGCGGATGCAAGCGGCCGCGCACACCCGGGCGATCATGCCTTGGCAGTGGCCGGCGTGGATTTGCTGCGGGGGCGCAATTGCGCAGCAGCCATGGCTTGGTCGGTGACGCCGGTTTCGGCGCGCATGCCGGCGGCAAGGAACGGCACCATCAGGCGCATCACCTGCTCTATCGAGGTGTTGACGCCGAAATCAGTCTCGGCAATCGCACGCAAGGCTTTGATGCCGGACATGCTGAACGCGGCAGCACCGAGCATGAAGTGCACGCGCCAGAACAGTTCGATCGGTGGAATACGCGGCGCAGCTTCGTTGACCAGCAACATGTAGCGACGGAAAACTTTGCCGTACATGTCTTCCAGGTAACGCCGCAAGTGACCCTGGCTCTGACTGAAGGCCAGGCCCAGCAAACGCATGAAGATCGACAGGTCATTGCCGCTACGCGGTTGAACCACCAGCGCTTGCTCAACCAAGATTTCCAGCAATTCTTCCAGGCTCGGCTTGTTATCAGGCTTGGTCTGGCGGCGCTCCAACTCACGGTCGAGGCTGGCGCAGAACGGCCCCAGAAAGCGCGAGAACACCGCCTGGATCAGGGCTTTTTTCGAGCCGAAATGGTAATTCACTGCGGCGAGGTTGACCCCAGCCTTGCTGGTGATCAGCCGCAATGAAGTTTCAGCAAATCCTTTTTCCGCGAACAATTGCTCGGCAGCATCGAGAATGCGTTCAACGGTTTCCGACTGGGCCATGGCTACTCCGCCTGACAAACACTTGTTTGAAACATACGTTTCAGGGTGTGTCTTGTCAAGCCTGCGAGTCCGTTTTCCGGCCGGACAGTCATCTATTTCATCGCTATTTAATCACATCCTTCTCGCTCTGTAGGCAGCGCTGTCTCTGCCTTGTAGGACGGGTGGCGAATGACCGTCCAGCGGAGTGCTAAAAAAGGATGATTGCCAAGCGCAGTTCACTGTATATAATCCCAGTCACTGTATAAAAAGACAGAGCGATCAACATGCTAAAACTGACGCCACGCCAAGCTGAGATTCTGGCTTTTATCAAGCGCTGCCTCGATGACAACGGCTACCCGCCGACCCGAGCGGAAATTGCGCTGGAGCTGGGGTTCAAATCCCCCAACGCCGCTGAAGAACACCTCAAGGCCCTCGCCCGCAAAGGCGCGATCGAGATGACCCCAGGTGCGTCACGCGGTATTCGCATCCCTGGCTTCGAAGCCAAGGCCGACGAATCGACCCTGCCGATCATCGGTCGCGTCGCCGCCGGTGCGCCGATCCTGGCGCAGCAGCACGTCGAGGAGTCCTGCAACATCAACCCGACCTTCTTCCATCCGCGTGCCGACTACCTGTTGCGCGTACACGGCATGAGCATGAAGGACGTGGGCATTTTCGACGGCGACCTGCTGGCCGTCCATACCACTCGTGAAGCCCGTAATGGCCAGATCGTCGTCGCGCGTATCGGCGATGAAGTCACCGTAAAACGCTTCAAGCGCGAAGGCAGCAAGGTCTGGCTATTGGCCGAGAACCCTGAGTTCGCCCCGATTGAAGTGAACCTGAAAGATCAGGACCTGGTGATCGAAGGCTTGAGCGTCGGCGTCATTCGCCGCTAAAGGAGGCACCATGCAGCTCGTGCACACCCCACAACACACACAACTGTCGCTGTTCGAGGCCTTTATGGCCCAACCCCTTGCGCCCATCCTCAAGGAAACGGTCGAGGCCCCGTGGGGCTCCGAACCTGAGGCGTTCAGTGAACTGTCGTTGCGCGGTGCAGCCGGGAGCTGCCTGAGCCTACTGGCGCCGATCCTTCGCGAACTGAGCGAGGAGCAGGACGCGCGCTGGCTGACGCTGATCGCCCCGCCCGCCAGCCTGACCCAGGCCTGGCTGCGGGACGCCGGCCTCAATCGCGAGCGCATTCTGTTGCTGCAGCCGCGCGGCATGCAAAGTGCCCAGCAGTTGACCTGCGAAGCCTTGCGCCTGGGCCGTAGCCATACGGTGGTGAGTTGGTTGAACCCGTTGAATGCTACAGCCAAGCAACAACTGATCAGCGCCGCACGTACGGGCGATGCGCAGAGCTTGAATATTCGGTTGGGGTAATAGGATGTGCGCAGGCTAGCCCTGTGGAGGGGCTTTTGTGGCCTGCATGCTTGTGTGGGGGGCTTGGGCCTCATGCTTGTTGTGGCGAGCGGGCTTGCCCCGCGCTGGGCTGCGAAGCGGCCCCAAAACCAAGCACCGTGGAATACCTGATGTACCGCGTCAAACCTATTTGGGGCCGCTTCGCAGCCCAACGCGGGGCAAGCCCGCTCGCCACAGAAGCCCGCCTGCTGCAGCAACAAGCCCGCTCACTAGAACAAGCGCACTTATCACAAACTCAGTGAAGAACCCGCGGCCCGTCGTCCTTCTCCGGCTCGCCTTCTGCCAGGCGACCGGCCATCTGCACACCGACGCTCAACATGGCTTTTGCTACTTCCACGTGCTGGCCTTGCAGGAACGCTTTTGCGTCTTCGGAAAAATCCAAAATTACTAGAGAACCCTCGTCCTCAGCCCGGCGCAGCTCAATTCGGCCGTCAGGCAGTTCAACAATTTCCAGAAAGGACGTTGGCATAAAAGTCTATTCTCCACGAAAGGCCGGGATTATATCAGTCATCCACTCAGCCTCGGTGAGGATCTGAACAGGTTTCTTTACGGCTTGATGAATGGTGCTCTCGGGAACACGCCTATCAATGTGGGAGCTGGCTTGCCTGCGATAGCGGTGTATCAGCCAATGACCCGCAACAGCGTGTATCAGCCAATGACCCGCAAACTGACCCACCGCTATCGCAGGCAAGCCAGCTCCCACATTTGCTTAGTGCAAACCTCTCAGCACTCGTTCAAACCTTCGCGAAACCGCAGCGCCATCTTCTTCAGCTCCTGACGCCAGCCCTCCAGCTCTTCGCGGCTCAATGGCTTGGGCTCATCTTCTTCCAGGGCAACGGCCACGATCAGCGGCTGTGTCACATCCCCCTTGGGCACATGAGGAACGCGTGGCGGCTGGAACATGTCGGCATGCGCCTTGAGCAGGCGGGCAATCCAACTGTCAGGGCTCTGGGCCATTTCCACCAGCTCGGCCAGCTCAGGAATCGCCATGCTTTCCAGCACGTCGCGGTTCACGATCATCTCTGCACGGGGCGCACCGGCCTGGGGCAAGCGGTAGAACCCGGCAATTTCATGGCACAGGCCCAGCAGGGCACCGTACAGGTGGAACAACGCCGCCTCACGCCCGGCCTGGACCAGCGCGATGGCATTCATCTCCTTCCCTTCCTCGGCACGGCCAAGGGCCTCCAGGGACAAACCCGCGAAGTAAATTTTCTGATTGGTACGGGTATAGAGTTCGTTGGCCATAACGGCAGTCTCCACAACGAAATAAGCATGGTGCTGGCTGAACAGTGTCACGGATCAGCCAAGTTTCCTGCAAGCGCAAAAAAAGGCCGCCTTTGCGGGCGACCTTTATGTTTTGCAGGCTCGTCGATCAAGCGCCCTGGCGCTTGTCCTCGACCTTCCACTTGCCACCGTCGTAGAACGCTTTCCAGCCGGTAGGCTTACCGTCCACTTCGGTCTGCACGTACTGCTCCTTGGTTTTGCGGCTGTAGCGGATCACGGACGGGCGACCGTCGGGATCCTTCTTTGGCGCTTCACACAAGAAGTGGTACTTCGGATCGATCTCGTCTTTATGCGGCACGATTTCCATGACCAATGGCGCACGGGTCTCGCGGTTTTTCGGGAACTGGCTGGCAGCCAGGAACAAGCCCGAAGCGCCGTCACGCAGGATGTAGGTGTCGTTGACCTTCTCGCACTTGAGTTCGGGCATCTTCACCGGGTCCATCTTCGGCGGCGCCGCGTCACCGCTTTTCAGCAGTTTGCGGGTGTTCTTGCACGTCGGGTTGGTGCAACCGAAGAACTTGCCGAAACGGCCGGTCTTGAGCTGCATCTCGCTGCCGCACTTGTCGCATTCCAGGCTCGGGCCTTCGTAGCCCTTGATGCGGTAGCTGCCCTCTTCGATCTCGTAGCCGTCGCAATCCGGGTTGTTACCGCAGATGTGCAACTTGTGCTTCTCGTCGAGCAGGTAAGCGTCCATCGCCGTGCTGCAGATCGGGCAACGGTGCTTGCCACGCAATACCAGCGACTCGGATTCACCCTCGTCGTCAGCAGCGATTTCATCACCCGGCACCAGGTTAACGGTGGCCTTGCAGCGCTCTTTCGGCGGCAGGCTGTAGCCCGAGCAACCGAGGAACACGCCGGTGGACGCAGTACGAATCTGCATCGGACGGCCACAGGTCAGGCACGGGATGTCAGTCATCACCGGCTGGTTAGCACGCATGCCGCTCTCAGGGCTTTCGGCTACTTCCAGCTTCTTCTTGAAGTCGCCGTAGAACTCATCCAGTACGTTTTTCCAGTCGCGTTCGCCCTGGGCCACGTCATCGAGGTTCTCTTCCATGCCGGCGGTGAAGCCGTAGTCCATCAGGTTGGAGAAGCTCTCGGACAGGCGCTCGGTAACGATGTCGCCCATTTTTTCCGAGTAGAAACGACGGTTGTGCAGCGCAACGTAGCCACGGTCCTGGATGGTCGAGATGATCGCAGCGTACGTCGAAGGACGACCGATACCGCGTTTTTCCATCTCTTTTACCAGGCTGGCTTCCGAATAACGCGCCGGCGGCTTGGTGAAGTGCTGGGACGGGTCGAGCTTGATCAGCTTCAACGTGTCGCCCTGGGCCATGTCCGGCAGCACGTCGTCGTCGCCTGGCTTGGCGATTTGCGGCATCACACGGGTGTAGCCGTCGAACTTGAGGATACGGCCCTTGGCACGCAGCTCGAAGTCGCCTGCGCCCACACTGACGGTGGTGGACAGGTATTGCGCCGGCAGCATCTGGCAGGCCAGGAACTGGCGCCAGATCAGCTCGTAGAGGCGCTCAGCGTCGCGCTCCATGCCCGTCAGCTTGCTTGGCTCAGTGTTGGCGTCGGAAGGACGAATCGCTTCGTGAGCCTCCTGTGCGCCTTCTTTGCTGCTGTAGACGTTTGGCTTCTCCGGCAGGTACTTCTTGCCGAACTCGGTTTCAATATAGGTACGCGCCATCGCCACCGCGTCTTGCGACAGGTTGGTGGAGTCAGTACGCATATAAGTGATGTAGCCGGCTTCGTACAAACGCTGGGCCATCATCATGGTTTTCTTCACACCGAAGCCCAGGCGGTTACTCGCGGCCTGTTGCAGGGTGGAGGTGATGAACGGTGCCGACGGCTTGCTGCTGGTCGGTTTGTCTTCACGCTTGACGATGCTGTAGCTGGAAGCCTTGAGCTTTTCCAGCGCGGCCATGGCCTGGGCTTCGTTCAGCGGCTTGAAAGCCTCGCCTTTCTCACGGGCCACGTCAAAGCGCACGTTGGCGCCCTTGGCAGTGCCGAGGTCAGCGTGGACTTCCCAATACTCTTCGGGGTTGAACGCACGAATCTCGCGCTCACGCTCCACCACCAGCTTTACCGCAACCGATTGCACACGGCCGGCGGACAGGCCACGGGCGATTTTCGCCCACAGCAGCGGCGAAACCATGTAGCCCACGACGCGGTCGAGGAAACGCCGTGCCTGTTGGGCGTTGACGCGGTCGATGTCCAGTTCGCCGGGCTTGGAGAAGGCTTCCTGGATGGCTTTCTTGGTAATTTCGTTGAACACCACACGCTTGTAGCGGCTGTCATCACCGCCGATGGCTTCCCGCAGGTGCCAGGCAATGGCTTCCCCTTCGCGGTCCAAGTCCGTCGCGAGATAGATGGTGTCAGCATCCTTGGCGAGCCGGCGCAGCTCTTCAATGACCTTTTCCTTGCCAGGAAGGATCTCGTACTTGGCCTTCCAGCCATGTTCCGGGTCCACACCCATGCGCGAGACCAGCTGCTTACGCGCTTTCTCTTTAGGGGTGAGCACCGGACCTTCGCCCGCGGCGGCCTTGCCGCGCTTGGCGGCAGGCTCCTTGCTGGCGCTAGCCGAACCGCTGGTGGGCAGGTCTCGGATATGGCCGATACTCGACTTCACCACGTACTCGTTACCCAAGTACTTGTTGATGGTCTTGGCCTTAGCCGGGGATTCCACAATGACCAGCGATTTGCCCATGGATCGGAAAATTCCTGAATTCGAGAAGTGAAAGGCAGTTGGCGCCTGTCGCGGCAACGCTATATATAGTGGCAACAAGGTGAGGTCAAGCGCAGCATTCTGCGCGGCCTGCCGTTATTGCCCTGAAAAAAGACTGGGTTCGGCCTGGACCAAAGCAAAGCGCGGGACCTGCTCGCCGTCAACTTCGACGGTCTCCAGGAACATGCTCAACGGGCGTACCCAAAAGCCGTAATCGCCATACAGTGCTTGGTAAAACACCACTTCTTCTTCGGTCTCGGAGTGCCGTGCCACGTTAAAAACGCGGTACTGCGGCCCCTTATAATGTTGGTAGAGCCCTGGTTCGACTTTCATGCTCTGGCCCTCTTACAAAATTTATTAAAAAAAATATTAAAAATTCCAAAAAACAAAAACCGGGGCACTGGGCCCCGGCTTCCGTCAACCTAACGCTTAGACGCGTTCGAAGACGGTGGAAATGCCTTGGCCGAGACCAATGCACATGGTTGCAACCCCAAGGTTGCCGCCATTTTGCTTCATCACGTTAAGCAAAGTGCCGGAAATACGCGCACCGGAGCAACCGAATGGGTGGCCCAAGGCAATCGCACCGCCGTGCAGGTTAACCTTCTCGTTCATCTTGTCGAGTACTTTCAAATCTTTCAGCACTGGCAAGGCCTGTGCGGCGAAAGCTTCGTTGAGCTCGAAGAAGTCGATATCGGAGATGGTCAGGCCCGCGCGCTTCAAGGCTTTTTGTGTGGCCGGTACTGGACCATAGCCCATGATCGCCGGGTCCACACCCGCCACTGCCATCGAACGGATCACCGCCAGCGGCTGGATACCCAGGTCCTGGGCACGCTGCGCCGACATCACGATCATGCACGAAGCACCGTCAGTGATTTGCGACGAAGTACCGGCAGTCACGGTACCGCCCTTTGGATTGAAGGCAGGTTTGAGGGCCGCCAGGCTTTCCAGGGTGGTGTCCGGACGAATGGTTTCGTCGTAGTCGAACAGTTTCAGGAAACCGTTCTCGTCGTAGCCGTTCATCGGGATGATTTCATCCTTGAACTTGCCTTCCACAGTCGCCTTGTGGGCGAGCTGGTGGGAACGCACACCGAATGCGTCCTGGGCTTCACGGGTAATGCCGTGCATTTTGCCGAGCATTTCTGCGGTGAGGCCCATCATGCCCGAGGCTTTTGCCGCGTACAGCGACATGTGCGGGTTAGGGTCAACGCCGTGCATCATGCTGACGTGGCCCATGTGCTCCACGCCGCCGACCACGAACACATCGCCGTTACCGGTCATGATCGCTTGCGCTGCGGTGTGCAGCGCGCTCATCGACGAGCCGCACAGGCGGCTGACAGTCTGGCCAGCGGCTGTGTGCGGGATCTGGGTCATCAACGACGCCATGCGCGCGATGTTCCAGCCCTGTTCCAGGGTCTGGTTGACGCAGCCCCAGATCACGTCTTCGACTTCGTTCGGGTCGACCTTGACGTTGCGTTCCAGCAATTTGCTGATCAGGTGCGCCGACATGTCTTCGGCACGGGTGTTGCGGTGCATGCCGCCCTTGGAGCGGCCCATCGGTGTGCGACCGAAGTCGACAATCACCACGTCTCTTGGATTCAAGCTCATAAATATTCTCGCTCTATTCGTCTGGGCGCTTAACCGAAGAAGCTCTGGCCATTCTTGGCCATTTCACGCAGCTTCGCGGTCGGGTGGTACAGCGGGCCCAAATCAGCGTATTTGTCAGCCAGGGCAACGAACTCGGCCACACCGATCGAGTCGATGTAACGCAGCGCACCACCACGGAATGGAGGGAAACCAATACCGTACACCAGGCCCATATCGGCTTCGGCGGCGGTTTCAACGATGCCGTCTTCCAGGCAACGCACGGTTTCCAGGCACAGGGCGATCATCATCCAGTTGATGATGTCCTCATCGGACACCTCACGCTGTTCGTAGATGACCGGCGCGAGTACTTCGTGAACCGACGGGTCGGCCACTTTCTTCTGCTTGCCCTTCTTGTCAGCCTCGTAGGCGTAGAAGCCCTTGCCGTTCTTCTGGCCCAGGCGCTTGGCCTCGTAGAGCGCGTCGATCGCCGAACGGCGGTCGTCTTTCATGCGATCCGGGAAGCCTTCAGCCATGACGTCACGACCGTGGTGGCCGGTGTCGATGCCGACCACGTCCATCAGGTACGCCGGGCCCATTGGCCAGCCGAATTTTTCCATGACTTTGTCGATACGCACGAAGTCCACACCGGCGCTGACCAACTTGGCGAAACCGCCGAAGTAGGGGAACAGCACGCGGTTGACCAAAAAGCCCGGGCAGTCGTTGACCACAATCGGGTTCTTGCCCATTTTCTTGGCGTAGGCAACGGTGGTGGCAACTGCCAGCTCGCTGGACTTCTCGCCACGGATCACTTCCACCAGCGGCATCATGTGCACCGGGTTGAAGAAGTGCATGCCGACGAAGTTTTCCGGACGCTTGAGGGCTTTGGCCAGCAAGCTGATGGAAATGGTCGAGGTGTTCGAGGCCAGGATAGTGTCTTCCTTAACCTGGGCTTCCACTTCAGCCAGTACGGCTTGCTTGACCTTCGGGTTCTCGACAACCGCTTCGACCACCAGGTCGACGTGGCCGAAATCGCCGTAGGACAGCGTAGGACGAATGCCATTAAGCACTTCAGCCATTTTCGCAGCGGTCATGCGGCCTTTATCAACGCGGCCCACCAGCAGCTTGGCGGCTTCTGCCAGGCCTTGCTCGATGCCGTGCTCGTTGATGTCTTTCATCAGGATCGGCGTGCCTTTGGACGCCGACTGATAGGCGATACCGCCACCCATGATACCGGCGCCGAGTACGGCAGCCTGTTTCACGTCTTTGGCGATTTCGTCGTAGGCCTTGGCCTTTTTCTTCAGTTCCTGATCGTTCAGGAACAGGCCGATCAGGCTCTGGGCAGCCGAGGTTTTCGCCAGTTTGACGAAGCCTGCAGCTTCCACTTCCAAGGCTTTGTCGCGACCGAAGTTCGCGGCTTTCTGGATGGTCTTGATCGCTTCAACCGGCGCAGGGTAGTTCGGGCCGGCTTGGCCCGCCACGAAACCTTTGGCGGTTTCGAACGACATCATTTGTTCGATGGCGTTGAGCTTGAGCTTTTCCAGCTTCGGCTGACGCTTGGCCTTGTAGTCAAATTCGCCGCTGATGGCGCCCTTGATCAGGTTCAGTGCCGCTTCGGCCAGTTTGTCCGGGGCAACCACAGCATCGACGGCGCCGACTTTCAGCGCGTCTTCTGCACGGTTTTCCTTACCCGCGGCAATCCACTCGATGGCGTTGTCGGCACCGATGATGCGCGGCAGGCGTACGGTGCCGCCGAAACCTGGGTAGATGCCCAGTTTGACTTCAGGCAAGCCGATTTTGGCGGTCGCCGACATGACGCGAAAGTCTGCCGCCAGGCACATTTCCAGGCCGCCGCCCAACGCGATGCCATTGATTGCGGCAACGGTCGGCACGTTGAGGTCTTCGAAATCGCTGAAGATCTTGTTGGCTTCGAGGTTGCCAGCCACCAGCTCGGCATCGGGCAGCTTGAAGTTGTCGACGAATTCGGTGATGTCAGCGCCGACGATAAACACGTCCTTGCCGCTGGAGACGATCACGCCCTTGACCGAAGCATCTGCTTTGATGGTGTCTACGGCCTGACGCAGTTCGTTCAGGGTTAGACGGTTGAACTTGTTGACGGACTCACCCTTGAGGTCGAATTTCAATTCGACGATGCCACTTTCAAGAGCCTTAACCGTGATGGCTTTACCTTCGTAAATCATCAACTGATCTCCACGATATGGAAGCTGAACAGTACTCACTGGACGCTGGCCTATGGTTGAACATTGATAGTTGCGTCAATGCTCACACCCATTCGCCAGGCACACCCGCCAATGCGCTAGTCGGGGTTCTGTATGAGCGGTCTGACAGACAAACGCTCAATTCATACGCCCGTTTGATTTGGGTACGCCACCTTCATCCAATTCCGGGCAATTGTCAATCGCTCGAAAGGCTAGGGAAAACGCGACTTTCCAGTCAGTTCAGAACCCCCACCCTAAGCCCGCGCCTCGTCAATATTCAAATATTCACGAAATCAATAGTCTGAAATTTGTGGGAAAAGGCTGTACACAACGGGATATGCCGCTAGGCTAGCGACAAGCTTAATGCGCCTGGATGAACATCCGACGCGTGAATCACAGATTTCCGGCCTGCCTGGCCAACTCCAGCCCGATGATGATGTCGGGCTTTTTATTGCCTGGCTTTTATCTGACAGACATCAAGCCAGGGCCTTGAGCAACGTATCAATGTCCTTCAACACACTCGCCTCGCCCTTCTCGCCCCAGCACAAGGCGATCATCTGCTTGTCGGCCTCGACCTTGTAGACATTGTCCGGCAGCGTCGCAAAATGCGCCAACAACAGTTCATCGACGCACACCTCACGCCACTGATTGACCCACACACCCGGCTCCAACTGCCAATAACTCCAGATGGCCGGCGTACGCCCGCGCCGTGGGCGGCAGTACTGCGCGCACGGGCTCGGCGGCTCCTGCTTGAGCCAGTGCGGCCACTCCTGGGGCGCCAACTGCATGGCCAGGCCGATGCGGCGCGCCTCCATCCGCAGGGCCATGCGTCCACTCTGATGGCGTGAGGGGCGCAGCCATGCCAGAGGGCTCAGAACCACTAGAAGGATTGACACCACTATCCAGACCGTCATATCTGTACTCCCGAATTTCTAAATGAGCGGATTTGATTTGACGCAACCCCATCCGCTTGAAAGCAGCCATACTGAACTTATTGCAGTCCCCTGGAGGAACGCCCCATGTCATACGAACATATTCTGGTCGCCGTAGACCTGACCGAAGAGTGCGATCCAGTCATCAAGCGCGCCCGCGCCTTCGCGGTCGCCAGCGACGCCAAACTGTCGCTGGTGCACATCGTCGAGCCGATGGCCATGGCCTTTGGAGGCGACGTGCCCATGGATCTGTCCCAGTTGCAGCAACAACAGTTTGACCAGGCCAAAGAACGCCTGGAGCGGTTGATCCTCAAATACCCGGAAGTGACCAAGGAGAACTCGCACCTCACCTACGGCCAGCCGCGCCAGGAAATCCACCACCTGGCCAAGGAACAGGGCTGCGACCTGATCGTGGTCGGCAGCCATGGCCGCCATGGCTTGGCATTGCTGCTGGGCTCGACCGCCAATGATGTGTTGCACGGCGCGCCGTGTGATGTGCTGGCGGTGAAGCTGGTAAAAAGCGCTAGACGTATTGAAAGCCGGTTAAACCATGTGGGAGCTGGCTTGTCGAGTCGGCGCACCGCTGCGATGGCATCACCACGGTGTGACTGAAACACCAAGGTGCATGCATCGCGGGCAAGCCCGACTCCCACACAAGCCAGCTCCCACATTACTGTATTTCATACAAAAAAACCGGCGCTCATATAAATGAGCGCCGGTTTTTTTAATGCGCTTGAATCACTCAGGCATCCAGCTCAGCCCAACGCTCAACCAACACTTCCAGCTCCTGGTTCAACGTCTCCAGGGAAGCAATGACCTTGGCGGTTTCCGCCGCCGGGCGCAGGTAAAAACCCGCGTCAGCCATGTCCGCCTCTACTGCGGCGATCTGCTGTTCCTTGGCGTCGATATCACCCGGCAAGGCTTCCAGCTCGCGTTGCAGCTTGTAGCTGAGCTTCTTCTTGGCCGCCGGCGCAGCTTCCTGGGCCGGTTCAGCAGCGGCAACCGCCACCACTGCCGAGGTCAAGTCGGCTTTGCCGGACTTGCTCTCGGTCACGCCCAGCAGGCGCGGCGAGCCGCCCTGACGCAGCCAGTCCTGATAACCACCGACGTATTCACGCACTTTGCCTTCACCTTCGAAGACCAGGGTGCTGGTGACCACGTTGTCGAGGAATGCCCGGTCGTGGCTGACCATCAGCACAGTGCCGTTGAAGGTCAGCAAGACCTCTTCCAGCAGCTCGAGGGTTTCCACGTCGAGGTCGTTAGTCGGTTCGTCGAGTACCAGCAGGTTGGCCGGTTTGCTGAACAGTTTGGCCAGCAGCAGGCGCGCACGCTCACCACCGGACAAGGCTTTCACCGGCGTACGTGCACGCTGTGGGCTGAACAGGAAGTCGCCCAGGTAGCTCAGCACGTGGCGGCTCTGGCCGTCGATATCGATAAAGTCGCGGCCTTCGGCGACGTTGTCGATCACGGTTTTTTCCAGGTCCAACTGGTGGCGCAACTGGTCGAAGTAGGCCACGTCGATCTTGGTGCCTTCCTCTACCGTGCCGCTGGTCGGTTGCAGGCCATTGAGCATCAGTTTGAGCAAGGTGGTCTTGCCGGTACCGTTGGCGCCCAGCAGGCCGATACGGTCGCCGCGCTGCAGGACCATGGAGAAGTCCTTGATCAGGAACGGGCCATCCGGGTGATGGAAGCTGACGTTCTCCAGCACCATAACCTGCTTGCCCGACTTGTCGGCGGTGTCGAGCTGAATATTGGCCTTGCCAGTGCGTTCGCGACGCTCGCTACGCTCATTGCGCAGAGCCTTGAGGGCACGTACGCGACCTTCGTTACGGGTGCGACGGGCCTTGATGCCCTGGCGGATCCAGACTTCTTCCTGAGCCAGCTTTTTGTCGAACAACGCGTTGGCGGTTTCTTCAGCGGACAGTGCGGCTTCCTTGTGCACCAGGAAACTGGCGTAGTCGCCGTTCCAGTCGATCAGGCCGCCACGGTCCAGTTCAAGGATGCGCGTTGCCAGGCTCTGCAGGAAGGCACGGTCGTGCGTGATAAACAGCACAGCGCCCTGGAAGTCCTTGATGGCTTCTTCCAGCCAGGCGATTGCGCCGATGTCCAGGTGGTTGGTTGGTTCGTCGAGCAGCAGCAGGTCCGGCTCGGACACCAGGGCCTGGGCCAGCAGCACGCGACGACGCCAGCCACCGGACAACTCGGCGAGGGTCTTGTCGGCCGGCAGTTGCAGGCGGCTAAGGGTGCTGTCGACCAGTTGCTGCAAGCGCCAGCCATCACGGGCTTCGAGGTCTTGCTGGACGTGCATCAGCTTGTCCAGGTCTTCTTCGGTGACGCAGTTCTGCGCCAGGTGATGGTATTGCGCGAGCAACTCACCGACGCCGTCGAGGCCTTCGGCAACCACGTCGAACACTGTCCGTCCGTCGGCCACCGGCAATTCTTGCGGCAATTCGCCGATCTTCAGGCCCGGGGCGCGCCAAACAGAGCCGTCATCGGGCTTCTGGTCGCCCTTAACCAGCTTCATCATGCTGGACTTGCCGGTGCCGTTGCGGCCGATGATGCACACCCGCTCACCACGGGCGATCTGCCAGGACACCTTGTCCAACAACGGCATAGCGCCGAAAGCAAGGGACACATCGCTGAATTTGAGCAGGGTCATACGCTTCTCCAAAAACTGGGCGCGCATTCTACCTGACTTGAGGGTTGGATGCGGCCGGCATTTTCGCTATCGACACGTTCTGTAGGACATTTACGCTGAACTTCAGCCAGCCGGCCGGCAAAGCTTTCGCCGGCCGCTGGCAAAAGGCTAAGCTAGGGGTAATCAGTGTCGGCAGTGCCGGTGCTAGTCGTGATTTCTCTGCACGGACGTCTCATGCGCAGTCGCCTTTTCAACTTTTTATCTTGTCTGCTTCTTTCCGCCACCGCCGTTCAATCCGCCCAGGCCGTGGACCTCACCACCCAACGTCAATATTACGATGAAGCCAAACGCGCCCTCGCCAAAGGCGACAGCGGCCCGTACATGCAATACAGCCAGGCGTTGGCCGACTACCCGCTCACGCCGTACCTGGCCTACGACGAGCTGACCGCGCGCCTGAAAACCGCAAGCAACGAGGAAATCGAACAGTTCCTCGCCAAAAACGGCGACCTGCCCCAGGCTAACTGGATGAAACTGCGCTGGTTGCGCTGGTTGGCCGACCGTGGCGACTGGCAGACCTTTGAAAAGTACTACGACGCCAAACTCAATTTCGTTGAACTGGACTGCCTGCATGGCCAGTACCAGCTCACCCATAACTTGAAAGCCGAAGGCTACAAGACCACCGAAAAACTCTGGCTGACCGGCAAATCCCAACCCGCCGCCTGTGACGCCACCTTCGGCCAGTGGGCCGCCGCTGGCCAACTCACCGAACAGAAAATCTGGGACCGCGCCAAGCTCGCCGCCGAAGCGCGCAACTACGCGCTGGCCAACAGCCTGGTGAAAACCCTGCCAACCCTCGGCGCCCAGGGCCGCCTGATGGTCGACGTAGCGCAAAAGCCCGACATGCTCAGCGATCCATCGCGCTTCCTGCCCGCCAGCGAGGCCATGTCTGACGCCGTAGGCCTGGGCCTGCGCCGCTTGGCACGCCAGGACCCGGAGAAGGCCATGGCCCTGCTCGACGGGTATGCCAGCAGCATGCACTTCTCCCGTGACGAAAAAGTGGCAATCGCCCGCGAGATCGGCCTGACCCTGGCTAAACGCTTCGACCCGCGCGCCCTTGAGGTGATGACCAAGTACGACCCGGAGTTGCGTGACAACACCGTCTCCGAATGGCGCCTGCGCCTGCTGTTGCGCCTGGCCCGTTGGGAAGACGCCTACCAGTTGACCCGCAAACTCCCACAAGACCTGGCCACCACCAACCGCTGGCGCTACTGGCAGGCTCGCAGCCTGGAACTGGCCGAGCCAAAAAACCCGCAAGCCCTGGTGCTGTACAAAAACCTGTCGCGGGAGCGGGATTTCTATGGCTTCCTCGCCGCCGACCGCTCCAAGGCGCCGTACCAGTTGAACAACAAGCCACTGGTGATGAGCCAGGCGCTGATCAACAAGGTGCGTAACACGCCCGGCGTGCGCCGTGCCCTGGAGTTCTATGCGCGCGGCCAGATCGTCGATGGCCGCCGCGAGTGGTATCACGTCAGCCGTCACTTCAACCGCGATGAAATGGTCGCCCAGGCCAAGCTGGCCTATGACATGAAGTGGTACTTCCCGGCGATCCGCACCATCAGCCAGGCACAGTACTGGGACGATTTGGATATCCGCTTCCCGATGGCCCACCGGGACACCTTGGTGCGCGAAGCCAAGGTGCGTGGCCTGCATTCGAGCTGGGTGTTTGCTATCACCCGCCAGGAAAGCGCCTTCATGGACGACGCCCGCTCCGGCGTCGGCGCCAGCGGCCTGATGCAACTGATGCCCGGCACCGCCAAGGAAACCGCGCGCAAGTTCAGCATCCCGCTAGCCTCACCGGCCCAGGTGCTCGACCCGGACAAAAACATCCAGCTCGGCGCGGCCTACCTGAGCCAAGTGCACAGCCAGTTCAACGGCAACCGCGTACTCGCCTCCGCCGCCTACAACGCCGGCCCCGGCCGTGTTCGCCAATGGCTGCGTGGTGCCGACCACCTGAGCTTCGACGTGTGGGTGGAAAGCATCCCATTCGACGAAACCCGCCAGTATGTGCAGAACGTGCTGTCTTATTCGGTGATCTACGGGCAAAAGCTCAACTCACCGCAGCCGCTGGTGGATTGGCACGAGCGGTATTTTGATGATCAGTAACACCTAGGCCGGAAGTCGCCATACTGTTGGCGACTCAACCCCCGTGGCGAGCGGGGGTCTTGTGGCGAGCGGGCTTGCCACAGCAAACCCGCTAGCCATCAGCCCTCGCTATTGGCGACCTCAAGCCCATCACTGAACTGCAACTAACACCTAGGCCGGAAGTCGCCATACTGTTGGCGACTCAACCCCCGTGGCGAGCGGGGGTCTTGTGGCGAGCGGGCTTGCCACAGCAAACCCGCTAGCCATCAGCCCTCGCTATTGGCGACCTCAAGCCCATCACTGAACTGCAACGCCGCCAACCGCGCATACAGCGGATTGCTCGCTATCAACTGCTGGTGCGTGCCTACCGCCACTAGCTTGCCCTGGTCCATCACCGCGATCCGATCGGCGTTCTTCACCGTCGCCAACCGATGCGCAATCACCAACGTGGTGCGGCCCTGCATCAGTTGCGGCAACGCCTGCTGAATCAAGTGTTCACTCTGGGCATCCAGCGCGCTGGTGGCTTCGTCCAACAGCAGGATCGGTGCGTCCACCAGCAACGCGCGGGCGATGGCCAGGCGTTGGCGCTGACCGCCGGAGAGGCCCATGCCGCCGTCGCCGAGATGGGTCTGGTAGCCGTCGGGCATTTGCAGGATGAAGTCGTGGGCGTGGGCGATGCGCGCGGCAACCTCGACCTGGGCGGTGGTGGCGGACGGGTTGCCGTAGCGAATGTTTTCTTCGACGCTACCGAAAAACAGCGCCGGGCTCTGGGATACCAACGCGAAGTGGCGGCGCAGGTCCATCGGGTCGAGTTCGGTCAGTGCGTGGCCTTCCAGCAGGATGCAGCCTTGCTGGGGGTCGTAGAAACGCAGCAGCAGGTCGAAAATCGTCGATTTACCGGCACCGGACGGGCCGACCAAGGCCAGGGTTTCGCCGGGATTGATGGTCAGGCTCACACCGTCGATGGCGTAGCTGTCGGGCCGCGAAGGGTAGGAAAAGCGCAGGTCTTGCAGTTCCATGCGGCCGCTGACGCGCTGCGGCAATTGCACAGTACCGGCGGCAGGCGCCTGAATTTCGTTACTCGACTGCAACAACTCGCCAATCCGCTCGGCGGCACCGGCGGCGCGCTGCAGCTCGCCGAGCACTTCGCTCAGGGTGCCAACAGCGCTGCCGACGATCAGGCTGTAGAACACGAACGCCGCCAGCTCACCACCGGAAATACGCCCGCTGATCACGTCCATACCACCGACCCAGAGCATCACGCCCACAGCGCCCAGCACCAGCATGATCACCAAAGTAATCAGCCAGGCGCGCTGTGCGATGCGCTTGCGCGCCGTGGCAAATGCCTCCTCCACGGTCACGGCGAAGCGCTGTTCGTCCTGCACTTGGTGGTTGTAGGCCTGCACGGTCTTGATCTGGCCGAGGGTCTCGGACACATAGCTGCCCACGTCGGCGATGCGGTCCTGGCTCAGGCGCGAGAGGCTGCGCACACGGCGCCCGAAGATCAGGATCGGCGCCAGCACCAGCGGCAGCGCGATCACCACGATACTGGTGAGCTTGGGGTTGGTGACAAACAGCAACACGATGCCGCCGATGACCATCAAGGCGTTGCGCAGAAACAATGACAGCGACGAGCCGATCACTGATTGCAGCAAGGTGGTGTCGGTGGTCAGCCGTGACTGGATTTCCGAACTGCGGTTGTTTTCGTAAAAGCCTGGGTGCAGGTAGATCAGGTGGTTGAACACCTGCCGGCGAATGTCCGCCACCACCCGTTCGCCGATCCACGACACCAGGTAAAACCGCGCAAACGTGCCCACGGCCAGGCCCAACACCAGAATCATGAACAAGCCGATGGACTGGTTGAGCAGGTGCGGCGATTGCGTCATAAAGCCCTGATCCACCAACAGGCGAATGCCCTGGCCCATGGACAAGGTGATGCCCGCCGTGACGATCAGCGCCAACAGGGCACCCAGCGCGTGCCAGCGGTAGGGCGCAATGAAGCGGCTGGCCAGGCGGATCGCGCGGCGTTGACGGACTGAAAGCATGGAGGGCAGCACCTGTGCAGGAAAAGTATCTACAGCACAACATTGGGGGAACTTGGCTGAATAACAATGAGTCAGGTTAATTATGCCCGCCGATGCTGACCGCTAGAGGCTATCGGTCTAACCCCTGGCTGGAAATTTGTATCGGTTTCTGGTGGACTGGATGTTCTAACCGATGACCTTGTAAGGAGTTGTAATAGCTCGGTCACGCGGGGGAATTAAAGTAGGTACACAACCTGATGAGGAGACAGGCCATGACCTTGCAAAATAGCAGCGATGCCAAGATTGAAGTGATCCGCCAACCGCAGTATCTGCCTTGCTCCGTGATCGACGCCCAAGGCCGCGAAGTGCAGATTACCGAAGAGATGATCCAGCAAGCGTGCCGCGAGCTGGAACAGCGACTGGTCAAGCCTGCCAAGCAAGGCTGATACGCCTAAGCTCTTTGTGACCCGGCCTTGATGGCCGGGTTTTTTATGCCTGTTTTAAAGGGTGATGGCGCCCAATGCCGAGACGATGTTCGACAGCGCCGCCGACTCGCCATTGATGCGCACCTTCAGGCCATCAATCTCACGGCGCTGCGGGTAGTGCTTGCGCAGCAGGTCGAACGCCTTGCGCTGCTCCTGCACGGTGCCTACGAGGCTGCGACGGAAATCCGCATCATCGCGGCGCGGGTCGTACACACTGCGGCACAAGGTCGCCAGCGCCCAGGCCGGGTCGGTCGATGCGTTCAAGTGCACCTCGGCCAGCCACGGTTGCGGCAGCAGATCACTTAAATGAATGCTCGGCTCCTGGCCCAGATGGGCACAGAACGCCTGGTAAATCTGCGCGGTGCCGCGCTGTTTGCCATCGAGACTGTAGCCGGCGATATGCGGAGTGGCCAGCACGCACAGGTCGGCCAGGTCGACATCCACTTCGGGCTCGCCTTCCCACACGTCCAACACCGCTTGCAGGTCCTCACGCTCCAGCAACACTTCCCGCAGCGCAGCGTTGTCCACCACCGGGCCGCGGCTGGCGTTGATCAGCCAGGTGCCGGGCTTGAGGCGGTTGAGCCGCTCGCGATCGAATAAGTGCCAAGTGCAGCCGTTGCCGGATTTGGTCAGCGGCGTGTGCAGGCTGATCACGTCGCACTGCTGGATGATCTGCTCCAGGCTGACGTAATCACCGTCTTCGGCAATCTGGCGCGGCGGGTCGCACACCAGCACGTTCCAGCCCAGGCCCTTGAGCACCTTGACCAACCGCCCGCCCACTTCACCGGCACCGACAACGCCGTAGGTACGCTGATTCAGGTCGGCGCCCTCGATCTCAGCCAGGGTCTGCAGGCTGCCCAGCACATAGTCCACCACGCCGCGCGCGTTACAGCCGGGCGCGCTGGACCAACTGATGCCGGCCTGTTTGAAGTAATCCAGGTCCAAATGATCGGTGCCGATGGTGCACGTGCCGACAAAGCGTACCTTTGTGCCTTCCAACAACGCGCGGTTGACGTTGGTCACCGAACGCACCAGCAGCACATCGGCCTGCTCGACCGTGGCGCGGTCGATGGAACGGCCGGGCACCCGGCGAATCTCGCCAAACCCTTCGAAGAATGCATCGAGCAGCGGGATATTTTCGTCGGCAACAATCAACATGGCAGGCTCCTTTCGCGGACCAGCAGTGTACAGGGATGCGATCTGTGTAACACCGCAGATGCCAGGTGGGCAGTGCTTGTGGGAGCGGCTGCCTGCGATGCAGACACCACGGTCTATCAGCTATACCGAGATGATGCTATCGCGGGCAAGCCCAGCTCCCACAGGGGTTCAGCGCCTGCCTGAAGATCGCTTACAAATCCCTAACACAGGTTTTTTCCTGACCCGTGCGTCAGCGCGTAGACTTCGCCGTCCTTTGCAACTCTTTTACTGGACAGCCGCACGTGAACACCGCCACCGCCGCCCTCTCCCGCCCCGCCCGCGTCAACCGTGAGGTGCGCAGCCTGCTGACCCTGGCCCTGCCGATCATGATCGGCCAGCTCGCGACCACCGCCATGGGCTTCGTCGATGCGGTGATGGCCGGGCGTGTAAGCCCTCGGGACCTGGCGGCGGTGGCCCTGGGTAACTCGATCTGGATTCCGGTGTACCTGCTGATGACCGGCACCTTGCTGGCCACCACGCCGAAAGTCGCCCAACACTTCGGCGCCGGCCGCCACACCGAGATTGGCCCGCTGGTGCGCCAATCCTTGTGGCTGGCCGTGGTGGTCGGGCTCACCGCGCTGCTGATGCTGGTCAGCGCCGAGCCGATCCTGCATGCGATGAACGTCGACCCCGAGCTGATCAAACCCTGCATGGCCTACTTGCACGGCATCGCTTCCGGCATGCCCGCCATCGCTCTGTATTACGTGTTTCGCTGCTTCAGTGATGGCCTGGGCCGAACGCGGCCGAGCATGGTCATGGGCCTGTGCGGGCTGGCGCTGAATATTCCGCTGAACTACGTGTTCATCTATGGCCATTTCGGCGTGCCGGCCATGGGCGGCGTGGGCTGTGGCTGGGCCACGGCGATTGTGATGTGGGTGATGATGCTCGGCCTGGCCGCCTGGACTCGCTGGGCGCCGGCTTACCAGAGCAGCGAGTTGTTCAAGCGCTTCGACTGGCCAAAATGGTCGGTGATCAAGCGCGTGCTGAGCATCGGCCTGCCGATTGGCATCGCGGTATTTGCCGAATCCAGCATCTTTGCGGTGATCGCCCTGCTGATCGGCAGCCTGGGTGCCAACGTGGTGGCCGGCCACCAGATCGCGCTGAACTTCAGCTCGCTGGTATTCATGATCCCTTACTCGCTGAGCATGGCCGTGACCGTGCGTGTTGGCCAAGCCCTGGGCCGTGGCGAGCCGCGTGAAGCGCGCTTTGCCGCCGGGGTCGGCATGGGTACGGCACTGACCTACGCCTGCCTGTCGTGCAGCCTGATGCTACTGTTTCGCGAGCAGATTGCGACGATCTACACGCCGGACCCGCTGGTGATTCACGTGGCGTCGATGCTGATTGTGTTTGCCGCGCTGTTCCAGTTTTCCGACGCGATCCAGGTCACGGCCGCCGGCGCGTTACGCGGCTACCAGGACACACGGGTGACCATGGTGCTGACCTTGTTTGCTTACTGGGGTGTGGGGCTGCCGGTGGGTTACGCCCTGGGGCTGACCGACTGGCTGGGCGCCGCCAGGGGCCCGAGTGGCTTGTGGCAGGGGCTGATCGTGGGCTTGAGCTGCGCCGCCGCGATGCTGGTGATCCGCCTGGCACGCAGCGCGCGCCGGCGGATTCGCCACGTTGCGGCGCTGGCTTAATCGACCTTCTTGCGAATCCAGTACAGGTACGTACCGGCCTGCTCCTGCTGATCCACCAGCTCGTGGTCCAGGAACACGCAAAACTTGGGAATATCGCGACGGGTCGACGGGTCGGTCGCGATGACCTTGAGCAAACCGCCGGGCGGCAGGTCGCGGATGTGTTGGTGCAGCATCATCACCGGTTCCGGGCAGTTGAGGCCGGTAGCGTCGAGCGTACCGTCGACAGGTAAATCAACACTCATAGTTCACTCCTGAAACTGGCCCGATCACTGTGGGAGCGGGCTTGCCCGCGATGACCGGGGCACATTCAACATAGACGTCTACTGTTATACCGCTATCGCAGGCAAGCCAGCTCCCACATTAGCCCTTAGAACTCAGCGGGCCTTAGGTTTCTTCACATCCACCAGCCGACGCAAATGGCACGTCACTTCCTCACGGTCGTGGTACAGCTGCTTGCAGCCGATCTCAACACGAATGCCACGCGCCTTGAAGCCTTCTTCAATGCGCTCCAGCAGGCGTTTCACCTCGGCGTAACGCTGCTTCATCGGCAACTTCAGGTTCACCACTGCCTCACGGCAATAGCCCTCGCCGATCCAGGTTTCCAGCAGCGCCGCGTTACGCGCCGGCTTCTCGACGATATCGCAGACCATCCAATCCACCGGCTGCTTGGGCACGAAGGTGAAGCCGTCGGCCATCAAATGCTGCACAAGTCCCGTGTCCATGAGGCTTTCGGCCATCGGGCCGTTATCGATGGCGGTCACCAGCATGCCACGGTTGACCAATTGCCAGGTCCAGCCGCCGGGGGCTGCGCCGAGGTCAACGCCGGTCATGTCGCCGTGCAGGCGCTCGTCCCACTGGTCGCGGGGGATGAAGTGGTGCCAGGCCTCTTCCAGCTTCAAGGTCGAACGGCTAGGTGCGTCACGCGGGAACTTGAGGCGCGGGATGCCCATCGGCCACATCGCCGAGTTGTTCGACTCGGCCAGGCCCATGAACACTTCGCGACCGCTCTTGAAGGTCAGCAGCAGGCGCGGCTTGCTCGGGTCGTCAATCAGCTTGCCGGCATTCAACAAGGCTTTGCGCAGGTGCACTTCGAATTTCTTGCAGAAGTTCGACAGTTCCTTGCCGTCATTGGTGTCGACCATCTCCAGCCACAGGCTGCCGCACAGCGGGAAGCCTTGCAGGTGGGCGAGGATCACACTGATGCGGTCGGTTTCCGGCAGGTCGATAAACACCCCGCGCGCCCACTGCCTTGGGAAGATCAGCTCGGCAAAGCGCTGGCCGTGCATCAGGCGCTGGGCGCCGTCTTCTTCGGTGCAGACAAATTCGGCGCAGGCGCTGCCGGTCTTGGTCTTGGCATAGCCGGAAACGTTCAGGCGCGCGGCGTGTTCCGCGATCTCGGAACAGACTTCGCCTTCAAAACCCGGGCGGCAGTGCATAAAAAGGGTGTTCATCAACTCTCCTGGTGACTCAACCGGCATTGCGCTATCGCACTACCTGTCATGAAAACGCGCGCATGATAGCCGAGTTCGGAACCTTGGACTTAACGATAGAGTCCAGTTATTAGCCTGCTAATGAAAACAGGGCTAAGTTGAACGCTCTGTTCGTCCCGTCAGGTCCGTAGCCGTGCGGACCATAAGGAGTCATGTAATGCCATCCCTTGATAGCCTGAGAACCCTTAAAACCCTGCAAATTGACGCCAAGACCTACCATTACTTCAGCTTGCCCGAAGCGGCCAAGAGCCTGGGTGACCTGGATAAGCTGCCGATGTCCCTCAAGGTGCTGCTGGAAAACCTGCTGCGCTGGGAAGACGCCAAGACCGTCACCGGCACCGACCTCAAGGCCATCGCCGCCTGGCTCAAAGAGCGCCGGTCCGACCGCGAGATTCAATACCGCCCAGCCCGGGTACTGATGCAAGACTTTACCGGCGTACCTGCCGTGGTCGACCTGGCCGCCATGCGCGCCGCCGTGGCCAAGGCCGGTGGCGACCCGCAGCGCATCAACCCGTTGTCTCCCGTGGATTTGGTCATCGACCACTCGGTGATGGTCGACAAGTTCGGCACCAGCAGCGCCTTCGAGCAAAACGTCGACATCGAAATGCAGCGTAACGGCGAACGCTACGCCTTCCTGCGTTGGGGCCAAAGTGCCTTCGATAACTTCAGCGTGGTGCCGCCGGGCACCGGCATCTGCCACCAAGTCAACCTTGAATACCTCGGCCGCACCGTGTGGACCAAGGACGAAGACGGCCGCACCTATGCCTTCCCCGACACACTGGTGGGCACCGACTCGCACACCACCATGATCAACGGCCTGGGC